>JAUMUF010000003.1 GCA_030530825.1 bacterium | reverse complement strand
GGTTCTAATTCGCTGATTTCATCAGCTTTTACAACCCTACTCAACTGTGCGGAGGCGGGACCACGAAATCGAACGCTCTGCGTTACCGATTTCTGTCCCACTCTCGTTGGTTCTGCCAACTGCTGCAACTGTTCCAGCCTCTTTCAAGCCATGCTAGAGCCTAGCCAACCTTGTCAGACAGGGCTTGGGCAAAGGCTTCTAATTTTTCAATGTCTTCTTCTTCCGCTACCAAATCGACCTTGACAGACTCAGCCCCCTTGGTTGCTCCGCTATTGGCGAAAGCCTCCTCAAAATCATCGACCGCCTTGCAGAAAAAGTCGTAGAAGGTGTCGCCAGAGCCGACCACCCCATAAATCTTGCCGGTCAAGTCCAATTCGCCCAAGTCCTCGTGGAAATCAACAATCTCGTCAGGCAAATCGCCATCGCCATAGGTATAGGTCGCCACAACGGCGATATCGGCATCCTCGAAGTCGCTGGCATCAACGCTGGTGCACTCCTCTAACTCGACCTCATGCCCCAAGTCACGGAGTTTGTCCGCCACAATATCGGCGATTTCTTCGGTATTACCAGTCATGCTGGCATAAACAATCTTAGCTAAAGCCATATCTTCCTCCTTGTTTTCATCCATTATACCACAGATGAGACGATAGGGCTATTTATTTTGATACCCTGGCATAGCCCTGCCTTAATTTTTCTAAGAGCAAGGCTTTCTCCTCTTCTGTGACAAAGCTGGCGCGGATAGCATGCTCATTAAAGGTTTGAAAATCCTCTAGGGTGGTGCCATAATGCTCGTGGAGGAGCTGATACTCCTTGTTGAGGTTGGTCGTTGACACGGTGCGGTTATCCGTGTTAATCGTGATCTGACCTCCCTTGGCGTAGAGTTTGGGGTAGGGCCAATCCCTGAGATGGGGAATCGCCTTAGTATGGAGGTTGCTGGTCAGGCACAATTCAAAGGTCGCCCCTTCTGCGATTGCCCTATCCATCAGGGCGTCATCCTTGTAAAGGGCAGTGCTATGACCAAAACGCTTAATCCCAAGGTCTAAACCATCCGACAGATTTTGCGGACAATTGCATTCGCCAGCGTGGAGGGTAAAGGGCAAGCCTAGTTCTTGGATTTCCTGTATAGTGTCCGCTAGGATAGCTGTTGGGTTGTTAGCTTCATCTCCAGCGAAGTCAAATCCGACCAAGCCTTTGGGGGCGAGGTGGGCAACGGCCTTAAAAATGGATTTAGCCAGGCTTTGGTCAGCCGACCGCATGCCACACACCAAGGCACGCACCACAATATCAAAATCTTGTTCAGCCGCCGCCAAGCCATCAAGGACTGCCTCCACCACTTCAACCGCTGTCAAGCCCTTATCCATAGATAGTTCAGGAGCAAAACGAATCTCACCGTAGATGACACCGTCTGCTGCCATCTGCTCCGCCACATCGTAGGCTGCTAGACGCAAGGATTCCTCAGTCTGCAAGAGGGGGCGAATAAAGTCAAAGGTTTTAAGGTAATCAGTCAAGTCTTGGACTTCCTGAGGTGCGGTCACCAGCTGAGTTAAGTCCTCATTCTTAGCTGGCAACTCGATATTAGCCAATTCAGCCAATCGTCGGACAGCCTTTAGGGATAAAGAACCATCTAAATGACAATGTAGTTCGGTTTTTGGTAACATTTTAATTCTTTCTTTCATTTTTATATCTCCGTTTTCATTTAATTTCTTATCATTTTACCAAAAGCAAGTTGGTTGTCAAGGACTTTTCGGCAAAAATCAGATTTTCTTGAAAAAATCACTAATTTTTGCTATGATTTTAGCACTAGATTATGATAAAGGAGCATTATATGACCTACCAACCACCAACCGTCTGGAGCGACCAAAGCAGCTCCCAAGGAAAATTCACTGGCATTAACCTGCCAACAGCAGGGGCTCGTTTTGAGCAAGTCCTGCCCAAGGGTGACCAGCCCTTCCAGCTCTACTCTATGGGGACGCCAAACGGGGTCAAGGTGACCATCCTCTTGGAAGAATTGAAAGAGCTGGGTCTGGCAGCTGACTACGACCTCTATCAAATTAGCATCATGGAGGGCGACCAGTTCGGTTCGGACTTCGTTTCTCTCAACCCCAATTCCAAGATTCCTGCCCTGCTGGACCAATCTGGTGACCAGCCCCAACGGGTCTTTGAATCAGCCAATATCCTCCTCTACCTGGCGGAAAAATTCTCTGCTCTCTTACCAAGCGACCTCGCTCAAAAAACCGAAGTCCTCAACTGGCTCTTTTGGCAAACTGGCGCCGCTCCCTTTTTAGGCGGTGGCTTTGGGCATTTCTACCATTACGCCCCAGAACCAATGGAATACCCCATCAACCGCTTTACCATGGAGGTCAAACGCCAGTTGGACTTGCTAGATAAAGAACTCGCTACTAAACCCTACATCGCCGGAAATGATTACACCATCGCTGACATCGCCATCTGGTCCTGGTATGGGCAACTGGTTCAAGGCAAGCTCTATGCTGGTTCGGCAACATTTTTAGCGGTGGACAACTACACCAACCTCAAAGCCTGGACCGAAAAAATCGCCCAGCGCCCAGCTGTCCAGCGTGGATTAGCTGCTGACTATAAGGCCATCAACTAAATGTGGATTTGGAAAACCTTTGACCAGCTAACCCCAACAGAGTTGCACGCTATCTACCAACTGCGGATTGCAGTCTTTGTGGTTGAGCAAAATTGCCCCTACCAAGAAGTTGACGACGCTGACCTCATCGCCCACCATCTCTTTTATAGGGACAAGGCTGGACAACTATTAGCCTACTGCCGTCTCATCCCCGCCCCAAATCAGGTCAAATTGGGGCGGGTCCTAGTTGCTCCGAATCAGCGCGGAACTGGCTTGGGTCAAGAATTACTTGGACAGGCCTTGACTTACTGGCAAGCCACTTTTCCAAAGAAGGACCTGTTCGCCCAGGCACAGGCTTATTTGGAAGACTTTTATCAACAGTTTGGCTTTGAGTCCTGCTCTGCTATTTACCTCGACGATAATATCCCCCATATCGACATGAAAAGGAGACACCATGACTGATTTTCAAACCATTTTAGCAACCATTGACCGCTATCAGACCATCATCATCCACCGACACCAGAAACCAGATCCTGACGCCATTGGCTCTCAGGTTGGGCTTGCTGAAATCATCCGCCATAATTATCCTGAAAAACGAGTCTTGACAGCTGGTTACAATGAACCGACCCTGACCTATCTGGCTCAAATGGATACCGTCACCGACAGTGACTATAACGGCTCCTTAGTTATCGTCACCGACACGGCAAACACCGATCGGATCGACGATGACCGTTACCAGCGTGGCGATTTTCTCCTTAAAATCGACCACCATCCCAACGACGAGCCTTACGGTGACCTCTATCATGTGGACACGGCAGCCTCTTCAGCTAGCGAAATTATCGCCAACTTGGCTTTTGAATCTGGTCTAGAACTTCCCACGACCGCTGTTCGCTTGCTCTTTGCCGGTATCATCGGTGATACAGGACGCTTCCTCTTCCCATCAACGACTGCTAAGACCTTTGCAACGGTCAGCAAATTGCGGAGCTACGATTTCGATTTTGCTGGACTAATGCGAGAAATGGACACGATCCCTGAACGGATTGCCCGCTTCAATGGCTATATTCTCCAAAATCTTACCATTGATAGCAGTGGTGCTGCAATGATTGTCCTAACCAGTCAGATTTTAGCAGACCACGACATCAGTCCTGCAGAAGTAGCTCTCATCGTCGGTAGCCCTGGTAAAATTGATCGGGTCAAAAGTTGGGCCATCATCACCCAGCAACCTGAAGGACACTATCGCGTCAACCTTCGTAGTAAGACCATCGTCATCAACGAGCTGGCTATACAATACGACGGAGGTGGACACCCCCTAGCCAGCGGTGCCAAGGCCTACTCTGACCGAGATATTCAGTCTCTTTGGGCAGAGCTCTGCCAGCTGGTTAAGGAACATTAATTTTTCGAGTGAAAACTCTTGCCAAATTCTACGATTTCTGATAGAATGTAATGGTTAATAACTATGGCAGACAAACTGCTATGGCAGAAAGGATTTTTTGAAATGAAAAAAGACATTCACCCAGAATACCGTCCAGTTGTTTTCCTTGATACAACAACTGGCTACAAGTTCTTGAGCGGTTCAACTAAGTCTTCTAACGAGACAGTTGAATTTGAAGGCGAAACTTACCCACTCATCCGTGTGGAAATTTCATCTGACTCACACCCATTCTACACTGGACGTCAAAAGTTCACTCAAGCAGATGGTCGTGTGGATCGCTTCAACAAAAAATACGGTCTCAAATAATCAACCGCATTTATTGCTTAAAGATGTTGAAATCAAGCCTTTTCCGAGAAATCGGAAGAGGCTTTTTTGGTGCGTGATTGCCATTTTGATTGCCACCACTCTAAATATTCATAAATTGAGCAAACTTCTGGGCTGTTTGCTCTTTTATTTCTTTTGTAACATGAGCATAGATGTTCATGGTGGTCTTGATGTCTTCATGCCCTAAACGCTCTTGCACTTCTTTGACACTTGCACCAGCTTCAAAAAGTAGAGAACAATGAGTATGACGGAATCCATGAGGCGTAATCTTTTTAAGGTCATACTTTTTCAGTAAACACCGTAAATGATAGTTTATAAAATCAAAACTGTAAGGCTTACCTTCAGGATTGGAAAAAACTAGGTCTGTATCCAGTAAACGATTTGGAAAGGCTTCTTCTTTTTTCGTAGTTCGCCAACTTTTCAACTGTTGAACCGTCACAGGGTCAAGCGATATTGTCCGCTTGCTCTTTTTGGTCTTTGGCGTTTGAAAGAGCATTCGATTATCTATCCCATAGACTACGGTCTGATTAACAGACAAGGTTGCCTTTATCAAGTCAAGGTCTTTCCATCGCAACGCCATTAACTCGCTTTTCCTTAACCCTGTAAAGGCTAGAATTCTGAAGATTAAAGCCAACTCCTTATCTTCCTGTTCAGCACATTCTAAGAAATGTTTCAACTCTTCTTTGCTATAAAAATTCTTTGCCTTTTCTTCTGACTCATCAATAATCCCTTGTCGTTTGCGTGGTCGAATAACCTTTCGCATAGGGTTATCATCTAAATAACCGAGGTTGATAGCATAATCAAGGATAGCACGCACCGTCCCCATAAAATTAGCGTATTTGGCGTACTTATTAAACCACAAGTTAGACTGTTGCTGACAGAAAGACACGCTGATTTTATCAACAAAATACTCACCAAAAATAGGTAAAATATGTAGGTCTGCTTGTGCTTTTTGACGAACATAGGTGCTTTCTTTAACAGTATTCTTATAGTGAACCAACCACAAACCATAAACCTCAGAAAATTTCATGCGTTTATGAGATTCAGAAAGCCCCTCCGTTTCCACTTTAAGCAATAACTGACTTTCTGCCAGTCTAGCTTCTTTTTGGGTTTTAAAACCACGTTTACAGGCTTTGATTCGTTTCCCTGTCAACGGGTCTGTTCCTAAATAGGTATGGTACATATAACGAGCAGTACCATCTTTCAATTCATATTTTTTTATCATAATGTTGTCCTTTCTTTTGCTTGTCGGCATATAAAAGGAATACATAGTAATTATTCTTCAATAAAATTATTCTCTGTGGCTTCATCAACTTCAAGAGTATCTCTTAGAATATCTATTTCGGAGCGAGCATTTTGTAAAATAGTCAAAACTTTTTGATAATAACTGGGGGCAAGATTATAGTTCTGAATCCTGTGTTTTTTCTTTAAGCCTTTTTCATTGTACAAGCCTCTTACCCAAACAATCTTATCGTTTAAAGTAGAAACAATCTCTAAAAGCATGTCATCAGTATTTATAGGAATTCCTTTAACTAACTTATCAAAAAATCTATCAATAAATTTTTTTATACGATTATAATCCCATTCAGATAAGTCTTTAGACAACATTTTTTCTTTTTTATCCTGCACTACATTATGGAGTTGCTCCTTACTTATAAAATCATAATCACTTATGACTTCATGCTCTTTTTGTTTAAACAAGTATTCAATATACTCAGATTTAGAACCAAAAAGGAGCTCATCAACAGAAAGCTTGCCTATTTTTGAAATCAAAAGTAAAGTAGGTTTTTTAGGAATACTTCTTCCTTTTTCCCAATTATTAACAGTTCCTTTACCAACATTAAATCTCTTACCAAAGGTTTCCATTGTTTCGCCCAATTGTTTTCTAATTGACTGAATTCTTAATCCAACCATTATTGCGGTCTGTTCCATATTTCCCTCCTTCAAAAGTATTATATCAAAAAAGTATTAAAAAGTATACAAAAAGTGTTGACAAAGTAAAATTTTTCTGTTATTCTTGAATCAACCTAAAGGAAAGGAGAACCATAATGAGAAAAAATCGACGTATAAAAGGCTATCGTCACATGTTAGGACTATCTCAAGGTGATTTAGCTATGAAATTGAACATTTCTAAGCAAGCGTATCACAACAAAGAGATAGGACGAACAGAGTTTAACGACTCTGAAAAGTTAGCTATAAAAAATTTATTAATTTGTGAATTTCCTGAAATTACAATTGACGATATTTTTTTTAGCTAAAAGTATTAAAAAGTATTAAAAATATGTGTCTATGGATAGTTTTTAAATGAAAATTCCAGTCAAGAACTGGTTAAAGGTATTCTAGCTATCGCTGATAAGATAGCAAATCAAAAGTTGAACGCTCAACTACAGAAGCCCATTAAGCAGAAAGAACTCATGAAGCTATATGGTTTTGATTATAAATATCTTGCTAAACTTAGAGCTTTGGGCTTACGTGGTAGGCGACAAGGCAAATCAATTTATTACGATTTACGAGATGTAGAAAATATCTTGGAAAAACTAAAAGAATAAAGTCTTGTCGGCATATTAGTATCGTAAAAATTGAAGGAGGTGAGGAAAATGTGATAGTTGATAAAAATTGTAAGAAAAAAGAGTTAGGAAAACCCAACTCTAATATGTGCTTGAGGTGCCACCTTGATTCGAAGTACGGTGGCAACCTCCTCTATTATATCATTTTTAATTAAAAGGAGGAAATTATGTCTTATATAATTGATGAACGTGAAACACATATCAGATACGATGAAAAAGATAATTGCTGGTTTTTAGAAAGTAGTGTCAGAAAACATATCAATCAAATCATCAAATCAGAATCCTGTTTTGAACAGATTGATAAAGAAATAGAGAATGGCGTTGTAATCTATGTGTCAGCAATGTTATCAGACTTAGAAAACTTCTCTATAAATCCTTTTGTTAAACCTAAGAGAAGGCTATCTGATAATCAGAAACAAGAGCTACTAAGCCGTCTACAATCAAAATCTACTTAAAAACACCCTGAAATTTGGGCAAAAACTAATCTCAAACTTGTTGGAAGGTAATTTATCTATGATGATAAATCAATTTATATATTCACTCAAAATAGGAGACTACCATGGGAAATAGAAGAATGATGAGCAAAACAGTTACACAAACTCAACGATTTTTAACATTGCCAATTGAAGCACAGGCTTTATACTTTCATATGTTACAAAATACAGATGATGATGGTGTTTGTGAAGCCTACATGCTTTTACGGTTAACTGGTCTAAAAGTAGATACATTACAAACTTTGGAAAATTCAGAGCTTGTAACAGAGTTAAATAATGAATGTGTCTATCATGTGACTGATTTTCGAGAACAGAACTATATAGATATGCGGAGGTATAACCAATCTAAGTATGCAGACTTGCTAGATGACCATGGGATATTAACCACACAAGAATATTATGAAATGGAAGAAGAGGACTAATATTCTTCAATATGACCTGTCAAAGTCAGGGCAATAACAAGCTCAAGTTAAAGTAAAGATAATACAAGAAAAATCAACCCCAAAATAAGGAAAATCTAGAGAAAGAATCCTTTAAGATAAAATTTCACGACTCTAAAAAAGAAGATGAAGAGCTATATATACTAGGTATTATAGACTTTTTAATTCAAATATTGTAGGTGAGGTGATTTAGAGTATTTCTTTAATCTGCAAAGTCTGCAACCATTTTATTGTATAAAAAATCCCTACTTAGTTTAGTAACTAAGTAGGGATTTTTTCATTCTTCAATCAATGCTATCAGTGCTTTAATTTTCTTCTCTTGCTTCTCTTTAGGTAGTTTAGACAAAACTACAAGGAGTTCTTCAACTAATGCCATATCAGCTTTAATATCAAAATTAAAAAATTCACTGTAGGTTATTCCCAAAGCCTCCAATAAGCTTTCTAAAGTCTCTAATCGAGCTGAATGTCTATAATTCTCAAATTTATTAACATACTTTATATCCAATTTAGAAGCCTCTGATAAGGCTTCTTGTGTCAGCTTCCGTTCCTTACGTATCTGCCTAACTCTATCTGCAACAAATCGTGACAAATTACTATTATTTACCATTATAGAATCCTCTGAACTAGCATAACATCAGAAATCATTTACTTGTACACCTTTTAAAATCTATTTTTTGCAAAATGTTCTAAAAACAGAACCTTTGTGGTATAATGTTGGTATTAACTTAAATAAATTATTACACTATACATTATCTCTCTTTATTTTTTACAATCATTACAAACTTAAACCAAGTCAAACTAATGAAAACACTGATATATAGTGTATTAGCATAAAATTATTACAAAGGAGGAAATTTAATGGCTTTGATTGACTTAGTGAAGTATGATGGCACATCAAATGTTTTTGCTTGGAAATTCCCAAATGAAGAATTAAGTACATTTACACAATTGATTGTAAATGAATCTCAAGAAGCTGTACTTGTTAGAGAAGGGAAAATTACAGACCTATTTACAGCTGGAAGATATGTACTAGATACTGCTAATATCCCAATACTAAATAATATCATTAACCTGCCTTTCGGTGGAAAATCACCATTTACCGCTGAAGTCTGGTACATCAATAAAACTCATAACCTAGATATTAAATGGGGAACACCTTCTCCAATCCAATTACAAGACCCAACTTTCGGAATCTTTGCCCCAGTTCGTGCCAATGGTGTTTTTGGTATTCAAATTAAAGATTCGATTAAATTCTTGAGAAAATTTGTTGGTACAGTTTCCGTTTTTGATACTAATAATATGACTAAAGTTTTCAGAGGTATATATATTACTAAGGTCAAAGACGCCATTGCAAGTTACCTTGTTAAAAAAGGTATCGGTATTTTAGAAATTAACGCATACCTAAATGATTTATCAGAATTTTTAAAAGAAGATTTGAGTCATTTTTTAGATGATTATGGCATTAGCTTAATTAGTTTTTACATCAACGACATCAGCGTTCCAGAAGATGACGAGGGGGTAAAACAACTTAAACAAGCTCTTTCTAAAAAAGCAGAAATGGGTATTATCGGCTATAACTATCAGCAGGAACGCTCATTTGATACCTTGGAAGGTGCCGCAAAAAATACAGGTTCTGAATCTTCTTCAATCATAGGAGCAGGACTTGGGATGGCTATGGGCGTTGGGCTTGGTGGAAACATGGTTAATCACTTTGAAAATCTCACTCAAACCCTCACACCACAGGGAGAAAATCAAGCTAC
This sequence comes from bacterium, assembly GCA_030530825.1. Lineage (NCBI taxonomy): Bacteria > bacterium. The sequence continues at coordinate 4,720 of JAUMUF010000003.1, read as the reverse complement.
TAAATATTGTATTAAGTGTCATACCCATTTGTCGGCGGGGGCTAAATTTTGCCAAGATTGTGGGCAAAAACAAGAGCTTTCTTGTCCGAATTGCCAACAGAAAGTAGAGTTTAACATGAAATTTTGTTCCAATTGTGGACAAAAATTAGGAGGAGAATAATATGTTTGATGAATTTAAAAATAAATTGGGAAAAGAAGTAAAGGGAATTTCTTTATTTTCTCAATCCAATAACCCGTTCCTACAGATTAAAGATATATTCGATGATGACAAATTGTCACAGGCTGAAAAAAGATGGGCAAAATTTGAGAACCAAACATTGAAAGGGTACAATTTTTGGTTATTTAGCTGGATTCCGTTAATGTATAGTTTCCTCTCACTACTGTGGTTTATAAAAGTTCCTGGTGGTATCTTCTCATTATTTACAGGTATTGTATTATTTAATTTAACTGTTTTCATATTTTATAGAGGATTTAACAATCTCCAAAAATTCAAGCGACTTCCAAATTACTTTTCGTGCATTGCTGATAGTAAAAATGGTTCGTTAGATGAAATTTCAGCCTATCTTGGTTATCCTTATGAGGTTGTCGTTTCGGATATTGAGTTTTTGATTAATAAAGGAATTTTAGAAAAAACGTTCATCAATCATTCTAAAAGAGTTATTGTTTCACCTCTTATTGGTGAAGATGTCTCAAAAAAATCAAGAAGTATCGTTTGCCCTAATTGCGGAGCTACTAATAAAATTATCGGTCAAACAACAGAATGTGAATTCTGTGGGTCAATTTTAACTAACACAAAGGAGGTCATCTCATGAAAACCAAGTTGAAAGAACTACAATTGAAACGAAATGATAAACTCTTCATCAGTATCGCACTGATTGGAACAATTATTTTAATCATATTTTCTGTAGGACTACGAGTAAGAACTCAGCAAAACAAAAAAGAGCACGAAAATCAAAGTCAACTAGTTAGCCAAAGTAACTCCGAGGATTCCAGTAAAGAACCAAGCTCTAGTTCTTCAGAAAAGAATTCAAGTACAAGTACAACTACGACTAGTCCTAGTTCCAGCTCATCAGAAGAAACTTCGACAGAATCAAGTACAGCTACAGAAAGTTCTAGCTCTAGCTCATCAGAAGAAACTTCAACTAAATCGACCACAACACCTAACTCATCAAGCACCGAAATAGCAAGTCAAGAAGATACGACTAGTCCTATTGTTATAGATGTCAATGAATTTATAAACAAGGACAATAACTATGAGCTAGATACTAATCAGATTTATCAATTTGATGCTGAACCGTTTGAAACAGAACTTTGGGGCTTAGATGCTGATAGAAAAGAATATGGAATAACTATTAAAGATGGCAGTCATTCTGGATATTTGTTGCTTACTACCAAAGCTATTGCAGAAGAGATTAAAGATAGCAAGACTGTCACATTTACAGTTAAAATTGATACAACATCAACTACCTACATAGACCCAGTACGTGTTATCTCAGCAACACCAAAACAATGAGTTTATACTTGCAATTTCAAAACCGATAGCTTATAATAGAAATAGAAAAAGGAGTTGCTGTCAACAACTCCTAGTGTAAATCCGTTTAAGACGGTAGCTAAGTCTAAGATTAAGGAATAACCGTCAACCTGCTAAAGTTTGAGACGGTTATTTCTTTTTATCGTTTAGCTTGATAAGGACAATTACAAATGTTAAAAGACTGATGACAAAGCCACCAAACTCAAACATCAGATGTAAAGCCTCTGCTGTGGACAAAAGAGCTACTCCTTTCTATCAAGATTTTAGCACTTACTCTCATAAGCACCACCTTCTTTCTGATAAGTTGTAGCTACCGTCATAACTTATTTACTGCTCTATTATATCATAGCTAAATCATTCCTTCAAATGTATTTCTTTTATATACCGACAAGACTTTAATTTTTGATTGCCAAAATGATTGCCATCTGGATAAAGCGATGATAACTGATGACAACCATTTTTGACAAAATACCTGATAGTAGTGCTTTTCTGTCTTTGTTGAAAAATGACTACCTACTAACTGATAATAAATACGGTCTCAAATAAGAAACCAACTAACTCTCTTGCCCTGTGTGCAAGAGAGTTTTTTTTTAATACAAAATCCCCTCACTCTCATTAGAGCGAGGGGAATAATTATCTAAAATACCGATAAACTGTCCGACAGTCTTTTTCATAGAGCGAAAAGTCAAAAGACAACTCCTCTTCAGTCCGACGATTTTTCAATCTTAAGGTTAGACGATAGGGCTTGGTCCTTTGGGGATGGTCACGCTTGCTCAACCAATCTCCCATAACTGCTCCTTTTAGGACATCACGGTCATTTAACTTGGCTGCACCTGCTCCGATGATTGCCCCACGAGACACTCGTTCATCTAAATCCGCGATTTTTGGATTGATCTCCACGGCAAGCAACTCAAACAAGTCAGCAGGGTAGGCAGATAGGTGAAAGTAACCACCGATTTTCCGATGAAAAATCAGATCGCGTTCTTGAGGATATTTGGCGGTCAACTCCAAACGACCATAAGGATTTGTCAACTGCCACCAAGTTTTTAATTTCTCAAACATTATACTCTCCTAAGATAAATGCACACCCTTCTTAACCAGTTCTTCCAACTCGGTCAAGCGTTTGTCAAAGACCGCAAAGGCGGCATTGAGGTAATCCACACTCTCCATATCGACACCAGCTTTTTTGATGACATTGAGCGGGTAGTCGGAGTTCCCTGCCTTGAGGTAGTCTAGGTACTTGTCTTTGTCGTCTTGACTGCCGTGAACGATGCGGTCTGCCAAGAAATTGGCCGCGGCAAAACCGGTCGCATATTGGTAAACATAGTAGTTATAGTAAAAGTGTGGAATCCGTGCCCATTCGTACTGGATGTCTGGGTTATCCTCGGCTGGCAGACCGTAATACTTCTCATTGAGCTGGGCATAGAGACTGCTGAGGAAGTCGCTGGTCAGAACCTCGCCAGCCTGGTCAGCCTGGTGGATAGCATCCTCAAACTCGGCAAACTGGGTTTGGCGGAAGATGGTGCCACGAAAACCGTCCAAATAATTGTTGAGAATGGCAAAGCGGGTCTTGTCGTCCGTCACTTCTTGCAAGAGGGCCTCGGTCAGGATATTTTCATTGGTGGTTGACGCAATTTCAGCTAAGAAGATCGAATAATCGCCATAAACATAGGGCTGGTTTTCACGGGTGTACATGGAGTGCATGGAGTGACCGGTTTCGTGAACCAGGGTATAGAGATTGTCCAGGGTATCTTGCCAGTTTAACAACATGAACGCCTTGGTGTCATAAGAGCCACCTGAGTAGGCACCTGAGCGTTTCCCCTTGTTAGGATAGACATCAATCCAGCGTTCCGTAAAGGCCTGATGAACCTTGCTAGCATAGTCTTCCCCCAAAATCGCCAAGACCTGCTCTGCCTTGGCCAAAGCCTCATCATAAGAAACGGCCAAGTCCACCTGAGACAGAGGTGTATAGACATCGTACATTTTCAAGTCATCGAGTCCAAGAATTTCCTTGCGAAGCTTGATGTAGCGGTGAAGTAAAGGCAGGTGCTGGTTAACCGCTTCAATCAAGGTTTCAAAGACAGCCTCTGGAATATGGTTACTCGCTAGAGCCGCTTGACGGGCAGAAGCGTATTTTCTAACCTTGGCTGAGAAATTTTGCACCTTGACATTGCTTTGCAGGGTCTTGGCATAGGTGTTGCGGAACTGTTCATAGGTACCATACATGGCTTCATAGGCCTCTCGACGGACTTCTCGGTCAGGATTTTCCATCAGGCTGATGTAGTTGCCGTGGGTCAATTCAACCAAGCCCCCTTGGCCATCTGGCACATAGGGAAACGTCAGGTCAGCATTGTCCAGAACCGAGAAGGTTTCAGACGGGCTGGAGAAAATCTCGCTGACCCCTGCCAGCAACTCCTCCTCTGCCTGAGACAGGACGTGGGCTTTTTTCTGCAAGAGACGGTCAAACTGATGACGATAAAGCGCCAACCCTGGTTCTTCGGCCAAGAAAGCCTGATACTGGTCTTCGGTAATCGCCATAAATTCTGGCTCGTAGAAGGCAAAGGTTCCGCTCAAGAGGGCATAGGTCGCCAGAGCCTTGGATTGAAATTCCTGATAAAGCCCGAGACCGGTGTCCTCATCATTCTTCATGGAAGCATAAACATAGAGTTTTTCCAGTCGACGCCCCAGTTCCAGCTGGACTTGGGTGATTTCTAGAAGCTTACTGGCAGAGCTCAAGACCTGTCCTTGATAATCAGTCGCCTCAATGGCTGCGGTCAGGGCCTCTAGTTCCTCTTCCCAGGCCTGGTCGGTGGGAAAGACAGTGGTCAAATCCCAGGTGTATTGTTCATCTAGGTGTGCACGATTTTCTGACATAAATAAACCTCTACTTTCTTAGAACCTGTATTCACAGGAAAGATTTTCCATTTTCGTCTAATTTCCCTTCATTCGTCGTTAAGTTTTCTTAACAGACGCTCAGTCTGTCTTCAAAAACTTGCCTAGACTGAAGAGAAATTAGACAAAACTAGCAAACTTCCCTTTGTGAATACAGATTCTTATTTGTCTTTCATTATAGCATAAAATCGTGGTGAAAAAACAGTCTGCACCTTTTTGGCGCCTTCTTTTTGGTAGTGGGCCAAGAAATGACTGTAATAATCGGACAAATCCTGGGTAATCTGACAGAATTTCTGC
>JAUMUF010000002.1:45621-94689 GCA_030530825.1 bacterium | reverse complement strand
GCTTGAATATAGGCTGAAAAGCCTTGTTCTTCAACTGCTTCTACCATGTCGAGGCGGATATTTCGACCTCTGTTCACGCCAGAATAAACTTTCGAAGCAATGTCGCTGGGATATTCTCTCCCTGTTAAGGCGTTCAAAATAACCTTCGTCATCGAGGTTGGATTTTTCCAACCTCGATTTTCTTTTTCTAGTAAATGAAGTAAGTTTTTGACCGTGAACATTTTCTCTCCTTTTCGCAATAAAATCGCAAGGCTTTGGCAAAAATTGGGCTTTTAATCTTGCTATACTATAATCAAGTTAGCTAACCCAATTATACCAAAAGGAGGATTCTCATGTCCAATCTACCCCAACATTACAAAGCAGAAGCTCTGCCAGCTACCGCTCTCAATCCAGCCAATCTGGCAATCGCCCGCAACCTGTCCCAAGATATGGCGGTTGTTCAAGCCAACGAGCTTTTGGCTCAGGATATTTTGAACAAGGTTGCCACACTTTCGGAGCTGGAGAGCCAGATTATTGCCCAAAATCCCCAAGCCCAAGGGCGGACGGACTTTATCATCAAGGCGTTCACTTACGCCTCTGCTCAGCGGTTCAAGTAGGAGGTGTTTATGGAAAACTGGCAAATCTGGTACTTTCTTGGTCTGGCTTTTCTCTTCTTGCTTGGTTTATTATTGCTTTCTCTAAGCGAAGAAGACGAACAAAATCAAGCCGAACATACTGAAGCCTATTCGAAAGAAGACCTCGCTCTGTTAGAATTTCTCGAAACCCGCCAAGCAGTTAACGAGGACTTCTTAAAAGCACAAAACCAACTGCTGAAAGAATTATTTGATGAGAGGAGGCGATTCTAAGTATTTTTTACAACAACGGACAAGTTGGGCGGAAAAGCTCCGCCTGACCTCTGTTCCTTGTGTTCGCACCGCTCCCAAAGTTCAAACCGCTCGTGGTTTGAAATGCCTACCTTCTGCGGTATGCTTGGAGCGTCTGACAAGACAGAAAGGATTTTCAAATGATAAAACATCAAGACACAACAACCCAACATTCACCTAAGAAGTTCAAAACCATTCTTGCCGATCCACCTTGGGACGTGGCTCAAAAAGGCAAACTTGGGGCAAGCCAGCACTACAAGCTGATGACTATCGACCAAATCAAAAAGATGCCTGTCGCCGACCTCGCAGAAAGCAACGCCCATCTCTGGCTCTGGACTTATCCAGCCGTTCTCGAACAATCGTTCGATGTGGTGCGAACTTGGGGCTTCGAGCCAAAATCCATCTTCACTTGGGTTAAGCCTCGTCTCGGTTTGGGCAATTACCTTCGAAACGCCACTGAGCAGGTTATCTTCGCCACACGAGGAAGAGCTCCCATTAAGTTCAAAGGGCAAATCAACTGGGGTATGTTCCCTGTTCAAGACCATTCTCACAAGCCCGAAGAACTTTACAATATCATCGAACGCTGTTCAGACGGTGACTACCTCGAACTCTTCGCCCGCCGTCCCGTGCCATCAGATAAAAGCTGGTCGGTCTGGGGCAATGAAATCCAGAGCGATATTATTATTCCGAACTATCCAGTGCCAAGTTATGCTAAAGAAGTTCGAGATTTCACTCAAGGAGGTCAACATGAATGAAAAAGTTAATAGGCTACATTGTCGGCTTCTGCCTTTTGGCAATATTGGTCAATTATGCTGTCAGACTCCTTGCCGATATTTGGCTGGAATTAGTAATTATTCTACTCGTTGCGTTGGGATTTTATATCGCCATCATTGTCATCAAACATCATCAAGATTGGAGGTAATATGAAAAGACCCCAAAATCTATCGTGGCAAAGTATGGACTGGGCGAGACCTTTCGAATTCGAAACAGTCTGTAACTTTACTACCCAACTCAACGGCTATTCTCGTCGCCAGCCCTTTATCTGGGAAATTCGTTTGACACCAGAAAAAGCCAGCCACCTTATCGGAGCTGACCCACTGGATATGCGATTTTTAACCGAAATGATGAGTTCTCACAATGCCGTTCGTTTCGAAAAAACTAAGCGAAACAAAGTGACTTCCGCCTACGACATCACACTTTCGAAACACCACTACGCCCTCAAAACCAAGGAGGTAGAAAACGTTGTTAGAAGCCTCCTGTCCCAATCTGGCACTTTGAAAAAACAAGAAGAAATCGTTCTCCAGCTGATTGTTGGAAAATCTTCCTCGCCAAAACCAATTCTCAAAGACCTTGGCAATCCAGATGCCACGATTTGGCAAAAAGTGACAGGCAATATCCCACCACTTTCGTCAGATAGTAAAGCATTACTTCGAGAAAAACTCCACCATAGCCAGTTCCAAGTGAGTCTGCGTTTGGGGATTCGAGCAGAAAACAAGGCACGAGAAATCCAAATGTTGAAAAGCGTGCTGGCTTCACTTCGAATTTTAGAGCGAGCAGGAAGTCAATTTTCCGCCAAGCCAACTTGGGTAGAAAAACTAAACCACGGCAAGATACCGTGGCAGTTCCAGACTGTTCTTTCAAGCATTGAACTCGCCAGCCTCTTTTGTCTGCCAGCTGGCGATGCTCAATACGCAGGCGTTTCATCTTTGTCGCCTAAGACTATTTTACCACCAATCGGACTAAAATCTCAAGCCCAAAGACCCTTCGGTCTGAGCCTTGAAAATCTACCAAGATTGGTTGGTATTCCAACTCAAAGCGGGTTGTCTCACACTTGGCTTTTGGGTGGAACTGGGAGCGGAAAATCCACCGCCATGCTTAACTTGATTCTGGCGGATGCTCGTGAGGGGCGGTCTGCGGTCGTAATCGACCCCAAGGCAACGCTGGTTTCAGATATTTTGGAACGCCTACCAAAAGAGCGAGACGAGGACGTGGTTATTCTTGACCCAAGCCAAGCTGGACAAACCATTTCGATTAACCTCTTTGATTTGGTTAAATTGGGCGTGCCAGCGGAGTTGGTGGCGGATATGCTTTTGGGTGTTTTTCAGGAGATTTTTGAGGATTCTTGGGGTGTTTACACGCAGGACATTCTCAGCCACGCTTTTCACACTTTGGTGAAGGCTGATGGTTCAACGCTTCTGGATTTGCCCAAACTTTTAACCAACAAAGCCTTTCGGCACAAGATTTTGAAAAGCATTTCAGACCAATTTTTGCTGGATTTTTGGCAAGGCTATGACAACCTGAGCGAACAAGCTCGACAAACCATGATTTCGCCAGTTCTCAATAAATTTCGAGGAATTTTGTTAAGACCAGCTCTTCGAGGAATGCTTGGTAAGTCTTCAAATGCATTCTCCTTAAAAGACATTTTCGACAAACCAAGGATTTTGCTTGTATCACTAAACAAAGGCTTGATTGGGGTGGAAACGGCTAAATTTGTTGGAGCGATTTTGCTGGGTTGTTTATACCATTTGACCCTTCTGAGAGCCAAAGAAAGCGTTCGGAAACCTGTCTTCATCTATATTGACGAAGTGGCAGACTACCTCAAATTGCCTGTTCCTCTGGGCGACGCCTTATCTATGTCTCGAAGCCTGGGCGTAGGTTATGTTTTGGCAAATCAGTTTTCGAAACAGCTCCCAAAATCGCTTCGAGAGTCCATTTATGCCAACTGCCACAATCAGATTATCTTTGGGTTGAGCATGAACGAGGCCAAGGAATTGGCTGGACTTGTGCCTGAACTTTCTGCGGAAGATTTTTACAACCTGCCTCCGTTTCAAGTTTATGCGAGGGTGGCGACCTCTGGCAACCAGTTTAGATGGCTCTCCGCCAAAACCTTGCCAGCTCCGCCTGCTTTTCGAAGAAAAGCTGAGATTTATGGTGATAGTTTGAAGCGATATGGCACAATGCCTAATGAAGAAAGTCCGCCACCAATCACCTCGAAACCCGTTTCGAAAATCGGACGAAGAAAAAAGGAGATTCCAGATGAGACTAACTAAGCAGGATGTTGAGGTATTGAACTTGCTAAACCGCTGTCGCTACGCCACAACAAGGCAGTTGGTAGAGCTTTATTTTAGACAAAACAAACCTAAGACTGCCACCAGACGAACCAATCTTTTGACTAAGAAATTGAACAATTTAGGGCTTATCGCCCACCTAAATCGCCGAATTGGTGGTGTGAGAGCTGGGAGTGGTTCCTATGTCTGGCACATCACCCATAGGGGGATAAAGGAGCTTCGAAAGGTGGACGAGAGCGTTAAGATTCGCCTAAAGAATCGCTACGAACCCAGCCAAAACCACCTCAAACACCAATTGTTTGTGACACAGATTTTTGTAGAGTTGAACACACTTCATTTGGAGGGTAAAATTCTACTTGATACTTTTTCCTTCGAACCAAAATGTTGGCGGAGTTTTGCGACCTTGTTTTCAAGCTTGACGCTCAAACCCGATGCTTTTGCGAAGCTGACGGTGGGCGATTTCGAAGAAGCTTATTTCTTCGAGGCGGATAATGCGACGGAGCACCTTGGCAGGATTATTGCCAAGTGTAAGCAATACATCGCCTACTTCAACACTGGCATTGAGCAACGAGAAAACGAAATTTTCCCTTTGGTGGTTTGGCTTGTGCCAGATGACAAACGCAAGTTGGCGGTTTTGAACCGCATCAGGGAGGATTTGGACGCTTATTGGGAACTGCTCGAAGTGGTGACTTTGGACGAATTTTCAGGATTTATAGAAGGAGGACGAGATGACTAAAGAAAAAACACAGAAAATCGGACAGGCAACCTATATCATTTTGCGAAAATTTGTCGGGAAAGAACCTCTCAAAAAGAAACTCCAACGCTTGATTTTGGAGCAGAATTGACTGGACTTCTTCGCCCATTCGAGGTATCCTGTCAGTGGGTTATAGGTGAATCGAAAGGAGCACACTATGAACACAAGAACATTGACAATTAAAGATTGGACAAGCACGGACTTTTCGAGCCTCAGCAACCTAACTGCTATTTACTGCCGTCTATCTGCCGAGGACGGAAATGAGGGAGAAAGCAACTCCATCGCCAACCAACGGCAGATTTTGGGCAATTTTGCTTTAAAAGAAAATCTCAGAAATCCCGTCTTCTTCACAGATGACGGCTTTTCTGGCAGTAATTTTAACCGTCCAGCCATCACTAAACTTCTCGAACTTGTGGACTTGGGTAAGGTCAAGACAGTCATCGTCAAAGACCTTTCTCGCCTTGGTCGAGATTATTTGCGGGTTGGGCGGCTGCTTGAAAGTGTTTTTCCTGCCAAAAATATCCGTTTTATTTCACTCAACGAACAAGTGGATAGCCTCAAAGTTTCTACTCAGGATGCCTATATGTTACCCCTTGTAAATATCTTCAACGAATGGTATAGCAGGCAATGTAGTGAGAAGATAAAACTTTCCAAGCATACCAAGGCAAAAAGTGGGCAAAAGATTGCTTGGCAAGCCCCTTATGGCTACATCAAGAATCCTGATAATTGTAACGAATGGACGGTGGATAAGGAGGCTTCAAAAAATATCCAGCGGGTATTTCGAGAATTTCTGGCTGGCAAAACGCCAACGGAAATTGCCCACGAACTTCGAAACGATAAGATTCTCACCCCAGTTCATCACAAGAGAAAACTTGGGTTAAAAGGTTGCGTGACTTCGGCTGGCTCAACCTATCACTGGCGAGCACAGATGATTTGGGCGATTTTAGACCGTGAAGAATACACGGGGGCGACGGTTAACTTGAAGTGGGATAAGCCATCTCACAAAAGTAAAAAGCAACTTATCAAACCCAAGAGCGAATGGCTGGTTTTTCCTGATACTCATGAAGCGATTATTGATAAAGAGACCTTTCAGACCGTTCAAAAAATGCGGAGCCACAAGCGTGTCACCCAGCGTCATCAGTGGCGAGACAAGGAGGGGCATGAGAACACCTTCGCAGGCTTGGTCTATTGCCAAAATGGGCATAAATTGACCTTTTGTCCGCAACAAAAAGGCGACCTCAACCTTGACCACTACAAGTGTCGGCATTACGGAAGGATAAAAACGACCTGTTCGCACAGCCATTACATTCGAAAAGAGGTTCTTACCAAGTTGATTGGCGACGATGTTCGGGAGCTTTTGGCTCAGATTGCTTTGGATGAAGGTGCCTTTGCGAAGAAACTTCGTCAGCGTTATAATGTTGGGCAAAATCAAAAACTGATTCAAAGCCAGAAGACCTTGGAAGAACTGAAAAATCGCCATCAGCAAATTGACCAGATTATCTCCAATTTATACGAAGATAAAATTTCTGGTAGTTTGACGGCGGAGCGATTTTTCAAGATGAGCGAAAAGTACGAGGCGGAACAAACAACGCTTTCGACAGAAATTGCTCACCTCGAAAGGGAAATATCCAAGCAAGTCCAGACGTCTTCGAATATCGAGAAATTTCTCAAACAAGTTCGAAAATGCACCCAGCTGGAAACCTTAACGCCTGAAATCGTGAATAATTTGATTGACAAAATCGAAGTTTCAGTTATCAGCAGAAGCAAAAAACAGATTAAGATTTACTACAATTTTATCGGGGAATTATAAAGAGCGAGAAGAACTCGCTCTCACACTTTTTTACTTGGACTGCTGGGTGAAGAGTGGATATTTTATCATATTTTGAAGTTTATTTTGATATTGACAAAACTACATAAAAGCGTAAGGCTATTGACATTTTAATGTGTTTGTGCTATAATGTAGGCATAGTTGAGAAATGCTCAGCTAAGAACATTATAAAAGAGAGTTATCGAAAAATTGTCATTCTATGCTTTTATATTTTCGAAATTCGGAAATAGGTTTATTTTGAAGAAAGTAAATCTTTTTCCGAATTTCGGAGTATGAATCCTACAAGGAATAAGCCCGACACGAAAAGTTGTGGGCAAAAAAAATTTTATTAAAAGAAAGGAACTTCCACCTATGTCATGGGTGGGAGGGGTACAATGACATGACAAAACTAATCCTTAAAAACATTAGCCGCAAAGAAATCGAGATCGATGATCTCAGAATCGCAGGTAAGAAAATAATTAGTATTTTCTTACATCAGCCTGCAATGGAGGTCGATGTGATCACTGCAAACCCTGGCGTGTTTGCAGATTCTAGATCGGCGGAAGTATACGAGGAGTTAGTTCCTCTACTTCCAGGTCTCTGGAAGACCAACTTCGGCTATGAAATCGAAGTTGGTAAATTCCTGGGGAGCTTTGACACAACAAGCTCCTATGAAGACGGCTTCTCTATCGTTGTAGATAAGATCGTCAGCGATAATGGGGAGGTTTGCGCATAACTCTCTTCAGCCCACGGGGAAATCACGTGGGCTTTTCTCTTGCCTTAAAAAAGAACTCTCATTTCGAGAGCTCTTTTCTTTTATTTCGAAAAACTTCGAGCTATTTCTGTTCAATACCTTTCATTGTGAGAGCGAGGCGACCTTTGTCATCGATTTTTTCGAGTTTAACAACAACTTCTTGACCTTCTTTAAGGACATCCGTGACTTTCTCGACGCGCTTGTCGGAGATTTGCGAAATATGAAGCATTCCGTCGATGCCGCTCAGGATATTCACGAAAGCGCCAAACTCTTTAATCGAAACAACTTTTCCGCGGTAGATTTTACCAACTTCTGGCTCTTCGGTAAGAGATTTGATCCAGTTGAGAGCCTTTTCGATCTTGACAGTGTCGGCGGCGGCGATAGTAATGAGGCCATCTTCTTTGATATCAACTTCTGCACCAGTTTCTTGCGTGATTTTATTGATTGTTTCACCGCCTTTACCGATGACGGCGCCGATTTTATCTGGATTGATTTTGATTTTTTCAATCCGTGGGGCGTATGGAGAAATTGCGCTCCTTGGCTCAGAAATCACACTGAGCATATGATTCAAAATAAAATTCCTGCCACTTCGAGAAGTCAAAATCGCTTTTTCAAGCACAGAGACAGGCAAGCCATGAACCTTCATATCCATCTGAAGGGCGGTGATACCGTTGCGGGTACCCGTACATTTGAAGTCCATATCGCCGGCAAAGTCTTCCGCATCAGCAATATCGCTCAAAATATACGGCGTTTCGTTGTCCATCATTAGACCCATCGCAATTCCAGAAACTGGCGCTTTAAGCGGAACACCAGCGTCCATCAGCGCCAAAGTGCTGGAACAAGTCGCCGCCATCGAAGTTGAACCATTTTGCGACATAATCTCAGTAACGCTGCGGATGGCGTAAGGGAATTCTTCGATCGAAGGAAGAACGGCTTCGAGCGCACGCTGAGCGAGATAGCCGTGGCCAATTTCTCGGCGACCCGGAGCGCCAAGGCGGCGAACTTCGCCCACAGTGTAGGCTGGCGCGTTATAGTGGTGCATGTAACGGCGTTCAATTTCGTTATACTCCATCGTATCAACAAGTTGACTGTATGAAAGCGGCGCAAGTGTGACAATGTTCATGCCCTGCGTAACGCCACGAGTAAAGAGAGAAGAGCCGTGAGCACGGGGCAAAAAGCCGACTTCGCTCGAAAGCGGACGGATTTCGTCCAACGCGCGACCATCTGGACGCACGCCATCTTCAACAATCCCACGGCGGACATCTTTATGAAGCACCGAAGTGAAGGCGTCGTCATATTCAGCACGGAGTTCCTCGTAATTCTCGCCGTAACGATCTTCCATCTGCGCGTGGAAATCAGCGCGAATTTCAGCAATTTTATCATTTCGAATAGGATATTCGAAGCGGATTTTTTCGCCAAATTTACCTTCACACCATTCGGCCACTTCCGCCAAAATTTCTTCATTCGGTAAGATAAGTTCGAACTCCTTTTCTTTAACTTCAACTTTGCTTCGAAGTTCATTTTGAAGCGCGATGAGCGGCTGAATTTGCTCGTGCGCCCACGACAACGCTTCAATGATTTTTTCCTCTGGGACTTCATTAGCGCCAGCCTCAACCATTGTAATTCCACTGGAAATTCCCGCAACAACGAGGTCGAGCGGAGAATTGTCGCGCTCTTCTGGATTCAAGAAAGCCTTAAATTCGCCATCAACAATTCCAACTCGAAGCCCCGCAACTGGACCATCAAAAGGTACACCGGCGAGCATCAAAGCCGCACTGGACGCAAGCATCGCAATCATATCTGGGCGGAAAGTTGGATCGGCGCTTAGAACACTCGATACAACCTGAACTTCCTGTCGATAGCCCTTAGGGAAAAGTGGTCGAATAGGGCGGTCAATAAGGCGCCCAACCAAAATGGCATCATCTGATGGCCGACCTTCGCGCTTGATGAAACGGCTCGCAGAAATCCGACCAGCCGCATACCATTTTTCTTCATAATCAATCGAAAGCGGGAAATAGTCCATTCCGCTGACGGGTTTGTTGCCGACTTGAACAGTGCCGAGAACCACAGTTTCACCATACTTAGCGATAACGCTTGATGTGGTTCGAAAGCCAACACGGTTGACTTCGAGAGTTAATTTTTTCCCCATAAAATTGGTCGAAACTTCGACAATATCTTTTCCTCGAGGATTGATAATCATATTTTCTCCTTTCGCGCAATGAGTTTCAGGGAAAAATCTTGCCGCCAAAACTTTTCTCTGCCACGCATCACGCTGTTAAATTTTATGTTTTAATTATATCATTTTTGGGTATAAAAATAAAGGCGATCTAAGTATATTGACAATTATAAGTCAATATGTTATTATATTATTTATCAAAAATAGGAGGACTACTATGAAATCATTAGAAGTCAGAACTTTCGAAATAACTATCGAGCAAAAATATCAAGAAATGGTCGAGAATATAGGCGAAAGACCTATGCTTGTTATATGGACACACAGGGATAATGATATCTATTGTATCGAGTTATTCAATGCAGAATTATCAGATATTGAGAATATTCTGCCAGAATATCTTGATTTGCGAGATAGAGTGATATTTCATAAATATACCGGCAAATGTTTTCCGGTCAATATAGCAAAATAAGGTCGCAACCGCGGCCTTTTTTATAAAATAAAATCGCCCAAAATTTGCGCGATATTTTATGGCGGAGAGGGGGGGATTCGAACCCCCGATACGGGGAAACCGCATACACGATTTCGAGTCGTGCGCCTTCAACCACTCGGCCACCTCTCCAACTTCTCCATTTTAGCATAATTGAGAGCAATTTTCAATTTTCGAAAAAAGAAAATCCGCCAGCATAAACTGACGGACTTTCTCTGGTACACCCGGCAAGATTCGAACTTACGACCTTTGGCTCCGCAAGCCAACGCTCTATCCAGCTGAGCTACGGGTGCAAACGCTACTTAAAGTAGCATAAATTTTGAAGTTCTTCCTTTCGGACAAAGTCTATTTTATCAGAAAAAATTCAAAAAATCAAGATTAAAGGTTGATTTTGCGGATAATTCTATCAATTAAATCAAGATGAATTTCTTCCATCGGTAGACGAGCGCCAAGAATATCAGTGATTTTCTCGCCATTTTCTTTAGGGAAGTAAATTGAAACACTCGGCGAAAATCGCTTTCTTGGCATCAAAATTATCGAATAAATCTGCTTTTCCTTCAAAATACCAAATGCCTTGAAATTGGCGTATTCATAAAAGTCATTACCGATGTAAACACCTCGCGTAGAAAGGGCATAATTGATAATTTTGCTGTGCTTGGTGGATCGAGTCATTACAATCGCCGCCGCAGAAATCACAATCACAAGAATAAAACTCCAAGATTGCCAGCCACCCATCAAAAACCATGCCGCCGCAATCATCGCCACCACTATAATAAAGAAGTATATATACCAAGTTTGAGATTTTTCACCAATTAAAAGATCTTGGGCTTGCCAGTTAACAATTTCCGTTTCTTCAACATCTTCTTGCGGCTGAATCTGGTGAAATGCTGGCGCCTCAGATGGGTCAACTCTCTCCATATCAGTCTGCGCCATATAAGGCGTCTCCTTTGGTAATACAAAATTATCATCCGGCAAACCAGTGATTTGCGGTGTTTGCTCCAAGTTATTCTCTCTTTCGAAGTCCATATTTTTATTATAGCATAAGCAAAAAGTTTTTCAAAGAAATTATGCCAATATTGACTTTTAAGCCAATTTGTGATAAAATAAACACATTATGAAAAAGTTTGTCAAAATTTCTATTCTTTCATCAAGTTTAATTGCTCAAGGCGTGGTGGGAGTGACCGCGAGCGCCGTTCAACGCGGAATTAGCGCAGGGCGAGGAGAAGGTGTTCCAACGGATTTGTTTAACAGCATTTCTGGAAATGGCGGTGTTTTTAGCAAAATCATTAACACGATGCTTTTCCTTGTTGGTGTTTTGAGCGTTATGATGCTAATCTGGGGAGGACTGCGATATGTGCTTTCTCGAGGAGATTCTAAAGCGGTTGAAGCAGCCAAAAATACCATTCTATACGCAATCGTAGGTCTAATTGTAGCAATTATGGCTTACGCAATCGTGCGATTCGTAGTCGGGCAATTTATGGATGGCGGATTTGGCGGCGGAAGCGGTAGCGGACCAGCACCAACCAATATCTAAAGTAGACTAAACTTCGCTCTATGGGGCGAAGTTTTATTTTTCGAAATAAGAAAAAAATCCCGAAACTTCGAGATTCTTTTCTTGGCGGAGAAGGAGGGATGGTTCCTATGGAACCGCTTCGCGAACGCACCCTCTCGAGGATTCGAAGCCCCAAAACATAAACCAAACCCCACTCAAGGTGGGGTTCGCTTTATGGCGGAGAAGGAGGGATTCGAA
This sequence comes from bacterium, assembly GCA_030530825.1. NCBI lineage: Bacteria > bacterium. Next base: position 83,030 of record JAUMUF010000002.1, on the reverse strand, counting down.
CCCTCGAAGGCTTTTACACCTTGCCGGTTTTCAAGACCGGTGCCTTCAACCACTCGGCCACCTCTCCAGATTTTTCAATTTTAACACATCTCGAAGCAAAAATCAACCGCTTTCGAAATTTTCGACAATAAAAACCCCGCAACAAGCAAGTGCGGGGCAGATTTTTACAAAACTTGGATTCGTTTTGATTCTTGTTTGATTTTACTAAATGAAATTGTCAAAATTCCATCTTTGAGCATCGCTTCAACTTCATCTTCTTTAATAGGGACAGGAAGTTCGAGCGTTCGAGAGAATTCTCCCCAGTAGCACTCTTGAGCGTGATGCGCGATAACGCCATCTTCTTCACCAGAACTTAGAGTTCCGCTAATTGTCAAGATATTATCACTCAAAGAAACGTCCAAATCGTGCTTGTTGACACCAGCAGTGCGAGCCTTAACAAACAACTTATCTTCAGTCTCATAAACATCAACTGCAAGTTGTCCAGGAAGTTCCTCTTGCGCTTCTTCTTGCTCAACAATAACTTCTTCCTCGGCAAAAGTATCTTCGGCAGTATTGCCTAAAAGCTCATCGCCAAAGTCAAAAGCCGCCTCTAGTTCATCTTGTAGAAAATCATCATTTTGTCTTCGTGCCATTTCTCCTCCACTTTCAAAATATTTGGCATTTATTTTCTTTATTATATCGCACTTTGATGATATAATCAAGAAAAAAGGAGGATTTTTTGAAGAAAAATTGGCTCGAAGCGATTTTGGATATTTTAGCGCCAGATAAGTGTTATTATTGCGAGCGGATCGGTGATGCGATTTGCAACGATTGTGTAGAAGACTTTACAATGAAGCAAGACGGCGACTTATTTTACTTTGAATCAGATCAAGATCAAAGCAAAATCAGGGCTATTATTGACGAGATGAAAGAATTCTCGCGAAAAGCCAACGCCAGAGGTTTAGCAAAAATTCTCACAAAAGGCATCAGAGAAACGCCAGAACTTCGAGATGATCTCAATAAAATTATTTTCGTGGGTGTGCCTACTTCATATAAGCATATCAGACAAAGAGGATTTTGTCACACCTCTTTGATTTTGAATAATCTACAAGATCTATTACCCATCAGAATAGGGGATGAAATAAAACGAGTCGGCAATCTCACTCAAATTGGAGCCAATAGAGAAACAAGAATCGATCAGGCGTCAAAAAGTTATAAACTCAGTAAAACTCCGCAAAAAGATAAAATCTATATCGTCCTTGACGATGTTCATACCACTGGCGCCACAACCAAGAATATCGTAAGGCTCCTGCGCGATAGCGGAGCGGAAAAAGTTTATAGAATGGTGCTTATCGTTCATACCAACAAAAAATAAAACCGCCGTCAATAGGGCGGTTTTATTACTCTTGTATTTACTATTTTTCTTGGAATTCAGTAACAACAAAGTTAACGATCGCGTATGCAAGGATAGAAACAATCAAACCAACAATCGCGTAAAGAATGGTATTTTTAGCGTTATTAACTTCACCAGAGTCACCGCGAGAAATTGTGTATCGGATACCACCGTAGATAAGCATAATCACAGAAAGCGCACCAATTATGAATAGCATAACATTAATGATAGTAGTAAAAATACCACCATCACCAAATAGGTCTTTTCTTGTATTGTCGGTTGCGCCAGTATCAATACCCCCTCGCAATCCACCGGAAGTTACGCTACTTGATTGTCCACCTGAAGTTCCAGTAGTAGCATCAACGGTAGGGGTAACAACAGCCAATCCTGAGACCGCTAAAACTGTTGCGAATACAATATTTTTAATTTTTGATAACATATTTATAATTTCCTTTCTTGAATTATTTCTTAAATAAATTATATCAGACTTTAACTTAAAATCAACTATTATTTACCCAGTTCTGTCAAAACAAAGTTAACGATAGCATACGCAAAAATCGCAACAACAAGTCCAACAATAGAGTAGATAAGCGTATTTTTAGCCTTAGTGATTTTACCACTATCGCCAGCAGAGATAACATATTGGATACCTGAGTAGATGATCATAATCACAGACAATGCACCCAAAATAAACATCATAACGCCGACAACCGTCTTGATTATACCGTTTACGTTAGTTGATGATGAGGTGCCCGTAGAATTAACGCCATCAATTGCACTTTTTGCCGCAGAGTTAGTAGTAGGAGCAGAACTACCACCAGTAGCCAAAGCGGGCACAGAAACCATCCCAATTCCACTCATTAAGATTGTCGCTAAAATTATTATACCTTTTTTCATATATTCCTTTCTTTTAATAATTTACGCCTTATTTAAAATATAACTTACAATCGCACCCGCCGAAATGGCAATCACTAGACCAACAACCGCATATATTAAGGTGTTCTTAGCCTTGCCAATTTTACCACTATCACCAGATGAGATCACATATTGAATACCCGCCCAAATAATCATTATTACAGATAAAACACCTACTACCCAGGCTAAAATTCGGATAACATTAGGAACGATACTTTTAGCCTCAGGTGTTTTTTGACATATCGCAGAGCCTTTCATATAATCACAAGCATCCTTGGTTGTATTAGTCGCATAAGTAGTATTATCAATAAAACTACTAAGACTAAAAACAGAAAGAACAGCCACAAAAATCCAAGCAAAAATCTTCTTCATTAAAACACTCCCAATACAAAATTAACAATTACGGCAGAGAATATCACAACTAACAAACCAACGATAGCGTAGGTTAGGGCATTCTTGGCTTTACTTATCTTACTACTATCTCCAGCGGAAATCGCATAATAAATTCCTGCCACCATAATTACAACAACCGCCACAACGCCCGCCCAGAAAAACACATTATTGAGAATATTCTTAATGGAGTCGTCGTTAGCATTTTTCTGAGGAAGACTTACATTTTCAAAGACTTTTTTCTTATCAAATCCAGGATTAGAACTAGCCATTAAAATACCCCCATAATCAATTGAACAATCATTGACGCACCAACAGCGATAATTAATCCAATAATCGCATTGGTTAAGGTAGCTTTAGCCTTGGCGACCTTACCACTATCTCCCGCCGCAATCATATATTGGAATCCGGCCCAGATAATGAAGCCCATTGCTATAACACCAATTATTCTGAATATACCGTCAGATATATTGCCAACTACAGTCCAAATAAACTGTTGAATAGATATACCATCTTTTCCAATCGGCTTCACACCGTCACCTTCTCCAAGACCACGACACCAAGATGGAATACCGAAAAATGTCGAATCACAACCAGCCGCCAAACTCGCTTTACTAAAAACCAAGTTAAGAGCAGAAGCGCCAACAAACACTGCAATTAAACTATATAAAATCTTCTTCATTAAAATACTCCTCCTGGTATTAACCACTGTAAAAATGCCCACATAAAGGCATACGCAACCAAACCTATAACCGTATTCATAATCATAGTTTTAGCCTTAGAAACTTTACCGCTATCTCCGGCGGCGGTAGCATAAATTACGCCAGCGATCACTATCGAAAGTGTAGCCGATACGCCGATACCAATAGTTATCGTGGTTAAGATCATATTTAATATGTCTTCTATTTTCCAATCGTCAGGAAGAACGGCCGTCGAAGGACCTCCCGGAGCCGAAGAGTTTCCAGAACCACCACTTCCACCATCCTTTGGAGCTTCTTCCGCATATACATTATTATGTATTTTAATCGGCGAAAAAATCGAAATCGAGTTCATAAAACTCGCCACAATCAACACAAGCCCGAAAATTATCTTTTTATTTTTACTATTCATATCTTTATATATACAATATAATCTGAAAAAAAGCAAGCATTTTATGCTATAAATTCAAGTTTTTAGATTGACAAAAATCAATTTTTATGCTAAAATCTACCTTATGAAGCGGACTTTTACGCAAAAAATTGGGATTTTATTAATGATTCTGATGCTTGCTATCGGGATTTTTAATTTCAGCCCAATTACGCACGCCCTTGATGGCGCCAAGTGGACCGATAACAGTAAAAGTGCGATCTTTTATGATGGTAAAAATTTTAAAAAGGCCTCCGCTTCTGAAAAGGCTAAACTGCCAGAAAACCTTCGAAATGGAGAAGTTTTTATCGAAGATGTCGGCATTTCGCAGGGCGAGCAAACCGCGCGCGTTATTACTTTGGATAAAATCGAAGATAAAATCAACGGAAAAATTTCGACAATTAAAGTATCTGCTCTAGGGAACGCCTCACAGCAGGGAAATTCACAAAATATAACAGGTCAAGGTGTAGCATCCGACGCAGAACAGGGCAAAACCTCTTGCGCCGTAGAAGGTGGAGGAGGCTGGATTATATGTATGATCGGAAATACGCTAGCAAGAGGCATGGATGCTCTTTATGGATTTGTTGAGAATTTTCTTAAAGTCCAACCTCTTCAAACATCCGACAGATCTGGCGTTTTTATAGTATGGAATTATATGAAAGATATCGCCAACATAGTTCTCGCAATAATCATGATTGCGGTAGTATACTCTCAAATAACCAATGTAGGAGTATCTAACTACGGAATTAAAAAAATTCTTCCTAAACTAATTATAGCTGCGATTTTAATCAATCTTTCATATTATATTTCTGCAATACTTGTCGATATATCAAATATTTCTGGTCATCAAGTTCAAAATATGTTAGTGGATATAAGAAAAAATATATTCGAAAGTGGACTTTCTGAAAGTGGCGAAAAAATTAATGTCCAAGGACTCAGTGGCTTGAGTTGGGCAACATTAATGACCGGATTATTATCTGGCGCAGGATATGCTGGATATTCTCTAGCTATTGCCGGAGCAACCAACATTTTAGGGGTTGGGATATTGGTATCATTAGTGCTTTTAGGGTTAATTTATTCAGCATTCGTGGCTTTTATGGTGCTTGCCGCCAGACAGGCGATTATAACTGTTTTGATTTTCTTATCACCTTTGGCCTTTGCGGCTTCAATTTTGCCAAATACAGAAAAATGGTTTGAAAAATGGAAAGATCTTCTCACAACAATGCTATTAATGTATCCTTTGATAGCTCTGGTTTTTGGAGGGTCTCAATTGGTAGGTCTAACAATCATAGCTAATGCTAATGGCAATCTTGCAACACTTATACTCGGAATGGCAGTTCAAGTTATACCATTAGCCATAACACCAACAATTATGAAAGTTAGCGGAAGCTTACTTGGCAAATTTGCTGGTATTATTAATAATCCTAATAAAGGTCCCGTTGATAGTGCGAGAAACTGGATAAAAGGGCACCAAGAAGCAAACATCAACAGGCAAATCGCTAAGGGCGGAAAATTTAATCCGACGGCCGCTGCGCATGGTATGAGATATAGAAGAAACGCAAGATGGGCTTCGAATAAAAATATCGCCGAGCAATATCAAAAAGCTCGCTTCCAAGAAAGCGAGATCGCCAAGCATGAAAAGGCGACAAAAATGTCACCAAGTATATTTAAAGACTTTATGCTTTCTCGAAGTATTATACAAAACGAACTTGACGCGCAACAGAATCTGGATCGCGCCTCAGCGAATTATTCCGCCAAAATTTCTGAAATTAAAGCAGACATTATTAAAGGTACACTTAAGCTCGACGACAAAGGTGTTGTTGTTGGCGTTGATGAGTCCAAATTAAAAGAAATGAGCAGAAAATATGGTAAAAAGGCTGTTGATTTTCTTCATAACACCAACGAGGCCAATGCTTACAAGGAAGCCGAGCGCAACAATAATCTCGCAACCAATTCTGCAATCGCCAACCATCTTAAAAATAATGAAGATCTTCTCAAAAAAGCCTCTGGTATCAGAGGAGAAGAAGGTCGTGTTTCTGCTCTCGCTAGCGCGATGGCTGCCGCTTCAAAAGAGTCAAAAGAAGAGATCGAATCTGTCTCCAAACTTATGTCTTCTCTAGACTTTTCCGGTAAAGATTATCAGTCTGTAATGGACAAAAACCAGGGCGAAGATATCGAGAAGAACGGTATTAAACTCAAAGTCAATGATAACTTGCGCAAAGCCGCCGCCGAGCGATTTATGCAGACAGCCGACATTTCGGATATTATTCACACCCTTGGTAAAACTACTGATGGCGGAGAACTGTCCAGTGTCAGAGCGAGCCTTGTGGAAGCCTTCAAAAAGAACAAAAAAGACGACGTCCAGTTTATGGGCGCAGGCTTCTTGGATGAACTCGCATTAAGCGGAAAAAGTGAAGCCGAGATCATGAAGCATATCGCAACCAAATTCTCGACAGAATTTTCATCAGAAAAAGCCTCCAAAATGGCTGATAGCGCGATGAAATTACTCTTCAACTACAGCGGATCCGACAACGGAAGTCCTATCGGAAAAGAATCAGACATTATCAAGAAGGCTGAAATCCAGAAAGCAATCAATGAAGTCTTCGCTAAAAATTCAATTAAAATTACGGAAGGCCTCAATGAGCTCAACAACGCAGATGAGCTCAAACGCAAGATGTCCAAGAAGCAGAAAGAGCAAATCGAATCTTTCCGAACAACTTACAAATTTTAGCCCTAATCTAATTGGGGCTTTTTTTCTTCCCAAAAAAATGTTATAATAAATCATAAGTAGTTTAGTGGGCAAGAAAAAATGAGTGTTTATAAAGTTCCCCAAGATGTTGAGGCAGATGATAAATTGCTCGGGCCATTTAGTCCGAGGCAGTTTGTTTATTTACTTATAACCGCGGGCTTCATTGGCTTGGCGTGGTTTTTATTTACACTTTATCCAGGGCTTATAATTATACCTTTGCCGTTTATCCTCTTCTTTGGCGCGCTGGCGCTACCTATCCGCAAAGATCAACCGATGGAGGCGTATTTTGCGGCTGTAATTTCTTTTAACCTGAAGCCAAATAAACGCCTCTGGCAACCAGACGGAAAAGAACACTTGATCGAAATTGCCGCACCCAAAAATCCTGAACGCGACAGGACTAAAGGTATCCGCCAAGAAGAAGCCGTACGCCGTCTCAGTTATCTTGCCGATATCGTGGATACGGAAGGCTGGGCGATCAAAAACGCCGTTTCTGCACAGCATGGTCAAAGCGGTAACCCGATCGATGTTTCAGAAGACCCAATTCTTAATCGAAACATCGACAATCTTCTTGCGCGAGCGGAAAATTCTCGAAAGGCAGAGATTATGCAAAATATGAACACCGCTCGAAACTTGGCGGATTATTCAGGATTGAATGCGGGGCAGATCACAGAAAGAACTTACGCCGTCAATCCAATGAATCTTTACGCAGGGCGAGAAAGGCAAATTCAACAATTGGAGACGCCAGATGTTTTGCCGCAACAAATTCAATATAATCCTTACCCAGAAGGTGTTAGACAGAGTGTGATTTCACCAATCGGACAGCAGGCTTACACTTCGCAATCAAATCAAACAGTTTCACCAGAAGCGAGTTTTTCACAATTTTTTCCACAGAATTATCCACAAGTCTCACCGCCAATTAGTCCAGCCGAGAGAGTTAAGCAGGAAATTCATCAACAAAATATCGAAAAATTGGTCGAAGATGGAAAAGATTTAAGCGTAGAAACTCTCGCCAAGCAGGCGGAAAAAATTCAGCAAAAAGAGACAAAATTAGGAGAAGAAGAAGTTATAATTTCACTGAGGTAATATGGATAACGGACAACAATTTCAAGTAAATCGGGAACAGAATTTAGCACCAAATGGAGCCGGCTTTAATGCGCAACAAAATCAGCGGTTTAGTCCAAATCAGGCGCAAGGATTCAACCCGCAACCAAATATCGCACCCAACCAACAACCTCAACCACCAATGAGCGCCAGTGCTCCAGCCAATCCAACTTCGACACAAAATTCTCTCGAAATCGCTGAAATCCGAGAAGGTATAGTAGTGATGAAGGACGGCAGTTTTCGCTCAGTAATTGCGTGTAAATCGATCAACTACGATCTTATGAGTACGCGCGAGAAAGAGGGTGTGGAATACTCTTATCAGAGTTTTTTGAATGCGCTCCACCATCCGGTTCAGATTCTTGTCCGCTCCCAACGCATTGATATCGAGCCTTATCTCAATAAACTCGCCGATATCAACCGCAATCAAGGAAATATGCTTCTCGCTCGCCTAATGGATGATTATATTGGCTTTATTGAAGAACTCTCTCAAGCCGCCAACATTATGGATAAGTCTTTCTTTATTGTCGTGCCATACTATCCGCTTGGTGATGGAACAACGGCCGCCGACCAAGCCAAAGGATTTTTCTCAGGGCTATTTCCTAAAACTACAACTGTTAAAAAAATCGATCACGACACTTGGGAAAAGGCAAGAGATGAACTTCGCAAACGGGTCGACTCGATCACTGGTGGATTGTTTCAAATTGGCGTAAAAAGCGTCCAACTCAACACTAAAGAACTTGGTGAACTCTACTATAACTTCTACAATCCAGACACAGCCGTATATGAACCGCTAGGTGACTTCGAAAATATCGCCACGCTTTACACCAAAAAAGCCCCAAGCAAAACACAACAAGGAGAATTTTAATGGCTAAAAAGCAAAAAACCGCGGCAGATATTGCCGCCCAGCAACGAGCACAAGAGCAAGCAGAAGTCGAAAAAGCCTTTTTGACAGGTATTAATACACTTCGAGATCTGATAGCGCCGTCCAGCCTTGAACTTCATTCTGGATATTTCCGACTCGGCACTAAATACGGCCAAACACTCTACGTCTATGGCTATCCCCGCCAACTTTACACTGGCTGGCTCTCGGGGCTCATTAACACTGATATCGTTTTAGATATTTCGATGTTTATTTACCCTGTAGAAACTGATGTCGTGATGAAAAACCTCCGCCGCAAAGTTACAGAACTTGAAGCCTCACTTCAATTGAATAACGAAAAGGGTAAGGTCCGCGATCCAGCGCTCGAAGCCGCCATTGCCGACGCCGAGGAACTTCGAGATCAACTTCAACTTGGCGCAGAAAAATTCTTCCGCTTTGGGCTTTACATTACACTTTATGCGGACAGTCTGGATGAACTTACTTTTAATAAAAACGCCATCGAAACAATGCTTGGCCAGCAGTTGATTTTCTCCAAAGTGGCGAGTTCTCAACAGGAGCAGGGCTTGAATGCTACCGTGCCGCAACTTTCTGATAAACTTCAAATTCGAAGAAATATGAATACGGGCGCGATCTCGACTTCATTCCCATTTACTTCAGCCGATCTTACGCAAGAAAACGGCGTACTTTATGGCGTAAATATGCACAATAATGGGCTTGTTATCTTTGACCGTTTCACCTTGGAAAACGCCAATATGGTGGTCTTTGCCAAATCTGGTGCAGGTAAATCTTACACCGTTAAATTGGAGGCGCTTAGAACAATGATGATGGGAGCCGATGTGGTGATTATCGACCCAGAAAACGAGTATCAAAAATTATGCGATGCAACTGGCGGAAGTTATATTCGCTTAAGTCTGAATAGTGATACGCGGATTAACCCATTCGACCTTCCGCGAGTTATTGATCAGGATGAAGCCGACAATGCGCTCCGCGCAAATATCGTGACGCTTCATGGACTTTTCCGCTTGATGCTTGGCGGAACTCACGGTCACGGGCTTACTCCGGCTGAAGAAGCAGATCTCGATCAGGCAATCATCGATACTTATGCTCGCGCGGGGATTACTTCTGATCCACTCACGCACAATTCTACGCCGCCAACAATAATCCATCTTTATGATACATTAGTTCATATGGGTGGAAGTGGCCCGCAATTGGCTCAGCGACTTCGAAAATACACCACTGGTACATTCGCGGGGATTTTTTCACAACAATCCAATATTGACATCAATAATCCAATGGTGGTGTTTAACATTCGCGACCTCGAAGATGACCTTCGTCCAGTGGCGATGTATATTGTGCTGTCTCACATCTGGAATGTCGTTAGAACAGATCAGAAAAAACGAATGCTCATCGTAGACGAGGCTTGGCAATTGATGCAATATGAAGATTCCGCCAATTTCTTGTTTTCTTTGGCGAAAAGGGCTCGAAAATACCATCTCGGACTTACAACTATCACGCAGGACGTTGAAGACTTTATGGGGTCGAAGATGGGTCGCGCAATCGTGTCTAACAGTTCGATGCAACTTCTTCTCAAGCAATCTTCATCGGCGGTGGATGTCTTGAGCGATGTCTTCAAACTGACAGAAGAAGAACGCAAGCGTCTAGCTAATTTCCCAGTTGGTCAAGGATTGTTCTTTGCTGGGCAGAGCCATGTTCATATCCAGATAACAGCCAGCCCAACAGAGGACGCACTGATTACAACCAACCCAAATCAACAGCCACTTCGAGACAATAATGGCGCCTACGGATACGCCGACCCAAATGAATTATTTTAGCAAAAACATTTTCAAAAATAATAATTTTATGGTAAAATAGTTTTATAAATTGAGGTTTTATGGGAGCGAGAGATTATAATTATGACGATGATCAAAATCGCGATTATAGCGATTTAAGCGATCAAAATCAATCCGCTTTAGGGCGAGCCCAAGAACGATGGGGTAACGCTCAGGTTTTTGATGGCGGAAAATCTTCTTCGAGTAAAACCTCTAACGGCTATGATGCAGATTCTTTGATAGCGGCAGAAAATTCCGCTACTTCTGCTTCAAGAAATCAAAGTGAAGAATCAGTCTTAGGAGGAGAAAATTCACCTTCCAACCGCTTTAATTATACCGGTGGCGGGACACACAAATCTCGAAACGCAAAAATTAAAGGTGCGGGAAAATTTGGCTTCTTCAAGAGTAAAAAAGCCGCAATTCTTGGTGGAGCGGGGCTTATTGGAATTAGTGGTGGTTTTATGTTCTTCTCATTTTTTGGGGCAATGCTCGCACCAATCCACATAATGGAAATAATCACTGAAAAAATCGGCTGGTCTGGCGCTTCAACAGATCTTATTAAAGATAAACTTTGGCATTTAAAGATTAAAGAACCTGGGATAAATTGTAAAACTCGGCTTTACTGCCGTTTTGCTTCAGTATCTGACGCGCAAGTCAAAAACATTGAGAAGGCAGGATTTAAGGTTGAGACTAACGGCAAGACTTTATTCGGTAAAAATAAAATTACCAGCCTTGAACATATCGAGAGCGGTACTAATATAACCAACGATAGTCGCTCAATTAAAAGTATGCTCAGAGACCCTAAACTTAAAGCATCTTGGGATAAAGGTTATAAGGGGCATTTTCATACATTTTTAGATAAGGCTAATAAAAAATTCAAAAAATGGTTTAATATTAAAGGCGCGAAGCCCGACAATAAAGGAAAAAGCACCAAACAAGTTCAAGATGACGGACTCGAAACTTCCAATAAAGACTCTGATAAAACCAATTCCACAGAAGCCTCACAATCGCCAGATTACGATAATGACGATGAACTTAAAAATCTCGACGAAAATGCAAAAAAAGAACCTCGAACCGCCGAGGCCGACCTCGCAAAAATGGGCAAAGAGGTCGGTGAAGAAATGAAAGGCTTATCAATGAAAGATAAGTTAGCTGCCGGCGCTTCTAAAGCTCAGGGGTTCGTGAATAAAGCTCAAGGATATCTGAATCCGATAAATAAACTGTGCTTTGTTTTTGCGGGGACATCTATTGTGATATCAGGTATCAAACTGACTAGATTTTTAGTTTTAGCTAGATTTGCTTTCCTATTCTTATCTACAGCATCAAAAATGAAAGCCAATCAAGCAACCACCGAAGAGGTCGAATCTTTAGGTAACCCAACAATGGGTATACCAGTTCCTGAAGATGGGGAAAAATCAGAGAATAAAGAATCTTCATTCTTCAAAAGATCGTTAAAATATTTAGCTAGCGTAAATTCAGCCAATAATTCAACAAAATCCTTCACAGAATCCCAGGGCTGGAGGGCATTGGCATATAATGATAGTGTCGGCTCACTTGATGATTCCGCCAAGAATTACTCAGTTGGTCTAACCGGCAAAATAAAAGAAATAATGAACGGCATGAAAGACCTGTTGACTTGGGGTTCAAAAATGTGCAAAACAATCTCAATGGCCGGAGCTGCACTTGCCGCGACAGCTGCAGTTGCTACAATTGTGGGTTGCGTAGTAGGCGGCGTGACACTGCTTGGATGTATCGGATCATTTTTGGCCGGAGCGGTAAGTGGACTTACTGTTCTTGCATCGGTAGCACAATTGGCCTTTGAACTATTCAAGGAGCAAATAGTTACATATATAGGTAGCTTTTTAGTGGGAGAAATAGTTAATAGTAAGACTCTTGGTCAAGACTACGGCAACGCCATAATTTCTGGAGCTGGAGCGACAATGTCCAAGAATGCTTCAGCAGGAGGAGGAGCGTCATTAAATAAGAGCCAAGCTTTGGCTTTATACTTCGAAAATGAAAAAATGATAGCAGAAAAAGCAGAATACGAACGAGCTACCAGAAGCCCATTCGATCCTACATCACATCACACGTTCCTTGGCTCAATTATAGCTACCACAATGCCATATCAAAGGCAGATGGCAACTTTGGGCGGATTCGTGCCGGCAATAAGCTCAATAGCTTCAAGGGCGTTTTCTTCAATAATACCAACATCACATGCTGATGATGCTGCTGGATTTAGTGCCAATATGGAAGTTTGCGACGATACAATAATTAAAGGTACTGGCGCCGCCACTGATATTTTCTGCAATCCGATTATTGGCATAGATACAAATGTAGCCAAGAATAAATCCCTTGATGAAATTATTGAAAAAATGCAATCCAATGGTGATTTAGCGACCGATAGTGAATCTGACAATATTGAGACCTTAGCAAAAGGAGATTTTAAGAAGTACCTAAAATCTTGCTATGATAGAAAATATCCTATAGGTATAGCTACCAACGATGACGATACTGATTATGGCGAAAAGTGCAACAAAGAGCAAATACCTATGGTAGATTATTATGCTACATTAATGACCTATCATCGCATAGAGGAAGGTCTAGAGGACTCAGAACCATCAACAAATAGACATAACTCTTCTGAAGTAGACTCTGATCTAGCAGGTCTGCCGGATGATTTTATATGGCCGATAAAGGGAGCTTCATCTCAAAATATAACTTCTGGATTCGGGCCTAGAGTCCTTGAAGGACAACCAAACAATCACGGCGGAATAGACCTAGGCTACCCTACTGGTACACCTGTGTATGCAACCTCAGACGGTCAAGTCATTCAAGATACATATGGTTACACCTCTGGAGGTGGAGGTCCGCATACAATAATAATAAAACATAATAATGATGTATATTCAGCATATCTACATATGAGCACTCATATAGTTAACCCAGGAGATAATGTTAAAAAGGGACAAAAGATAGGTGAAGTTGGGAATGAGGGATGGTCTTACGGTGCTCATCTACATTTTGAGATACATAAAGGTGGTTTTGGTAAGCAGTTTGCAATAGACCCATTAAAAGTACTGGAGAAATAATGAATAGAAAACTAATATCTGTAGTAATTTCCGTATTAATAATTTTAAACAGCTCAATATCAGCATGGGCTACAGATTCAAAAACTTTCGACAAAACATTCTTCAATCTTAATGGTATAAATTATTATGATGGACACGAAGAATGTATACCAAATAAATCAAGTTCTATATTATTGTCTGGTAGTACGGAAGCAGAAAAAATATGGAACTTCTTAAGGTCTCAAGGATTTTCGGAGCAAGCTACGGCTGGGATAATGGGAAATTTCTTCGCTGAGAGTGGGTATGATTCAAAAAGACTTCAGGATGGTGGACCTGCAGCTGGATTAGCTCAGTGGGAAAATTATGCAACCCAATCTGGAAGATGGGCTAATATGGCAAACTATGCAAGATCAAAAGGCGTAGATTGGACAGATCTGCAAGCTCAGCTCGAATGGGTTATTAAAGAACTTGAGGGAGAGGACCCTACGACAGCCTCAATACTCAACTCTAACTACGGGGGCTTAGAAGGACTTAAAAAAATGACAGATATCCGCCAAGCGGTTGAAGCTTTCGAAAAATCATTCGAAAGAGCAGGTATACCTAGATGGGAAGTTCGATATCAGGCAGCGGAAGAAGCCTATGAAACCTTCAAAGGAACATCCGCAGGAGGAAGCGGAGATAGTAGTTCATCTTCGTCAGAAAAAACTACCAATGATGGAAGCTTCACTTTCATAGGAGACTCAATTACAGAATCAGCAAGAAGTAAACTGACCTCGGCGTTTCCTAATTCGTCGGTCAATGCATATATAGGAAGAGGTATAGCTCAGGCAGGGATATCTGGAGACTCGGTATTAGACTTCCTTGAAAAAAATCAATCAAACCTCGGAAGATCAATAATTATAAATATTGGAACCAACGATAATTTCCCTGTTGATCAAGCTAAAAAAATGTTAAACCTCCTACAGGGTAAAAAAGTATTTATAGTAAATAACTTTGGTCTCGGAGGAAATGCTAATTTTGAAGCTATAAACAACAATATAAAGTCAGCCACAGAAGGAAATGGCTATGTGACAGTACTGGATTGGAAGTCTGAAGTCGAAAAAAATGGCGGAAGAGAAAAAAATTACGCCAGCGACGGATACCACTTAAATGCAGAAGGTGAAAATCTATATATAGAATTCCTCAAAAAATCAATATCTGAGGGAGCGTTATTAAAATCAGGGGGATGCGATGACGGCTTAAGTAGCGGAAACTCCAGTAATATAGCAGAAAGAGCTATAGAGTTGGCGCACCCAGACGGACAGGAAAGTAGAGGTTATGCGTTTGAGGTTTCCGACAAGCAGAGACAAGCTCTCGAAAAAACAGGGTTAATAAATTACGGAGAGCCATGGGTTCAAAAAGGTGCAAGTTGCGATGCGTTTGTTTCTATGGTTATATCAACTACCGTAGACCCTGAATTTGTAAAACATTGCTGCGGAGTAGCTAACCTTAGAGATTACATGTCTAATAATCCTGAAAAATATGACAAAATTACATATAGTAGAGAAAACTTAAAGCCTGGCGATATAATAACGGCTGGTAGGGGCGGAGGCGCTGGAGCTCATATAGAGATATATGTAGAGATCGGCGGAGAAGGAAAGGTCGCTAATGCAGGTTGGAGCCGAACAACAGGAGTTATAGAACCTCTAAATCTATCCATTATGGAGAGTTTAGGTGAAGTTGAAATATGGAGGTGGAAGGGTTAATGTATGAAATTTAAAGATATACTCAAGAATAAAAAAATTCTATTCGGATTAATTATTTTCGTAATGCTGATCATACTTGTTATATTTAGGTGGGTGTGGGAAAGTAATATAGCCGGAAAAATAGAGGTATTGATAGCCCCAAGATCTGGTAATATAACACTAAACGGCAAAAAAATCTCCAATGGAGTACATTACCTCAATCCAGGTAAATACACAATTAAAGCCGACCATCGAGAGTTCATAGAAAAATCTTTAGATTTCGAGATTAAATCAAAAGAATTCAAAAAAATTACATTCGCACTAAACACAAAGGACGGCACAGACAACTGGTACTTAAGAGATCGTCAGGACGATATTATTAGAGGTGGAGCAGGATATGAAAATATTCGAGTAAATATGGACAAATTAACAAAAAATTCGCCAATAGCAAAAAAACTACCTTACAAGGATACTTTAAAATCCAGATTTACAATATCCTATTCAACCGATAAAAATGGAGAATATGTTGAATCTATAGATGTAAATATAAATTCGTGCTACAATAAAAATTCATCGATAGATTCTGAAGAGTATAGAAAGTCTAGAGCAAAATCCTGGATAGATAATAATTTAAAAGATCAAGAAAAAGGTAAATACAAAATAAATTATACAGTAAACCCTTGTATAATAAATTAAATTCTTACCACACCACCGCTCACCTCAACTCCCGAAGTTGAGGTGATTATTGTTTGATATCTACCGAAGTGTTCTGTCAGCATTTTTTGCCTAATCTCGTCAAGTTCAGAAAAAACATCGTCCAATAAAACAATCGGCTTAAAGTCAGAATTTTCCGCCAAAAAATCAGTCTCAATAAATTTCAGCGCAAGAACCAAACTTCGATTTTCACCTCGAGAAGCCACACTTTGCGCTTCTTTTCCGTTAAAAATAAAACTCAAATCATCCTTATGCGGCCCAAAACTAGTGTGGCCCAAAATCCTATCCCGCTCAAAATTACTCTCCAAAATCCGCAAGATATTATCCTTGGATAGTTCTTCGGCCTGATAAATAATTTCAATTTCATCCCGTACTTTCGAAATCTTAAAATAAGTATCCTCAATTTTTTCGTTCAAAATATTAACCAGGTGGTGCCTTCGCGAGATAATCTCCGCAGCATATTCCGCCAACATCACATTCCACGGAAAAATCTCATCTGGCGTTAAAATTTCGCGCTTTAGCAGATTATTTCTCTGTTTCAAAGCCTTATTATACCTACTTAAAATTGTTGAAAAACTAGGGAAAATTTGGCTTAAAAATTTATCTAAAAAATCTCGTCGCCGATTGGGGCTACCGCTTAGAAGTTGGAGGTCATCAGGCTCAAAAAGAATAACCGGACGCTTGTCAGAATTAGACAGCCTATGCGATTTCTTGCCATCAATTTCAAAAGTTTTTTTTCCACTCGCACGAGAATTATCAAATTTCACAACACGCGTCTGATTATCACCCGCTAAATCAATTCGAAACCAATCAGCGGCGCCATAATTCTTCAAAATTTCTTTATCGCTACTTCGAAAACTCGTCCCTCGAAGCGCAAAATAAATTGCCTCCAGAAGTGAAGTCTTACCACTACCATTTTTACCCAAAATTAAAGTTGAACCTTCACCAATATTAAGCGAAAATTCACTGTGAGTTCGAAAATTCTGAACACGAAGATGAGTAAGTTTCACTCCCTCGACCTAACTTTTTAGTGGCATAATAATGTGAATATAAGAATCATCCGCAGGGTTTTTAAGAACAGTTGGCGCAAGTTTTCCGGAAAATCCAAATTGAAGATCCTGACTAGAAATAGCACTAATTCCTTTAATCAGGAAGTTGGGATTAAGAGTAACTTCGCCATCACCAAATATCTCCGCGTCAGCCTCGGAAGTATTCTCGCCAAATTCGCTGGCAATAGAATGAATAGATAATTTAGAATTATCGCCATCCGCTCGCAGCGTCACGCTCTCTCCGCTCTCGCGGGCAAAAAGAGACGCAATCTTAACAACTCGCATAAAATCAGCCTTCAAAATATCAACTTTAGTCTCGGTATCGCTCGGAATCAGCCTTCGGTAATCAACAAACTTACCATCAATCAATCGCGCCACAATCATCATATCGTCAATATGAAATTCCACTTGATTCTCATCAAATAATATCTCGATCTCTTCAGTGTTATCAGAAATCGCGCGCATAACTTCATTTAGGCTAGAGGCGGAAATTATAGCCGAAATTTCTTCATTAATAGGGCAAACGCGCTTTTCGCTCAAGCGATATCCGTCAGTTGCCGCCAAATATAAATTACCTTCAAAAGTATGCCAAAACACACCAGTCAAAGTTGGCCGAGAGGTATCCGTGCTGGCAGTAAAAATAGTTTGAGAAACAGCCGTTCTAAAATCATCAACTTTAAGAGTAATTTTTTGTGCTGATTTTTCTTCGACAGATGGCAATTCTGGAAAATCTTCAGTAAAAATACCTTTAATTTTTGATTTATAATTTCCACTCTCTATAAAGACATCCTCACCAACCACCTTAATATGAACATTTTCTTTAGGAAGATTAGAAATAAACTCAGAAACCAATCTTGCAGGAACAGCAATCTCGCCGACGCTTTCGATCTTAGCCCCTATATTTTGAGAGATAGCAATTTCAAGATCTGTAGCAGCAATTAAAAGCCTAGAGCCATTAGTTCTAAGTAGAACATTATTTAAAATTGGCAAACTCGTTTTTGAACTTGCAATTTTAGAGACATTATTGAATGCTTTAGAAAAATGCTCCTGTTTTACTGTCAGATCCATAAAAATTTAATTCTCTTTCCTTTAGGGGTGGTGGTTTTAATAATAGGTATTGTGGAAATTGTGGAAAAGCACAAATTCACTACTTAAATTATACCATTTTTACTGTGGAAAGTTCAAGCAAAACCACGTTAGAATTTTGTGTAAAATTTGGACTTTTATACAGGATTTTTGGTCTTCGAATTACCCAAACTCGTAAATGTGGAAATTGTAGAAAATTTTATAACAATTTTTCAACGTGGTTTTGTTCAATATATATAAAGTTTTCCACAAGATTTTAACATTTTTCTATAATCTTTTGATATTTTTGTCAAGTTATTCTCTGAAATGATTTTTGATTTTGTCAAATAGGGTGAAGACAATAAAAGGGCGAAGTTTCGAAAAACTTTTACAATATTTTTGCAAAATTTCAAGCGAACAATAAAAGGTCTAAAAACATCGAAAATATAATAACAAAACTGTTCGCTTTTTATAAAATAAAATCTCCAATTGTCAAAATAACAGATTGGAGATTTGGAATGTGTTGGGTTATTCGTAGATTAATTCACTCAATGCGCTGATTTGCTCGCGGACTTCGATATCGAATTTTATGAGTTTTTCTATCTTATTTACACCATTCATAATGGTTGTATGATCTCGAGAAAATTCTTTGCCGATGGCCGGAAAACTCATTTTTAACTCGCTTTTCATTAAGTAGCAAGCGGATTGTCGAGCGTGGTTGATTTCTTTTGTTCGAGATTTACTTAAGATATCATCTCGCGAAATATTGTAGAATTTACAGGTTTTATCTATGATTTTTTTGGCTGTGAGACTGCGACGATTGACACCACTTCTGGCTTCGGAAGTCATTAGTCCGCGGGCCATTTCGATATCGGGCTTAACACCTCTGAGTTCTGCAATTGCGGTTAACTGATTTAGAATTCCTTCGAGTTCTCGAATATTAGTCCTGATATTTGCCGCTAAAAATTGAACTGTTTCAGGGTCGAGAGAGAATCCATTCTGCTCGGATTTAGCCTCGATGATTGCTTGGCGAGTTTCAGTGTCTGGTAATTGGATATCGATTGGCATTCCCCATTCGAAACGACTCCTCAGCCTATCTGTTAGCGTAGGAATACTCTTCGGTGCGCGGTCAGAAGAGATGATAATCTGTTTATTGGCTTGGTGAAGTTCATTAAAGGTGTGGAAGAATTCCTCCTGAGATTTTTCTTTACCAGAAATAAATTGAATATCGTCAACTATCAAAACGTCGACATTTCGATATTTGTCAGCATAACCTTGTTTTTTGGAGCGGACATTTTCAAGGTAGTCTTTATAAAAATTTTCTATAGTGATATAGAGCACTCGAAGATGTGGGTGGTTTTTCTTCACTTCATTGCCGATTGCTTGAATAAGGTGAGTTTTACCGAGTCCTACTCCGCCATAAATATAGAGAGGGTTGTATTTTTCGCCAGGATTTTTGGCGATATTTTGCCCAGCAGCGAAAGCCAAGTCGTTGTTTGATCCGACAATAAAGTTATCGAAGGTATATCGTGGATTGAGCCCGTCATTATAGGTTCGAGAAGATTTGGGCGAAATGCTCGAAGTGGATTTAGAAGAATTTTTAGCACCAGAAATAAGATCTTCTGCCGAGATTTTTTTATCATCTGGCTTTTTGCTTTTGCGGTATTTTATTGTTTCGAAGTCTATTCTTGCTGGTGTGTAGCCATTTTTGGCGAGAATTTTTTTGAAAATATCATAGTATTTTATGCGTAGAGTGTTGATAGTGAAGGAATTTTTAGCACCAATGATTGCGATATTATCGTCAATTCTAAGAAGTTTTGTATCTTTGAGGAAAGCGACAAAAGCACCGGAACTAATGGTTGGCTCAAGTTCCATCTCCCCTAAAACACTTTTCCACAATTCATCCATGTTTCTATTGTAGTATATTTGGCGGTTTTCCACAACCCCCGAAAATTATTTTTCGAAAATATGTTTTAATTTTGAAACAGTAGTAAGAATTTTTCCCCAGATTTTCGAAACTACTGTTAAAGTTGTGGAAAAGTAGTTGAATTTTGTGGAAAAGTGTGATATACTACAAAATGAATTGCGAGGAATTTCAAGATTTTATGGATTATTTTAGCGTAAAGTAAAACGTTAATGCTTGAAATTTTTAATAATAAGTTATAAAATAGGGAAGATATGCCAAAAAGAACACACCAACCACACAAGCGACATCGTTCTCGAACTCACGGTTTCCGCGCTCGAATGTCATCAAAGGCTGGTATTAAAGTTTTGAAGCGTCGCCGAATCAAAGGCCGCAAAAAACTTACAGTCTAAGAAAAATCGCCTTTTCATATTGGAGGGGCGGTTTTGTTTTTTAGTTATAGAGTGATATAATCTATATATGGATATTTTGCGAAAAATTATAATTTCGGTCTCTCTTCTTATAACTGCTCTGGCGTCTATTTATATATTAAAAGATAACTACCGAAGTCTATGGTTTTGGTTATTTTTTGGTATACTCTCTGGTATTTTAGGTGTAGTTTTATTTGTTGATAAAAATAAATTTAAAAATATTTCGAGAAAAAATATTTTTGTAACGTCTATATTAGTCTTGTTGGTTATTCAGGCGATTGTTGCGTATGCGACTTTTAGCAAAAGTGGATGGGATATCGCTACTGTTAGAAATATAGTTAACTATTATATTGAAAATAATAAAGATATCGAATATAAAAGTTATCTAACAAGATACGATAATAATACGCCAATAGCAATGTTTTTGTTGATTATATATAAGATAGCGGGCGTGCTGAATATAGATGGTTTTACTCTTTCATCTATCGTTAACGCTCTTATGATGATATCTGGTACTATAGCGGTGTTATGGGTTGTGTATAGGAGATTTAATTTAAGAGTTTATGTGTGTGTCTGGATACTTTCTGTAATATTAGTTGGACTATCTCCATATATTTCTCAATTTTATACTGATAGCGTTGGATTTTTTGGTGTATCTATAATTATTTTGTCGGCTGATTTTCTTACTAGGAAGAAGAATTATTTATCTGCGTTACTTCTCGGAATTGCAATTATATTTTCTTTTTATATGAAGGCTACATCTTTTATATTGGTCTTGGCAGTTTTCGCGACGCTATTTCTCTCTTTTTCTAAACAATACATTAATAAAAAGAGTATATTGATCGGATTGTCTATATTGATGGGCGTTTTTTCTGGGGTGATTGTTAATGTGATTTTAAGATCTAAATTTAGTGAATTAAAGTATCAAGATAAAAATATGATAGATAGGTATGCTTTCGATGCTTCTCACTTTTTAGCTCTTGGCTCTTTAAGAGGTGGAAATAAATACGATAAATGCCGCAATGGTGAATATTGTCATGAATATGTCGTAGATATGATTTCGGATGGATTAAAGAGTAGTCGCTTTGAGAAGAATATAAAAGTTTTTAAAGATAGTTTACGTAGAGATTTTCCAGTTGGATATCTGGGTTTTGCGATTGATAAAATCGGCAGGGCTTTCAGTAAAGGATCATTCCTTATTTGGTGGGATGGCGAGAGTAATAAACTTAATTTCTTGAATCAAGACAAGGCTTCTCGCTTTATTAGGAGGTTTCTAGCAGTTGAAAATAATTTTGAACCAACTGCCGGAAGATACTTTGATAAAATAAACTATTTATGGAATGCTACTTGGTTTATTGTCGTAGTTCTAATAACAGTAGGATCATATAGAGGCTTTAAGAATGCGAATAAGTATAATATAATAATCGTAACCATCCTAAGTGTCGCCATAGTTGGAATTGCTATGTATCAGGGGCTGTTCGAGAGCCGTGCTAGATATCTATTTTTATACCTTCCTTTCTTTATGTTGATGGCTGGTTACGGATTGGATGGATTAATTAAAAGGAGTAAAAATGTCTAAAATTTTATATATAGTAATACCTAGTTATAATGAAAGTGAAGTGATTGAAGAAACTTCGAAGAGATTATTGGATAAAGTTTCAGGTTTAATTTCAAGCAAGAAAATCTCTAAAGAGAGTCGAATTGTTTTTGTTGATGATGGGTCTAAGGATGATACTTGGGATAAGATCGAAAAATTAAATAAAACTAATCCTACTTTTGGCGGTATTAAACTTTCTAGAAATCGTGGACACCAGAATGCACTACTTGCAGGACTTATGACTGTTAAAGATAAGGCGGATTTTGTAATATCTATGGATGCTGATCTTCAGGACGATATTGATGCGGTTGATAAAATGATCGATGATTTTTATAATGGAAGTGATATCGTTTATGGAGTAAGAAATAGTCGAAAGACTGATACATTCTTCAAGAAAAATACAGCACTCTTCTTTTATAAATTGATGTCGAAAATGGGTGTTGATAGTGTTTATAATCATGCGGACTATCGTTTAATGAGTAAAAGGGCTTTAGATGAACTCGCCAACTTTAGAGAGATAAATCTTTTTTTGCGAGGCATTGTGCCGCTGATTGGATTTAAGACTTCAATTGTTGAATATGATAGGGCTGAGCGTTTTGCTGGCGAGTCGAAGTATCCATTGAAGAAAATGATTAATTTTGCGATTGATGGGATTACTAGTTTTTCTGTGAAACCGATTAGACTGGTGGCTAGTTTAGGGTTTCTGATTTCTGGCGTTTCGATTTTAGTTCTTTTATATTCATTGGCTCAGCATATTTTAGGGAATACAGTGAGCGGATGGACTTTTGTTATATTTTCTATTTGGATTTTGGGTGGTATTCAGATGGTTGCTCTGGGTATTATTGGTGAATATATAGGTAAGATCTACTCTGAAGTTAAGGCAAGGCCTAGGTTTATTATAGAAAAAGAAATTTAATTCTATGAGAAAACTAAACATCTCTCGAAGATTATTGTTGCTTGCGCCGATAGCGATTTGGTTTTCGTATTTTCCTTCGATTCATTTTGGTCGGGGCGAAGGGATGAATTTTGAACTTTCAATTACATTAATCTATTGTCTTATTTTGGCTGTTTTTGGGATCTTTGAGAGATGGCGGGAGATTATTAAACTTCGAGATTCGAGAGCGGTTAGGCTTGTATTTGTCTGGATTTTGTGGCAGGTTATTTCAATTTTTTGGGCTAAAAATCCTGTGCGCGCAGTATTAACTGCTGGAGTTTGGGGAGTTTTGTTTTTAGATTTCTTGGTGGTTTTATCGTTTAGAAAAGAAAAGAATTTATGGAAAAAAATTGAAAAATCTTTACTATTATCGTCATCGGTCGTGAGTATTCTGGCAGTTATACAAGTAATTTATGGGGCGTTTATTGATTGGGGGTTGTGTCGAGGGTGCTTAGCAGAAGGGTTTGGGTTTGTTCGACCAAGCGTATTTGCGATTGAGCCTCAATTTTTGGGCAGTTTATTGATTGCACCGATCTTAATCGCTTGGTATAAAGTTTTAAGAAGTAAAGAATCTAAGAAAAATCTTGTAATTTTATTTTTAGATTTAGTGGCGATGTGGTTGACTCTATCTCGTGGGGCAATATTTTCGCTAATACCTGCGATGATTTTGGCGATTTTTTGGACCGATAAATCTTCGATTTCGATAAAAAAGAGATTTTTGTGGTTTTTCGCAATAATTTCTTTGGCGTTTACTTCTGGTATTTTAATTCATGCCACAATGACGGCTCTTAATCCGAGAGTAACTGATGGATTTTATGATTCAGTTTCGAAGAGTGTTAATCAAATGAGCCTTGGTAAGGTCTCTTTACCGAAGAAGCAGAAAATCCACAATTCTGTTGAAAAGTCTGTGAATAAAACTGTTGAAAATACTGTGGAAAAATCTCAGAAAAAAGCCCATTTTGATGGCTATGTAGAGAAATCTACAGATGAAAGAACAAGTCTTTCTAACTTTGCGATAAAAACTTGGATTAAAAATCCTATTAGAATGATTTTTGGTGTTGGAACTGGCTCGGCTGGACGAGTCCTTCATCAAGAAGGTGCTGGCACGGGTTGGGAATTTGAAATCATTCAAAATGAATATCTTAATATTTTATTAGAAAATGGGCTTATCGGAGCGATTATTTGGCTGGTGATAATTATTGGATTTTTCAAAATCACTAGATACAAAAAACATTTTTGGGCAATTTTGGTGGCATTTTTATTGCAGTGGAACTTCTTTTCTGGACTGCCAAATGCGCTTCACATTTATTTAATTCTTGCCGTGATATTGTCAATTTGCTGGCGGGTAGAATTTGAAAATTCGTCCAAACTTTGCTAAAATAGAAAATGATTATGGATAAAAAACGCCAAACTATTGATGGATTTACCCCAAGACGGCCTAGAGTGGCTGTTTCGAAAATTGAAAAAAATGACAAAAAGCCTGCTATTGAGCGAAAAAAGCAGGTAGCCGAGCGAGAAAAATCTCTTGATGATGCTCTAAATACTATCGAGATTGAAGACAGCCCTCAACAAAAAACCGACCACATAAGAGGTGAGCGATCTCGAAGGAGAGAACAAAGAGAAAAAATCTCCCCCAAGATTGAAAAAAAGTTGGACAAAGTCAACAGTAAACGCGATAGAAAGGGTAAAAACCCACTTTCTCTTAAGCGATTTTTATTTCGAAGAAAAATTCGAAGGGTGCTGGCTGTATTTTTGATAATTGGATTGTTGTTTTTTGGTTCGAAAATCTATTCGATAATTTCTAATGGAATCGGTAATTTGAATAAAATTAGTAGTGGCGGCAATATTTTTGACGTTCTTTCTCCTGTTGAAAAACTCAAACAGGATGAGGATGGCCGTACTAATATTTTGATTTTTGGAACTTCGCCAGAAGGTTGGGATGGAGAAGACTTGGCGGACTCAATTATGGTGCTGTCCACTAATCAAGAAACAGGTAAATCTTACACGATCTCACTACCCCGCGACCTATGGGTGAAGCATAATTGTCCATATCTTCTTGGTACCACGGCTGGGAAATTGAATGAGAGTTATGTTTGCGGAAAATTCAGCGAAGGAATTTATAATAATAAAACCGCTTCAGAAGAAAAAAAGAAGCAGGGTGAAAAGTTGGGTCAGCAAGAAATCGCCGCTGCGGCTGAGAAAGTTTTAGGATTAAAAATTCATTATTCTGTTCACGCTAACTGGCAAGTTTTAGTTCAAGCGATTGATGCGATTGGCGGAATTGACGTTAAGGTCGAAGTTTGGGACGGCTCACCTTATATGTACGATGTGGCAACCAAAGTGCGCTATAAAAATGGCGAAGTTGCCCACATGAACGGTGAGCAGGCTTTGGCATTTTCTCGCGCTCGAGGCTCGGCTGGCGGATATGGTTTGAGCGGTGGCAACTTTGACCGTGAACGCAATCAGCAAAAAGTCTTAAAGGCTACGCTTGAAAAAATTAATAAAGAAAAGTTTAACATTGATGCCTTGATGGAGATTTCGAATGCACTTGGCGATAATGTTAAATCCGACTTCACTATCAAAGATATTCGCTCGGGTCTTGACTTGGCGCTAAAAACTTCTGCGGATAAGGTTAAATCTCTACCTATGGTTGATGAAAAAACCAATCTCTTAACCAACGATAATATCGGTGGTGTGAGTGCGGTTGTGCCAACGGCTGGACTCTATGATTATTCCGCAATCCGTAAATTTGTGGCCAAAAACACCAAAACTGGTGACTTCATAAGCGAAGAAGCCAAAATTATTATCTTAAACGGGACGGAAATTTCTGGTTTAGCAGGTAAAAAACAAGCACAGTTAGAGAAAGATGGCTTCGAGGTTGCGCAAATTGGCGATTCTGCGGAAAAGGGCATTAAGTCCACCAAGATTTATGATATATCTAAAGAAAAACCCTTAACATTGAAAAAACTTCAAGAAAAATTGAGCATTTCAAAAGTAGAAGATTTACCTTCGAAATTAAATTCTTGGAAAAATAAAGCCGATATCTTGGTTATTCTGGGGGAGAACGAGTGAATTTAACTAAAAAGCAAGCCGAGATTCTGGAGTATATTGACAATTTTATTGTCAGCCAAGGCTATAGCCCAACCTATCGTGAGATTATGGCGGGCCTTGGCTATAAGTCTGTGGCTACTGTCGCTAAACATATCGACAATCTTGTAATGCTTGGATGTCTTGAAAAATCCGATGGTGGTGAAGCGAGATCTGTTTCTATCAAGAAGCAGGGCCGAGAATATATGGACGATACGGAAAAATTCGTGCTTGAATTTTTAGAAAAACGGGCGGATGAATTTTCGAGACGGGGCGATTTTTCTACTTCGAAGAAGATTCAAGATACTATTGAATCCATCTGGGGATAATTTAAGCCAAGAGAAAGCCCCTTCGAAATAATATCGAAGGGGCGAAGAGTTAGATATAAACCAAAACCCTTATTAGTTCGTCGCTTGTTGCGACTAAGTAATGTAGTGCACCTCTGTCATACTCAAGTCTTTCCGTACACTGGACTTTAAGGATTTTGCCGCTTTTATGCGGTTTACTTTTAAGCCCAGATGACAGTATCATTTCACCGCTGAGTCTTGTAACGACTCTTGGGATTTGATATGTCTTCATCGTATAATCTGGACGTACATCCATACGGATTTCTTCCGGATTTATTTTTTTGCGGCTAAATAGGTTCTTTATTGCGTTAAACATAGTTTTCCTTTCGCGTTTTTTGCTCGCCAGCATTTATTTTTGCTGGAATTTTATTTCCTGCGAGGAAATTTCGAAGCAGTTTTATTTTTCGAAAAATCTTCGCAAGAAATAAAATCTTTCGGCCTAAACGGAAAAGTATCTCTAACTCTTTTTGAAAGTTCTGGTTAAAATCTCTTGATTTCAACCTTGACTGTATTATAGCATAATAATAATAAGTCAAGAGTATGCCTGAAAATCGCAAGCGTTTTGCTTGATTTTTGGTGTGAAAACAGATATAATTAAGGTATATTTTAACTTAAGGGAGATTGAAAATGGCAAAAGTGGCTAAAAAAACGGAAAATGTAGCGGATAGCGGCAAGAAACAAGCGCTTGATTTGGCGATTGCGCAGATTTCGAAGCAATTTGGTGATGGCGCAATTATGACTTTGGGTGAAAATTCTAAAGTTGATGTTGAACTTTTGCCGAGTGGTGCTTTGAGCCTTGACCTCGCGCTTGGTGGCGGATATCCAAAAGGTCGAATTATTGAAATTTATGGCCCGGAATCTTCTGGTAAGACAACTTTGACTCTTCATGCTATTGCGGAAATTCAAAAGCAGGGCGGAACTGCTGCTTTTATTGACGCTGAACATGCTCTCGATCCAGCCTACGCCCGAAAACTCGGTGTAGATACTAATAATCTCCTTGTTGCCCAGCCTGATAACGGCGAGCAGGCTCTCGAAATCTGTGAAACGCTTGTGCGCTCAAATGCCGTTGACCTGATCATTGTCGACTCTGTTGCTGCCCTAACTCCGCAAGCGGAAATTGATGGCGATATGGGCGACGCTCATATGGGTCTTCAAGCACGCTTGATGTCGCAGGCCCTTCGAAAATTGACTGGAATTATCAATAAGTCCAAGGCAACGGTTATTTTTATTAACCAAATTAGGATGAAAATTGGTGTTATGTTTGGCAACCCAGAAACCACAACTGGCGGAAATGCGCTTAAATTTTACGCTTCTGTTCGTGCTGATATTCGAAGGATCGCGCAAATTAAAAATGGCGATGACGTTATCGGTAACCGCACTAAGGTGAAAATTGTAAAAAATAAGATTGCGGCGCCGTTCCGTGTGGCTGAATTTGACATTATGTATAACGAGGGAATTTCCAAAACTGGTGACATTCTCGACCTCGCTGTTGAGTATGAAGTTGTCGCTAAATCTGGTGCTTTCTACAAATATAATGATGAAACTATCGGCCAGGGTCGTGAAAAGGCTAAACTTTTCTTGAAAGAAAATC
Source organism: bacterium (assembly GCA_030530825.1). Classification (NCBI taxonomy): domain Bacteria; species bacterium. The sequence continues at coordinate 55,159 of JAUMUF010000002.1, read as the reverse complement.
CAGAAGTTATGGCTGAAATTGAACGCAAAGTTCGCGCTCAAGTTAATGGTGAAGAGATTATTGAAGAAGAAGTTCCTAACCCTGAAGAAAAGTAATATCTTAAGCGTTCTTTAGCTATTGCATTTATATTTTTCCTGTTAGTAGCGGGAGGGAGTTTGAAGAAGTGAAAGTTATTGACAGAAAATTAAAAAACGGCGTTAAACTAAGGATTTTGAATTCCGAAGAATTTAAGTCTAGTAAAATTATCGTAAAATTTAATTCTGGATACTTAAGTGAATCTCGTGAAAAGAATCAAATCGCGCATGTTTTAGAGCATATTTTGTGTGATTTATCGAATGAGGATCGAGATTGGATTGCTCGATCTGGTGCTGAAACTAATGCTCAGACTTGGGAAGAATATACCCGCTATTTTATAGAGACTCTCCCTGAATTTTTTGAAAAAGCGGTTGATTTGCAACTTCGGGCTATTGAAAATCCTAAAATTTCTGATGAGTCGGTGAAGCGTGAAATTTCCAATGTTAGAAGTGAATTTTCTAATCGTCGCCAAACACCTCTTAATAAACTTTATGATATAAAAATGGAGGAAATTTTCCCTAATACTATCAATGATCAGACTGCACTGAGTAGTCTTGATAATATTACTTTAGGGGATATTCGTCGCCATTACGATCAATTTTATACTACAGATAATGTTCGAATTTTAATATTCGGAAATTTTTCAACAGAAGAGATTTCCAGAGTTATTAAAAGAATTGAGAATTTTGCTTTACCTCGCGGAGAAGAAAAAACATTTCCTGGGATTAAAATATCAGATAAGAGGGGTGCTAAAATTTCAAAAAATGAAGATAAAACACATCTGATGTATATACCGTACTCTGCTGAAATCAGAAGTGATCCTCGTTTACGTGCGGCTTGGCTCTTGGTGCGAAATTTCTTGATGGATTTTGAAACTGGCAAGATTTACCGAGAGGTTAGAGATAATGGGTTGCTTTACTCAATTTATCTGGGGCTTAATTTAGATCAGAATAGTTTACCTAATTTCGAGTTTTCGTTTTCTGCTGATAGTGAAAATTTTGATAAAATTATTGAAATTATAGAAAAGTGGATTTCATTTGCTAAAAATGCTGAATTTTCCGATGAAGAATTTGAGAGATTACGTATTATTTCTAAAAATAAAATTTGTATGAAACTAAGGAAAGTTGAACTTCGCGTAAACTGGCACGTTTGGAATTTTTTACTTTTTGGCGGATATGGTTTGGAAGATCTTCTTGCTGAATTTGACAAAGTCACAAAAGATGATTTTGTTAAGATAGTTAAGATTATTTTTGATAACTTTAAGGTTGAAGAATAATGGCGCTGGAGATTTTTTCGCAAAATGATTTTATTGATTCGAAAGAGAAAAAACTTTCGAAAAGGCTTAGAATTGGTGATAAAATTGAGCGAAGCCCCCAAGAAGAATTTATTATAACAGAAATAAAGCAAGCCGTCAAAAACCCCAATAGGGCGAATATTTTTATTAACGGGAAGTATCGTTTTTCATTGGATATTTTCCAATTGACGGATTTGGGTATTAAAGTTGGCGCTGTTTTTTCAAAAAGTGAAATTTTACACCTTGAGCAACAGTCGGAGTTTGGAAAATTATACGCCTTGGCTCTCAATTATTGCTTGATGCGGCCGCATTCCGAAAGGGAAATTCGCGATTATTTAATGAAAAAGACACTTGACAAAAATCTTAAAAATCGTAAAACAGGAGAATTTTATAAAAAATCTGGAGTTTTAAAGTTGAGTGTTGAGCAGGTTTTGGCTCGTCTTGAAGAGAAGAATTATATTGATGATGAGAAATTTGCTCGATTTTGGGTAGAAAATCGCAATCTTAGAAAGGGATCTTCGATAAAAAAACTTAGAGTAGAATTAACTCAAAAAGGTGTTTCGAAAGAGATTCAAGATAGGATTTTTGAAGAATCTGGGCGAAATGATATGGAAGAAATTCGTAAAATCATTGACAAAAAAGCAAAAAGATATCCTGATAAGCAAAAGTTGGTTGCATATTTAGCCAGACAAGGCTTCTCTTTTGATGATATTAATCGGGCGCTAAGCGATATTAATTTCTGAACGGATTAGTAAAATTAGGGATGAAATCTTCTTTTTTGCTTCTTGTATGTATTTCTTCGATCTCGTTATCTATAATGATTTTTTCATCTGTTATTTCCACTATTTTCTGGGTTGGAATTGTAAGTTCAGTGTCGGACAGTCGTAAAAAAAGACTTCTTTTTACGATGAGTTGCTGAATTGTGAAAGTTGCAAGATTTATAGTAAAATCTACGACTTTTCCGACATTTTTTCCATTTTTATCAACTACTTTAATGCCTTTAAGATGAAAGTCAAGGTCTAGAATTTCTTTAATTTTGATAACGTCATCAGGTAAAATAAAATCTTCACCAGAGTCGATGATGTAGCCAAGACGAGAGAGCTCTCTTATTTCTGCGATTCGAAGAAGCATTTTTTCTTTCGAAAAAACATTAGCCTCCAAATGATACGCTACGATCTGTAGATTGCGGGGGTCAATTACAGGCTCGCCCGCAACAGCCAACTGTGAACCTGTTTGAAGAGCCATAACAGGGGTATTCTCGAGGCGTGAAGATAGGATTAGCATAGTATTATTTTAACATAAGCGACAACCAAAGGCAAGTTTTAGTTAAAACCCAGTCCTTCTTATAACTTCTTTGAGCGAAGTTTGTCCTCTTAAACTCTTGACAAGTCCGTCAATTTTAATTGTAATATAGTTATTTTCGAGCAGAAATTCTTCAATCTCGGATGAATTAGGCTGAGTTGAGAGAAAATTTCGAAAATCTTTACCAATAGGCGCTTCATATAGATTGATAGCTTCGAAAATCGCAGTTGATCCCGTAAAAATCTCTTTATTTTCAGGGAATTTAGCGAGTTTTTTGATTGACGCGGAAGTTGTTTTTAGCGGTGAATTTTGGCTAAAATATTCTCGAGCGGCGATCTCAAGATTATGAAGATTTTGCGCTGAAATATTGAAATCTGACAAAATCGCTTGACTATCTTGTGGCGGAATTTCTTCAAAAATAAGATTTTTTTCATCTGTTGTGCGGATTAAAGTTTGACCAATAATCGCTAAAATATTGGCGGAACTCAAGAAATAATCCACGCCGAGATATTTTAAAAACGGCACAACTTGGCTGGTTTTATGGACAGGGAGGGATGCGATGATGAGTTTTCCGCTCATTGCGGCTTCAAAGATAATTTCAGCCGTTTGCTTATCTTTAACAGAGTCAACCAAAACCACATCTGGATTTTGTGAAAGTGCGGCATGAAGAACTTGCGGATAGTCCAGTCCTATTTTAGGATTGATAGCGATTTGATTAACGCCCGTCAAAATCTTCTCGATTTGTCGCTCTACGGAAACTATATTTTTTTCTTCTGAAATCAAACGCTCCAAAAGTGCAAAGTTGGTTGAATTTTTGCCTTCACCAAAAGTAATAATCACGCCACGGGGTTGCGATAATGCCTTTTCAACAGATTGAAGATTTTTGCCCCATAGACCAATCTGATCTAATTTACGAACAGAATTTTGCTTCCGAAGGATTCTTAAAGTTGTTTTCTCGCCCAAAAAAACTGGCGAAGTTGACACTCGGACGCGATAATCTTCTCTCGAAAATTGCCCAATCTGGGTAAAAGTCTTTTCTGAAAAATTGAGTTCTGCTAAAAATTTGAAATATTTGGCGAGTTTGGCAGAAAGTTCAAGCGGAAGAGTTTTGGCTGTTTTGAGCATTCCACCAATCCTAAGACGAACCAAGGTGTGATTTTCTCTTGGTTCGATGTGGATATCAGTTGCTTTTTTAGAAAATCCTTCGCTCAAAATCTCTTCAGCGATGGTCTTCACTAATTCGTCAACTTCAAAAGCCTTCCTGTTTTGCCTACCCGTTTTCATTATTGAAATTATAGCATAAGTTTTTTGAAAAAGCAATTTTTATTTTGCGCGGAAATATGGTAAAATTAAAGAAATGTTAGCCTATAAAAACAGATTTCATGGACACGGGAGCCTTCGGTATGTTTACGCCAAAGGTGATGCTGTTCGAACGCAGAAAATCGTTGTCAAATTTACACCAAATTCACGACGAAAAGATAGTCGATTTGCGGTGGTTGTTTCGAAGAAAGTCTTGAAGTCTGCGGTTGGGCGCAACCGGATTCGGAGGCGAGTTTATGAGATTATTCGCCACGAATTACCCGAGATCGAAGGTGTTTTTGATGTTGCGGTGATGGTGTTTCATAAAAGTGTTCGCGAGATGCCGCACGAAGAATTGCGAGATTCAATTAAAGAGATTTTCAGCGAAGCCGGATTTTATTGTAAAAAATAACGGGGTTTGATATAATTAAAAGTATGAATTTATTTGAATTACTGATTACTCAACCGATTTTGAACTTACTTTTGACCATTTATCAAATTATTGGTGACTTTGGAGTTTCAATTATTCTTTTTGCGGTAATTGTGAAGTTTGCTCTCTGGCCAATTACCCGCGCTAACCTTCAACAAAGCAAAAAAATCCGCGATCTTCAGCCGAAATTGGCAGAAATTAAAAAGAACACCAAGGGTAATCGAAACGCCGAGTTGATCCAAACGATGGCGCTTTATCGAGAAAATGGCATCAAGCAAGGCAGGACGATCTTAACTTCGATTATTCAAGTTATGATTTTTATTACGCTTTTTACTGCGTTAAATATTGTGGTCCGAAGAACAGAAATTTCCAAATTCGCATATAAACCAGTGGCGGAATTTTCTCGCGTAAAGGAATTGACCTCTGACAAAGAGTTTAAGCCAAAGTTGTTTGGCGTGATTCATCTTTCTGAAAAGGCATATCCTTTTGAGAGTCGTTCGAGCGTGTTTTTGTTCGTGACGGCGATTTTCTCGAGTTGGGTTCAATATTATCTGATGAAGCAGGTGAACGCCGGCAAAAAGATGCGTAAATTTAGTGAAATTATGAAGGAAGCGGCAGAAGGTAAAGAGGCTGATCAAGCCGAACTTAACGGGATTGTCTCAAAAAATATGAGCACAATGTTGCCGATCCTAATGTTTTTGACAATGATTAACTTTTATGGTGCGATAACTTTTTATTACTTTGTTTCCAACTTGATTCAATTGATTCAACAGAGAATTATTTTGAATCAAAAAGAAGAAACTTCACCTATCGACAAAAAAGTCAAGAAGGCTAAAGAAGCCAAAGTCGTCGAAAGGGTGACTTCAAGCGGGGCAAAAGTCCGGCGGATTAAAGCAAAAGATGGGAGGAAAAAGTAATGAATAGGGAAGAATCAATTGTTTTTGCTACAAGGTTTTTAGAGGATATTTTGAGTTTTTATGGGGTGAATTTGGCCGTTTACTCGACGGCGGAAGATGATGTTATACAACTTTCTGTGCCTTCGAGCGAATTAAATTCGATTTTAATAGGTAAGAATGCTGAGAATATCCGCTCGCTTCAATCACTTATCTCTGGTGCTTTGGCGATAAAGAACGCAGAACTTATCCGAGTTAATGTTGATGTTGCCGATTATAAAAAGCAACGAGCGGACAGAATTGCTAAGAAAGCCGAAGGCTGGATCAGCAAGGTCCGAGAAAACGGTGAGGACTTCAAACTCAATCTTAACGCGGCAGACCGCCGAATCGTCCATAAAGTTGCCCAAGATTATTCCGACATTGAGACGCATTCTGAGGGCGAGGGACGCGAGCGATACTTGATAATTTCTAAAAAGTAAACTAAAACCCGAGTTGTAAATTCTCGGGTTTTATAAGGTTTATTTTTTGAAAACGACTTTTTTATAGAGTATAAAGTTCCAAATCATGCTTACGGCTGTGGCTGGGATTTTAGCCAATATTGTGGCGATCCCATCATTATTTATTAAGTTTTTGGCAATTGGGCTAAGCAAAAAAATTATAAAACCTTGAACTACCCAAAGCCCGAAAAGTGTAACTATAGTGAAAAGGACCATTTCTTTTGCTAATTGTTTTTTTGATTTTAACTCACTTTTAAAGGTGTATTTTTTATTTAAGCCAAAACTATTCAAAAAAGTAATGCCAGTTGAAAAAATATTGGCAATAATTTTGTTCACTCCAAAATTAGTCAAAATCACCAAAATTACAATATCGAGAATTGTATTCAATCCGCCGATAATAGCAAAGCGGAAGCCTTGATTTTTAGATAGACTTGCGAGATTTTTCATTTTTATTCCTTTGATATTTTTTAATTTCTTGCGCGATATAGACGGGGCGATTCTTGGTCTCGGTGAAAATCCTGCCGATATATTCGCCAATAATTCCAAGCGAGAGCAGTTGAACTCCACCAAGGAATAAAATGACGCTCATCAAAGAAGAATATCCATCACCAGTAGGCACTCCAAATAGAGGCCGAATTAAAAGATATGCAATCCAAAAAAACGCAAATGTTGAAATTATAAGTCCTGCAAAAAATGAAATTCTAAGTGGTGAAGTTGTAAAACTGGTGATACCCTCAATCGCCAGATTGGTTAGTTTGAAATAATTCCACTTAGTTTCTCCAGCCGCACGAGGGTCGCGGGCGTAAGTTATTTCCTTTTTATTAAAACCCACCCAAGAGAACATACCCTTGGTGTATCGATTGTTTTCTCGAAGTTTTTTTAGTTCCTCTATTGCTCGACGGTCGAGGAGGCGAAAATCGCCTGTGTCGCGCTGAATTTCGACATCGGAAATTTTTTCCAAGATTGAGTAGAACCACTTGGAAGTTGCTTTTTTGAGCCAAGTTTCACCCTCGCGAGATTCGCGCTTGGCGTAGACATCATCATAACCTTGCTCCCAGAATTTTATCATCCGTGGAATTAACTCTGGCGGGTCTTGAAGATCAGCATCTATAATTACCACTGCATCACCACTTGCTGTATCAAACCCAGCGAGCATCGCACGCTCCTTACCAAAGTTTCGAGAAAGGTTGACATAAGAAATCCTTTGATCACGAGTTGATGCTTGCTTGATGATTTCAAAGGTTTTATCTCTTGAGCCGTCATTAATAAACAAGAACTCGAAGTCGTAATCTGCGGTTTTCTTCGCCAAATTTGCGAGACGCTGAAAGAGAAGCGGCAAGACTTTTTCTTCATTATAAGCAGGAATCATAATAGTTATAAGCGGTTTCATTCTTTTATTTTAACATAAAATCTGATATAATTGAAATTAGTATGAAGAATTTTGGACTATTTGAAAAGAAGAATCGTGTGCTTCTTTATGAACTCATAAAAACCGACTTCAAGTTGCGTTATCAAGGGTCTTTTCTTGGCATTTTATGGAGTGTATTGAAGCCGCTGATGATGTTTGTGGTGATGTATTTTGTGTTTGTTAGATTTTTGAAAATTACAGATCCTAATATTCCGCATTATCCAATAACACTTCTTCTTGGTATCAGTCTTTGGGGATTCTTTACTGAAGCGACAAGTCTTGGCATGAACTCTATTGTGGCGCGTGGCGACCTACTTCGAAAGATTAATTTTCCAAAATATATCGTGATTTTATCGTCAATGGCGACAGCGTTAATTTCGCTAACTATTAACCTTGGTGTAGTTTTGCTTTTTGCGATTATTTCTGGGGTCGGATTTAGTTGGAAGATTATTTTGGTTCCATTCGATATTCTGCTTCTGTTTGGTGCAGCGTTTGGATTCTCGCTGATCCTCGCAACGCTTTATGTTAAATTTCGTGATATTTCTCATATCTGGGACGTGTTTATGCAGATTTTGATGTATTCGATGCCGATAATGTACCCAATTTCATTAGTGTCAAAGGTTGCGATTTTCGGTATTTCTCTTTCTAAGATTATGATGATTAATCCAATTGCTTTTGCTATTCAAGATCTTAGACATAATCTTGTAGCGCGAGAAGTTCCGACATTTTGGACGATTTTTCCCAATCACTTACTAGTTGTCATTCCTATTGTTATTGTTGTGGGTCTTGTCGTTTTTGGACTGTGGTATTTTAGTGAGAATTCAAAGAAATTTGCGGAGATGATGTAATGGGTAAATATGCTTTAGAAGTTAAAAATGTATCGAAGAGTTTTCGTCTGCCGACAGAACAGGCTAATGGGATAAAGCAGGCTTTTGTTAACTGGACAAAAGGGGTGAAGGGATATAAAGAATATCAAGTTTTGAAGGATATTTCGTTTAAGGTTGAAAAGGGTGATTTCTTTGGAATTGTTGGTCGAAATGGCTCCGGAAAATCAACTTTACTTAAAATTATTTCGCAAATTTACACGCCAGAAAAAGGCTCGGTCAAGGTGAATGGCACGCTGATTCCGTTTATTGAACTTGGTGTTGGCTTTAATCCAGAACTAACTGGTCGCGAGAATATTTATTTGAACGGCGCATTGTTAGGATTTTCTAGGGAGGAAATCTCGGCGATGTATGATGATATTGTCGAATTTGCTGAACTTGAGCAATTTATGGATCAGAAACTCAAGAATTATTCGAGCGGAATGCAGGTGCGCTTGGCGTTTTCTATCGCGATCAAAGCGCAGGGCGACATTCTCGTCTTGGATGAAGTTTTGGCTGTTGGCGATGAGGCTTTTCAGAGAAAGTGCGATAATTTCTTCTCTGAGATAAAGAAAGATAAAACAAAGACGGTTATTCTTGTAACTCACTCTATGGAAAGTGTTCGCAAATATTGTAATAAAGCGATTGTGATAGATGGGGGTGATTTAACTGTAGATGGTAGCGTTGAAGATGCTGTTAACTATTATGTTGAATCAAATTCGTCATCTAAGACCAAAAAGAGTAAGTCTGAGGACGACAATAATTATATTAAGGTTTATTCAGATAAGCATATCACCACAGCAGAGAAAGGGTTTGACTTTAGTATAGAATATAATAATGAAATTAAAGAAAAAACCTATTTTAATTTTGTTATTGTCGATGTTGGTCGTGGCGGAATAGTCTTCAATAGTGAAAACTACGACGCTAAAAAGGGTGTCAATACTCATAAATTCCACATAGATTTAGATATTTTTAATAGTAGTAAAATGAAGATATATGCATCTTTAAGATATTCTAATAAGCATCACCAAGACAATATGATAAAATATTCAAAGGATGATGAATCTTGCTTTTTTGAATTCCATAATTCCAAACAAATAACGAATTATTCATTATTGAATAATAACTTCATTAATATAACTAAAAAATAGCCTACTCAAAGGCTATTTTTAGTTATATATTCAACGAATTCTTCACTTTTATTTGATATGTATCCACCTTCAAAATCTTGACTCTCTAAACCGTCTTCGTTGGTTTTTATTCCGTCAGTAGGCATTCCCAACTTACCGCGTTCGTAATCTAATTCGGCCCATCTCTTTCGAATTTCGCCCATAGACTCCCAGTATCCAGTTCTGCCAGTTCCAATGATGAAGCCTTTTTCGTAAGATTGGTACCATCCTTTTCCACTCCAGATTTCTGGACCAGTAGGCATTCCCAACTTACCGCGTTCGTAATCTAATTCGGCCCATCTCTTTCG
>JAUMUF010000002.1:0-45521 GCA_030530825.1 bacterium | reverse complement strand
GCCCATAGACTCCCAGTATCCAGTTCTGCCAGTTCCAATGATGAAGCCTTTTTCGAATTGCTGATATGATCCGTCTGATATTTTTTGCTCTTCTCCTGCAGGACGACCCAATTTACCATTTTCTCCGCCAAGTTGTTGGTAGCGATCGAATATTTTTCCGGAAACATTAAAGCGTGATTTATTGGAATAAGTTGATCCAAATAACTGATTAAAGAACATAAAGAAATTTCTGTTTCCATATGCTCCACAGTGTGAAGTTCCTGGCCAGTTAGCAAGCGCACCATCATTTGGTGTGTAGGGTGTGTAGATGTATAGACTTAGAGTTGCGACGTTTTCTATATTAACTCTTTTGGTTCCGCATGCTGGATCTGGAGAATATTGAATATCATTCCAGCCGAGCCTTAAGGAATAGCCACCATACATATGGTTCTTTTTATAATAATCTAATTGCCAAGCAGCAAGATCCATCTGTTTATAGAAACCTGATTTTGATTCTGAGCAGGCGGCAGAATATCCAGGACCACTATCTGGGCAGGCATATCCCATAGCATATTTATATTGATTTTTAAGTGGCCATTTATCATTGGTAAGTGGACCAGAAGATTCTTTCTTTAGAAGAACTAGGAGTACTTGTGGATTTATTCCATATTTTTGGGCGGCATTGTAGATTATCTGTGCAGCAGAAATTCCGCCTTGAAACCATCCACCTCCTTTTTCATAAGATGTTTCACGAGTTTCTGGGTTTTCATGATAATGATTTAGACACACAAAAGGAGCACCAACCCCCCACTTCTGCTGGGCAAACTGTGCCCGTGTAATATCTCCACGACCCCAGTCTGTTGCTGGTTGTGTTCCCCAAACATCGCAATGGCCAATTTGCTGATTGAGCCAGTCTTGGATCTGTTGAACGTTCATGGCATCTTTATTATAGAAAACTTCATCATCGATAATTCGGCCAGGGTTAAAATCGGTGGCTCTGACGGCCTTGGAATTCAAATTTTCAATAAAAGATATCGTGAAGAAACCGGCAATCAGCGATATAATACCGCAAAAAGTCAGTATTCTATAATTCAATTTTGAATTTTTTATCACTTGATACTCCTTCATAATTTAATTTGGTATTCTCATATTTTGCTTTGAAAGTCCAGTCGCCAGATTGACCTAGTTCTGAAAGAGGAATTTCTTTTGCAGAACAGTGCTTATGTTGTGGGCTTGGCAAAATTGTGGTGTCATATATTTTTTGTGAACCATTTGAGTGGGTTAGAATAAATTGACAAGTTCCTTCGTCTACATATAGAGCATCTATAATTGCAGATAGCCTTAATTTTCCGTCTTCAATCTGAAAATTTGAATTTACGACGAAGGTTGTCTTTTGAGTTGAAGTATTTACTTCTGGAGGTTTAGGGGTGTCAGAATTTGAAGTTAGGGGTTTACTCTCAGTCTTGGTTTGAGATTCTTCAGTCTTTTTTTCTTTTGTTGAATCTTTTGATGATTCGGTTTTATTTTCATTTTTTTCTGAAGTGGTGGTTTGTGTTTTTGAAGGGCTTTCATTTTTTTGATTGTTTAATATCATGAAGCCGAAAGCACCGACGGCAACTAATACGATAATTAAAGTAGTAATAATGATTTTTTTGTTTGGTTTTTGAGTGTTTTGTATTTTCATAAGTGTTTCTCCTAAGACAATTTTAACATAAACTTAATATAAGTGTCAAATATTGATTTTTATGGAAGTATGGTATAATAATAAATATGAATCATCTAAGTAGTCTCGTATCTGTAATTATACCCGTTTATAATGTAGAAAAATATATTAAAGATTGTCTTGAAAGTGTTGTAAACCAAACATATAAAAATATTGAAATTATAGTCGTTGATGACGGCTCTCCAGATGAATCTTACAAGATTGTTGAAAGTTTTATTGAAAAAGATGAGCGAATTAGACTTATTAGGCAAAAAAATAAGGGCTTGAATGGTGCTCGTGAGACTGGGTTTAAGGCTTCTAGGGGTGAGTATATTACGTTTGTTGATTCTGATGATATTTTACACCTAAATTTTATAGATAGACTTTTAGAAGATATTGAAGATAGTGATATTGCAGTTGGTGGATATACTTATTTTACGGACAAAAAGCCAAAATCTGATATTAAAAATAAAAAAACTTTGTACTGGAAAAGAGATGAATTTATACCTCGATGGATTCGAGAGGATTTTAGTTCGAAAAATATTTTTCCACAAACTGCTTGGGGTAAGATTTTTAGAAGGAGCATTTTAGAAGAAGTAGATTGGAGTGTTTCGAATTATAAAATCAATGAAGATGAATTTATGTCTATAATGTTTTATGCCGCCGCGCATAAGATTTCTATAGTCGACCAGAAATTATATTTTTACAGAAAAAACCCAAATTCTATTACGGCAAACTATAAAGAAAAGCCATATGTTAATCACTACAATGGCGAGAAGATTACCAGAAGTGATTTTTTTGCCAATCTTGCAGATAAAAGACTTGAATATTTTTCCGAATATAAAGCAGAAATATTTAATAGTTTTATGGGGTGTATTGGATATTTTGTATTGCGAGATACGTTATTGAAAAATAGTGATGATTTTTCTAACTCGATTGAAGTGTTGAGAAGATATTCTAGTGAAATTGATTATTCATTAAAAAAGACTGGACGCAATGACTTTTATGCTGAAATGTTAAAGGTTGCTATAGAAAAAAATAGTGATGGCTTGGTCGATTGGTATAAGTCTAAGCCACTAATTTCTGTAATTATACCAGTTTATAACGCTGAAAAATACTTGGAAGAATGTCTTGACTCTGTCATTAACCAATCATATTTTAAGATTGAAGTAATTATTATAAATGACGGATCTACTGACCAATCCGGTAAAATATGTGATGAATATGCATCTAGAGACTCAAGAATTAAAGTTTTCCATATCGAAAATGGAGGAGTTTCTAATGCTCGAAATGTTGCAATTTCGAAATCTAGTGGAGAATACTTCACTCTAGTTGATTCTGATGATTCTTTAGTGGGTGATGGGATTGAAAAAATGGTATCGCAACTTAAAGATGAAGTTGATGTATTGAGCGCCAGAGTAATTTTTAGAGATGGTGATTCGCTGAATACATATTATAATCCTTTCATACCTACTGACAGAATTTTTAATATCGATAATTCTTCTGAAGTTGAAATTCTGCGTTTTTGGGATGGTTTAAATATGCCTATGTCCAAATTATATCGAAGAGAATTTATAGTAAAAAATAAAATACAATTCCCTCTAGACATAAGGATGGGCGAGGATTTAGTTTTTGTTGTGAAATCTTTGCTTTTGTCTAAAAAAATACAGGCCATAAATCAAGATGTTTATTTTTATAGAATAGACAATTACTCTTCTGCTACCAAAACTATGTCTAATAAAAAATTCGATTTTGGAAAGGCTTTATTGGAGATCGATAAATTCATAAAAGAGAATTTTCCGAAGAATAAAAAAATTCACGAGGCTTTTCGGGCTGGGGTAGTTCAGCACTCGTACTTTACTTTTTATGCGACTGAAAATTCAAAATCTGATCACAGGGATGTTTTTGATTATATAAAAAACGATCTTTGGCCAAAATTAAATATTGACAAAACTGTTAAAATGTTGCATGAAGACGACTACAACCAAATGCTTGCAATTCTTGAATATGATTACGAAGATTTTATGCTTTGGAAAATTTCTTACACCAAAAAACATTTGAAGAAACTAGAGGAGTCCATCGCTGGTTTTAATGTTCATACCAGAAACTTGGAAAGTGAGATTGAAATATTGAAGTCATTTAGAGGCTCGCTGAAAAATTTCTTAAGAGCATCAAAAAGATTACTTGCAAAAATCGCGAGAAAGGTTTTGCGATAATGAAAAAACCTCTCGTTTCAGTTATATGTACCAATTTCAATAAAGGTGAGTGGATCAAAGAAGCCATCGAAGGATTTTTGATGCAGATCACCGAGTTTAATTTTGAAATTATACTTATCGATGATAAATCAACAGACAATTCTATAGATATATTGAGGGATTATGCTAGAAAATATCCTAAAAAAATTAGGCTATTTGAAAATAAGCAAAATATGGGCATCACAAAAACTTGGAAGAAGATTTGTCAAGAGGCGAAAGGTAAATATATTGCTCGATGCGACGGAGATGACTTTTGGATTGACAAATATAAACTCCAGAAGCAAGTTGATTTGCTGGAGAAAGATGACGATTCTAAATGGTGTAATTCAGACTTTAAAACAATAAATGAGAAAGGCGATACGATTTGCGAAAAGAGTTTTGCCTCAGGTTTCATTAATTTACCAAAAGATTTTGATGAGATGCTGACTACTCTTGGATTTACTATGGCATCAACATGGCTTGTTGAGGCTGATTTAATGAGAGACATAAATAAGACTCTACCAGATGACGCTATTGATGACACGTTCAATATACAATTAGAATTATTTCTCAGAACTAAACTTACGCATCTTCAAGATATAACTACTGTATATAGAATAAATCAAAATTCCGACTCTCACCCTGAAGACTATAGTAAAATAGAACAAAGATATAAAAAACTATTAAATACGCAGTTGTCATATTCTGATAAAATATCTAAAAGCAATAGGCTCAGCGTAATAAATTCTCTTTTAGAAAAAGATTGTCAAATGTATACAACAAATCATATTTTGGCTGATGAAAATAAAAAACTACATTCAAGCATAAGCAGTCTTGAAATAAAATTAGCAGAATATGAAGATTCAATTTTTATAAAATTAAGAAATAAAATTATTGGCATTAAGAATAAATTGAAGAGGTAGATCACAATGAAAAAGTTTTTGGTATATATAGAATCTAAACTCAAAACAGTCTCTTTTATTTTAAGGAATGGGGGATTGAGAGAGTTTGTTTTTCAGGCAAAAATTGCGATCAAGAAAAGGGTTACACCAATTTCGTTCACGGATAATGCTAAGGACGTCTTGATTGTATCAATAGACGAGCCTCTATTGGATAGATATAGAGCGGATCATATGATTGAGGAAATTACCTCGGCTGGATTGACAGTGGATAAAATTTATTATCATAAATTAAAGCCGGAGCATGCTAAATTTTATAATACTTTTATTTTTTATCGTTGCCCGTGGATGAATGGTTTTGAAAAATTCTTTGAGGAGGCAAAAAAACGCAATAAGGCATTGGTCTATACGGTTGATGATTTGGTTATAGACACTAAATATACTGACGAAATACCTACCGTTCAGGCTCTAAACAAAGAGGATAGAGATCTTTATGATGACGGAGTTAAGAGATATAAGAAAATTATGGAGCATTGCGACTATGCCGTTGCTACAACCAATCAGATAGCAGAGGAATTTTCAAAATATCCTAATTTCAAAGAAGTTTTTATAGACAGAAATGCTGCCAGCCAAGAGATGATTTATTTTTCTAATAAAGCAATTTCTGAAGTTGAAAAAGATCCAACCAAGATTATTGTAGGATATTTCTCAGGAACATCTACTCACAATGAGGATTTTCAGATGATTGCGCCTGCCTTAACCAAGATCATGGATGAAGATGAAAGGGTCCGTGTTAAGTTAGCAGGAAGAATTGATGCGCCAAAGGAATTCACTGGATATGAAGATAGGCTTATATTTACGCCATATGTAGATTGGAGGGATTTGCCGTTTGAACTTAGAAAATGTGATATTATTCTTTCTCCTTTGATTGATAGTTTGTTTAATAGAGCAAAAAGTGAGATTAAATGGATGGAAGCTGCATTGGTTAAAGTGCCGGTGGTTGCTAGCGATATGGGATCCTTTCGTGATTCTATTAAAAATGGAGAAACAGGAATTTTGCCCGCAAACAATACTGAAGAATGGTATAAATCTATAAAACAATTGATAGACGATGATAATCTTAGACTTAATATCGCCGATTCTGCGTATAATTTTGTTATAAAAAATTACCAGACAATAGGTAAAAATGCGACTAAATTAAGAAATTTTATCGAAAAAATCACTCCAGAAGTTTATTGTTTTAGCGCAGTTAGCCTTGCTGATATTTCAGGCGGAAACATCGTAATTAAAAAGCATATGGAGACCCTAAGAAATGCGGGCAAAATTGTTTACGCAGTAGAAAGTTTGCCGTATTCTAAAAAGGATAAATGGGTCGATGCTAATCTTGAAGACGATAAAAACTTTGATATATTTAGAATAAACTCATCAAGATTGTCCGATAAAGTTAACCTTGATATGACTTTTGACAAAATGATTGCTACTTTTTGGTCCAGTAATAATTTTGTTAAAAATTATCCCCGACTTCGAAACAGAAATAGTAAAAAGAAGTATCTCATTCAGGGTTATGAAGTTGGTTTTTACCCAGAAAATGACAAACTAAGGGGCGAAGTATCCCAGACCTATGCTGATAAAAATATAGAAATATTGACTGTTTCTAAGTGGTGCCAAGATTGGCTGAAGGAAGATTTTGGCAGAGAATCTGACCTTATACTTAACGGAATTGATCTTTCTAAGTTTAAATTCAAAAAAAGAGTTTTAGGTAAAAAGATTAAAATCCTCATCGAAGGTAATTGCTCTGCTGAAAATAAAAAGGTTGATGAATCTTTTGAGATCGTAAAAAAACTTGATCGCGACAAAATTGAGATTTCATACCTAACTTACAATGGCGAGCATAAAGATTGGTATGATTTTGATAATATTTTCACTAAAATCTCTCCAGAAGGAGTTGCGGAAATATATTCCAATCACGACATTCTTATTAAAAGTTCTGTGGCTGAAAGTTTTTCTTTGCCACCTCTTGAGATGATGGCTACAGGTGGGGCTGTTGTATTGGCTAAAAATGAAGGCAACGCAACATATGCGGTTGACGGAGAGAATTGCTTGGTTTATGCCTCTGGCGATATTGAAGGGGCGGTGAATAAAATCGATAAATTAACCCAAGACCCTATGTTGTTAAAAGATATATCTTGTACAGCGAGAAAAACAGCAGAAGAATTCGATTGGAATAATAAAATAAAAGATATTGTGGAAGTTTATGAAAAGTAAGATAGCAGTAGTTATTTTGAACTATAAAGGTTGGCGTGATACAAAAAAATGTTTAGCCGCGCTTTTTGATCAGACATATAAAAATTTTGAGATTTTTTTGATTGACAATGGCTCTGGTGATGAGTCTGTAGAAGAACTCTCAAAGATTAAGCATAAAAATCTACATTTTCATTTAGAAGAAAAGAACACTGGCTTTACTGGTGGGGTTAATATTGGCATTAAGTGGGCGATTGAAAATAATTTTGATGCGGTAGCGTTACTCAATAACGACACGATTGCTGAGCCTAATTGGCTTGAAAATCTCGAAAAGGCTTTCGAAAATTCGCCTGAAATTGGCGCAGTTACAAGTTTAATGCTTGATAAGACCGGTGAATTTATTGACGATGCGGGCGATGAATTTTCGACCTGGGGGATTCCGGCACTTCGAAACGAAAACGAGCCAAAACAAAACGCACCAGAAAGCGGACTGGTTTTTGGCGCAACAGGTGGAGCGACTCTATATCTTACAGAGGTTTTTAAGCATATTGGGCTTTTTGATGAAGATTTTTTCGCCTATAATGAAGATGTTGATATCGACTGGCGCATGCAGTTGGCTGGTTATAAAATTTGGTATGAAAAATCTGCTGTTGTGTTACATAAGCATTCTGCGACTAGTTCAAAGATACCTGGTTTTACAATTAATCAGGTTTTCAAAAATCTTCCGCAAGTTTTCTGGAAGAATGTGCCGTTTCCGATGATTGTTTGGATGTTGCCAAAATTTATGCTAGTTTATACAGCGTTTATTTTTTACCAAATTCCAAAAGGCGGTCTGAAATTCGCTTTGAAGGGCTTGGGTCAAAGTCTACTGTTACTTCCAAAATCTTTACATAAGCGCCATAAAATCCAAAAAAGTAAAGTTGTTTCGAACAGATACATCTCAAGTATTTTACTCCATCAATTGCCTCTTCGACAAGTGAATCGAATTAAAGAATTCCTTCGGATTAAAAAATAATCTTTTAATTATTAATATTGATTATAAGCAAGAAATATTGTATAGTATTATTAAATAGATTTTCTATTATAACTTTTAAGAAAGGAAATAATGCTATGTTAAAAGGTATTATTCTTGCTGGCGGGTCTGGGACTCGTCTCTATCCGTTGACTCGTGCGGCTTCGAAACAATTGATGCCGATTTATGATAAGCCGATGATTTATTATCCGCTTTCAACTCTGATGCTTGCGGGGATTCGTGAAATTTTAATAATTTCTACTCCGCAGGATCTACCAAGATTTCAGGAACTTCTTGGTGACGGATCTGATTGGGGGATAAATTTATCTTACGCCAAGCAGCCTAGTCCTGACGGATTGGCGCAAGCATTTATTATTGGCGAAGAATTTATCGGCGATGATAACGTTTGTTTGATTCTCGGCGATAATATTTACTACGGTAATGGCTTGAGCGATATGCTTGCTCGAGCGGCTGCGCGACAAGATGGTGCGACAGTGTTTGGATATCACGTCAAAGATCCGGAGCGGTTTGGTGTGGTGGAATTCGATAAAGATATGCGAGCTATTTCTGTCGAAGAAAAGCCGCAAAATCCAAAATCGAATTATGCGGTCACAGGTCTATATTTTTATGACAATGATGTTGTAGAGATTGCTAAAAATATCAAACCAAGCGCTCGAGGCGAACTTGAAATTACTGATATTAACAAAGTTTATCTCGAAAAAGGTAAACTTTCGGTCGAAATTATGGCTCGCGGGTTTGCTTGGCTCGACACAGGCACGCACGAAAGCCTTCTCGAAGCATCGCAATATATCGAGACTGTTCAGCGAATGCAAAATCTGCAAGTTGCCAATCTTGAAGAAATTGCATTTCGAAAGGGCTGGATTTCGGCGGAAGATGTTCGAAAACTGGCTCAGCCACTCAAGAAAAATGAGTATGGTAAATATCTCCTTCGCCTGCTTGGAGAATAACTCCAACGGTTTAAGCACTCGAAAAGAGTGCTTTTTAATTTTGCGAAAAAATGGTAAAATATAGATGTAATGAAATACGATAAATCTGTTTTTCTTAGAATTGCGCTAACAATATCCGATGTCGCGTCTGTTGTATCAGCGTTGGCGCTAGCGTATTATTTTCGGGTAAATATTGACAGTCGACCATTTTATTTCGAGGCGCATACCTTTAATTTTTTGATTTTGGCGGTTAGTTTTGTGCCGCTCTGGCTGATCGTCAACCGCGTTTCCGGCCTGTATGATCGCGCGATCTTTCTTTATCGTCCCAAGGAATATGGTAGAATCTTCTTGGCGTCGATCTTTAATGTGATGGCGTTGATTGCATTTAGTTATTTTTCCGGTGAAGAAATTTTCCCGGTTCGAATTATTCCTATTTATTTTATCGCGATTAATTTTATCTTGATGATTGCGGGGCGAGAAATTGTTCGAGTTGTCAATCGACTACTTATTCGTGGTGGAATTGGGCGCCATAAAGTTTTGCTTGTGGGCAATAATGTTCGCGCGACAGAGTTGGCGGAGTTTTTTGCGACAAATATCGACTACGGATACGACGTTTTGGGGATGGTTTCAAGGCCAGAATTTTTGCCGATTAAAAATTGCCCGCGCCATTTTTCTACTTTTCGTGAGGCGGTTTCAAAATTTCGACCAGAAATTATAATTCACACCGATAATGTTAGAAGTGAAGAAATTTACAATTTTGCTATCGAAAAACACCTCAGTTATATGTTTGTACCTCAGCAAGATAGGCTTTTGTCGTCACTCAATACCGTTGAGATCGTCGGCGGACTGCCAATTATTGATATTAAAGTAACTAAACTTTTTGGAATTGGTCGCGTTTGGAAGCGTTTTATGGATTTTTCTATAAGTCTCGTGACGCTATTGATTTTTTCTCCAATTATGTTATTGATAGCAATTTTGATGAAGATTTTTTCGCCAAAGGATTCGATCTTCTTCCGCCAGGTGCGTTTGACGAGGTTTAATCGAGAATTTTATATCTATAAATTCCGTTCACAAAAGGCAGAATTTGATGGTCTTACACCAGAAGAAGCATTCGAAAAAATGGGCAAGCCAGAACTTGCTAAAAAATATCGTGAAAACGGTGACCAATTGGATGATGATCCGCGCGTGACTAAGATTGGCGCGCTCCTTCGCAAAACCTCTTTGGATGAGTTGCCGCAACTCTTTAATGTTTTGAAAGGTGAGATTTCTCTTGTGGGGCCGCGCGCTTTGATTCCGCAAGAAATCAACCAATACAAGAAAAAGGATGTAATTTTGGCAGTTAAGTCGGGCGTGACGGGACTAGCGCAGGTGTCGGGCAGGCGAGATATTTCTTTCGATGAGAGGCGCAGATTGGACGTTTATTATGTCCAAAACTGGTCGATTTTGCTCGACATTCAGATTTTATTTAAGACCGTGGCGAGCGTGATTTTTCGAAGAGGGGCAAAATAATGCCAGAGAAAAATCAGCCCAAAATCGCCATCGTAACAGATTGGTTGACAACTTATGGCGGGGCGGAAAAAGTTGTTTTGGCGGTGAGCGAGATTTTTCCGGATGCGCCTATTTTTACTTCGCAATATTCTGAGAAAGAAGTCAAGTGGTTTGAGGATAAGGATATTAGGACGGGTTGGGTTAATTTTTTCTCACCCAGACTCAGAAAGTTTTTGGGCGTATTTAGGGCGATTTATTTTTCGAGATTGGACTTATCTGAATATGATGTCGTGATTTCGATCTGTTGCGCAGAAAGTAAGGCGATAAAAACGAGAAATGACCAACTTCATGTTTCATATCTTCAAGGTCCACCAACCCAATACTATTGGGCAATGTTTGACGATTATGTCAAGAACCCAGGTTTTGGCAAGTTGAATTTTTTGGTGAGATTTTTTTTCAAACTTTTAGTTAAGCCGCTTAGAAATTTAGACTATAAATTTGCGCAAAGGCCAGACTTTTTAGTTGCTAATTCTACTTATTCTCAAGATGAAATTGCTAAATATTATGGTAGAGAATCGCAAATCATCTTTCCGCCAGTTGATGCGGAGAAGTTTGAAATTTCTTCCGAGACGGGCGATTACTTTATCTCTACATCTCGTCAAGTTAATTGGAAAAGGCTTGATTTAGCAGTTGAAGTTTTTAAGAAAAATGGTGTAAAATTAAAACTTGTCGGAACTGGAGCAGAGCATGAAAAACTCAAAAATCTCGCTGAAAATTCGCCAAATATTGAATTTATTTCTCCGATTCACGACACTGAAAAACTCTCGCAAATTGTGGCCGAGGCGCACGGATTTGTCTTTCCTAGCCTTGAGCCGTTTGGAATTGCGCCTATTGAGGCGTTGAGTGCTGGCGTTCCAGTGGTGGCTTTCAGTCAGGGCGGGGCGCGCGATTATATTATTGAGGGCAAAAACGGCGTATTCTTTGACGAGCAGACAGTCGAAAGTCTTGAGGAAGCGATTAAGAAATTCGAAAAGATAAATTTTGATAAAAAAGAAATTTCAAAAACGGCTAAAAAATTCTCAGAAGACAATTTTAAGAAATATTTTGCAGAATTTGTCAATGGAAAAATTTCAGAAAAATTAAGTCCAGAAGGTCAAAATGACGACATCCGCCATTAAAATCATCGCGCTAATTGCGATGTTGATTGACCATATTGGTTATTATTTTTACGATCAATTTGGACAATGGGGGCCGATGCTTCGTCTGATTGGTCGCGTGGCGTTTCCGCTATTTATTTTTGCGTTTATTTGGGGATATTATCATATAAAAAATAGAAGATTGCAACTTTTTCGGCTCTATCTTTTTGGTGTTTTGATGAGCATTATTAACCTTGTTTTTCTTTATTTTTGGCAAGAAAAGACGGTTAAATTTTACCCGCAACACAATATTTTTCTTAATTTTTTATTTATCGGGATCGGAATTTCGATTTTAGAAAACCTCAAAAATAATTGGCGCAAATCTCTTAAAATTCTCCTAGTGGCTTTCGTGTCAGTCTTGCTTCACGCGATTATTTTACGAGTGATGAATTGGGATGAAATGGAGGGAAAGATCCTCTCTGGATTTTTGCCGTCGATTTTTTACCTGGAATATCATTTTTGGTTTGTGATTTTGGGAATACTACTTTATATTTTTCGAAATTCGAAATTAGCGATTGTGATAATTATGCTAATGTTTTCTGGCTGGCATTTTTTGACCACAAGTCCGATTGAGCCATTCCAGCAGGGGATGATGTTTGTGGCGGTGATTTTTATGCTTGCATATAATGGACGGAAAGGCGCCAATCTTAAATGGCTTTTTTATGTAATTTATCCGCTTCATATTGTGATTTTATATCTGATTTTTGTTGCTGGTCTCTAACTTGACCACGCTTATGTTTTTATGGTATAATTCTTATGAAAATATAATTAACGGAGAAAATTATGAGTCAAAAGGACGAAAGAAAAGAAAATTATTATTTTAAGAAACAGCGCGTTGGCTTGGTGCTTGTTGGTGGTTTTATGAGCTTGATGCTTGTTTTTGCGCTCTCTCCTGCGATGGCTGGGCTTATTGCGCAAATCCAAAACTCTGTCAATACTGCGAGAACTGCCTCTTTGGTGATGAAAGAAACTGGCCCTGGAGCTTCTGGTGAAGTAAGTTGTGAGAGTAAGTTGGGGGCAGGAAATTCACATACTTGTGGAACTATCAATAAGTATGGAGGCACTAATGAGCCACTAATTCCTGGTAAGCCAGCTAAAGAAACTACAATTAAAATCTCTAACACAGGGGATATTCCTGCTAATGCTTTCACTGTTAAGGGAGAGGCTTGCTCGGCTTCTGCTTTTGCTGGTGCTTCGTATTCAGGTGCTGGCACAAACACTCTTTGCGAAAAGGTTAAAGTTGTTCTAAAATCTGGCGCTACTACTATTTTTGAAGGCACCGCTAAGCAATTCCAAGATGCTCAAACCATTAACCTGCTTGAAAAACTCGGAAAGCAAACAATCAATCCTAATGATGAGATTCCTTTAACTTTTGCCGTATCTCTTGACAATTCTGCTGACGCAACCCATCAGGGACTTCAAATTTCTCAACCTATAACTTGGCAATTTGGTGCGTAGGAGTGAATTTGCTATAATATAAAATATGCTTAACATAGGGAAGAAGTCTTTAATTTTTATCTCAACAGTAGTCTTGCTAATGGTAGGATTATTGTTGGGGTCTTTCCTTTTGGGATATAGATTTTTCTTCATAGAAACTCCAAGTATGGGGACGACTGCTCCTGTTGGTTCTTTGGTTATTTCTAAGGATAAAAATCAATATTCTAAAGACGATATTATATCTTTTTATAGAAGTGGTAAAATTTATACACATAGGATTATTGAAGAAAATCGTGATGGCACATTTAAGACAAAAGGTGATTTGAATGATTTTGCTGATTCTTTGCCTGTTGAGAAATATAATATTATCGGATCAGCTGTATTCATTGGGAAGTATATTGGCTGGATCTGGCGTGCATTGCCAATATTGACGATTGGCCTGATTATTGTTTATCTCATTTCTTGTATCAAGAGAATTGATGAGCCGTGGCGTTGGCCAATTAGGTTGATAGGATATTCTGTTGTTGTGATGATAGCGACCTTTATACTCAACCCTTGGATGAGAGTTCAAATGCTTGGCTATGCTCCTAATACCGAAAAGGGCGCCAATATGCGGATTGTTAATACTGGCATTTTCCCGATAAGGGATGAAAAGGGTGGTCGATTTTTTGCTGGAGAAACTAATACCGTCCACTTGACTGAAATTGATGATCAGGGGAGGTTTGTATATATCCCTCGACCGTCTCTTGGTTTTTGGGGGATGGTTTTGGTTGCGCTATGGTGCTTAATTCCGTTAATCGTGGCTTTAATGGTGGATATTCCTGATTCAAGATATGTGGATGAACTTACGCCCGATCAAATAGCCAAGGAAAAGCGGATAAATTTTATATTGTTTGCAGCTATTATTGCTATTTCTGTTTTGATTTTGGTTCTCCAGCTATCTTCATTGGCGGCATTTACAGCAAGAATTTCGAATAGTCAGAATATAGCTCGGACAAACAGTTATTTTACATGTGGAGCAACTCAATCGCACTACGCTAAGCCTAAACCTACTTTTGCATATCAGATGAATTCGATTATGGCAAGTCATAATAATCTCGCGGGGACAGACTCTCAAGGTAGGGCCAGAAATGGACAGCCTCGAGGAAACTTTACCGTAGATAGAGCTTCGAATATCTGCTCTCGCGATGGTGGAACTCCTTTGGTTTTTAACGGTGCAGATACTTGTATCGCTGACTCCTCGGCCCGCTTAGTAAGTCCTACTAATTTTTCGCTCGAAGCTTGGTTTAAAACTTCGAAAAAATCTAATGGTAAAATTATGGGTTTCGGCAACGATCCCTTCACTGGAGACAGCAAAAACGACCGCAATTTATATATAGACAAAAACGGCCAAATTGTCTTCGGGCTGTTTTATGGAAGCATAACTTTTATAAATAGTCCAGCTGGCAGAAATTACGCTGACAATAATTGGCATCATGTGATTGTTTCTTTCTCTACAACTGCTGGAACTTCCCTGTATCTGGACGGTCAGTTGGTGGCTAATAGTTCCTCGATGACGAGGGCGGAAGATACCACTGGATACTGGAAGATAGGTTGCGGTAGGCTTGCTAACTGGCGGCATGCGGACAATACGCGATTTGATGGACCAATTCACTTTACGGGATCTATCAGGAATGCGGCGCTTTACGATACAATTTTGACGCCGTTTCAGGTTAAAGAGCATTATGATATTGGGAAGTTGTATTGATGTCGCGTCATTTTAGGAAAATTCGTCGCAGTGTATTTAGAAATAATCCTAAATATTTAGACCAAGATTTTACTGATTACGCCAAAATCGGAATGATTGTGGAGCGAGTTAATGCGGTAGAGTTAAGGATGAATCAAGTTATTGCTGCGTATTATGTTTCTCCAGATAAGCAAAGTGCTTTTATGGAGGATTTTATGTTTGCTGGCAGACTTCGACTCAACGATAAAATCAAAGTTTTTACTTCTATCCTAAAGAGAAAAAACATTCCGTTTGACCATAAAAGTTTTGAGCGATGGATGAATATCCGCAATATGGTTGCGCATGGTGTTCCGAGTCAAGACTATCATTCTCGAAGGGGGATTTTGTCTTTTAACGGGCGGATTTACGATATTGAAACCGAATTTCGAGATTTTGAAAGACTTCAAAGTAAAATTGAAGCAATTTTTGAAGCGCTATAGACACTTAAAGCGAAATTAAAGCCGTTTTAGCGTAAAATAGAATTATGAAGTTATTGATTGTTGAAGATGACAGGGCGATTCGTGAGGCGCTAAAAGAGGGACTTGAAGATGAGAAATATGCCGTTGATGTGGCTGAGGATGGTCAAGAGGGCTATTTGACGGCTCAAGCCAGCGATTACGACGCTATAATTATGGATGTGATGATGCCTGAGATGGATGGATTTGAGGTCGTTAAAAAGTTGCGCGAGGACGGTAATTCTACGCCGATTTTGATGTTGACGGCCAAATCCGAGGTTGAGGATACGGTGGCAGGACTTGACTTTGGTGCGGATGATTATCTGGCTAAGCCGTTTAATTTTGAAGTTCTCTTGGCACGGATTCGAGCGCTTCTTCGACGGCCAAAAGATAAAATTGATGAAGTTCTGCGCGTGGCGGATCTTTCCCTCGATCCTGCTACCAAGGCTGTTGAGCGGGCGGGTAGTCCGATCAAACTCACGGCCAAAGAATACACTGTACTTGAATTCTTGATGAGAAATGCTGGCACTGTCCGCTCCAAAGATGATATTATCGCACATTGTTGGGATTTTGATAGTGATATTTTACCTAACAATGTTGAAATTTTTGTGATGTTTTTAAGAAGAAAAATCGACAAGCCATTTGATAAAAAATTGATTCACACGGTTTCTGGATTTGGCTATAAAATAGAGGATTTGTCAAATGAAAAATAATCAGGTTTTGCGACTTTCGGCCAGTTATTTAGCGGTAATTATGGCGATTTCGATCTTTTTCTCGGTTGTAATTTTTGCAATTTTTTCAGTAAATATGTCGCAAAAGCCTCCGCGTAACCAAGAAGGGGCGGAATTCCAACTTCGAGAGAAAGAATTTTTTTCTTTTTTTGAGAATCGTTTGATAGAACAGCAAGAATATGCCAAAGCACAGATAATTTCTTCGCTTGTCGTGATGAATTTGGCGATTTTGGTGCTGGGCGGATTTGTCAGTCTTGGGCTTGCTAGGTGGACTCTCCGCCCAATTGAGGAGAATTTTGAACTCCAATCTCAGTTTATTTCTGATGCAAGCCACGAGATTAGGACGCCTCTGGCGGCGATGTTGGCGGTTAACCAGATTGCGCTGAGGAAGCCTAAATTAACAGATCAAAAATCGCGAGAAATCTTGCAAAAAAATGTGGCAGAAATCCAAAATCTCTCCAATTTGGCAGAAAATTTGCTTAATTTGACAAAAGTAGACAAAAGTGATGTAAAGATTGAAGAATTTTCTTCTTCTGTGGCTATTGAATCTGTTGTTGAAAAATTAAAAAATAAGGCAATGATGAAAAATATTAAGATTGAAAAATCTAATTTTGACTGTAAAATAAAATCCAATCGGTTGGCAATTGGGCAGATTTTAACAATTTTCTTAGATAATGCTATAAAATATTCTGATAAAAATTCAATTATAAAAATTCGAAGTAAAAAAGATAGAAGAGTTGCGATTTTCGAAGTTGAAGATAACGGCGAGGGTATTTCGAAAGAGAATCAGAGCAGGATTTTTGAGCGGTTTTGTAGAGTTGATTCTGCCAGAACTCGTGGCGAAGCAGATAAATCTCACGGCTTAGGTCTCGCGATCGCTAAAAAGTTGGCAGAAAAGAATAATTTTGAGATTTTTGTGAAGAGTGAAATTGGTAAAGGCTCAACCTTTGGCATAAAAATTAAGTAATAAATCCGCTAAATGCTTGCGCTTATTGCGTGGAGATGGTAAAATAATCTTATGGATATTGGAAAATTCTTAAAGTGGTTTTTTGAGCAGGATATGATTCAGGCGACTGTGGTTATAATTCTTGCGATTACTGCAAGTTGGTTGATGCACCGTGTGATTGATGTTTTGTTTCATTATCAGAGGCGGATTGGCAGATATAAGCGGAGCGAAGATCTTCAAAAGCGTTCACGCACGCTTTCTCGGATAACCAAGACTGCGCTCGATATTGTGATTTGGATCTATGCGGTTATTTTGTTTTTGAGTGAAATTGGCGTTGATGTTGCTAAGATGATGACTGGGGCTGGGCTGATTGGTGCGCTGATTGGTTTTGGTGCGCAAAATACGATTCGTGATATTTTGGCCGGCTTCTTTATCGTTTTGGAAAATCAGTATCGTGTGGGCGATATTATTGAAATTCAGATTGCCGGTCGGCTGATGACTGGTAAGGTGGAGAACATGTCGCTAAGGATTACGCAGATTCGTGACCGTGAAGGTAAACTCCATAGCATTAGAAATGGTGCCAGCGAGGCTACAACCAATATGTCCTTCAGATATGCCAATGTCAATTTTAAGGTCGGCGTGGCGTATGATACGGATATAGATCATCTAGAAAAGGTGATAAATGAGGTTGGCTTAAAGATGGCAGAAGATGATAGATTTGCTAAAATTATTATTGAGCCGATTAGATTTGTGCGGATTTCTGCGTTCAAGGAAAGTGAGATCGAGATCAATTGTCTTGGTCGCGTTAAGGCGGGCGAGCAGTATTCAATTACGGGTGAATTTAGGCGAATGCTGAAGAAGGCATTTGACCAAAATGGCATCGAGTTTCCATTTCCGCAAGTTGTGGTTCATGATCAGGCTTCGATTTCAAAGAGAATCTCTGGATATGCGGCGGCTGGTAGGCTAATCGCCAAAGCAAAAAACAACCCGCCAGCTAAGCGGGTTTAGGTATTATAGCGATTGGGGCAATTTTCATAATCGCCTACACGGCAATGATTGCACCAATCTTTGTCGCAGGCGCCACCAATATCTGGTTTTTCTTCGATGTTTTGAGGTGCTTTTTTCTCCTTGAAGCGCAAATCCCCGTAATGGATATATTTTTTATATCCCGTGAGCCGCTTGAATCCAAGACAGATCGCGTTCATCTGGCGCCTCTCCACGTATCCCGCTATGGGATTAATGGAGATTTTCATTTCGGCAGTTTTTGCGAGATGTTTGTGTGAAACGGTGTAAATTGCCATAATTTCACCCCTTTCTAATGTTCCAAAGTGATTTAATTATAACACATTATTCTCAATAAATCAAGGTGAGAAATATTTGCTAAAATTGGATTTTAGTGCTATAATGAAAGCATAAACTTAATGGGAGGGAAAATGAACGATAAGCCGATTAATGTAAACAGTGAAATCGGAAATCTCAAAACAGTAATTTTACACCGTCCAGGTAAAGAACTTGAAGGTTTGACGCCGGATTATTTGGAGCGATTGCTTTTTGACGATATTCCATATCTTGAAAAGGCTCAAGAGGAGCACGATAAATTTGCTGAGGTTTTGCGCGAACGCGGTGTAGAAGTGCTTTACCTTGACCAACTCGCTGCAGAGGCGCTTTATAATGATGAAATCAAATGGCGCTTCATCTCTGATATTGTGCGCGCATCCAAGCAAGGTGAGCGAGAAATTACGCATGATTTGATGCGCTATTTGGGCAGTTTTGAGCCGCTCGAACTTGTTCGAAAGATCATGGCCGGCGTTAAAAAAGATGAAATTAAGGCCAAAACAGAAACAGTTCATCTCAATAATTTCTTCGCAGATGACTATCCATTTATTCTTGACCCAATGCCAAATCTTTACTTTACGCGCGACCCAGCCGCCGCGATTGGTAATGGCCTCACAATCAATAAGATGAAGTTTGCTGCTCGCCGCCGCGAGAGTCTATTTATGGAGTATATCATCCGTTATCACCCACGATTTGCTTCAACTAAAACTGGTGAAGAAGTGCCAATTTGGTTTGATCGATACAATAAATTCTCGATGGAGGGTGGTGATGAACTTGTTCTTTCCAAAGAAGTTCTCGCGATCGGCGTTTCTCAGCGTACTACGGCTGAAGCGATTGAAAAAACTGCTGCTAAACTCTTTGAATTCTCAGATTTTAAGAAGATTTTAGCGATTGAAATTCCTGCGATTCGTGCGTTTATGCACCTTGACACAGTTTTCACGATGATTGACCGCAACAAATTTACCGTTCATCCTGAGATTTTAACAGGTGAGGGCGAACTTAATATTTATATTCTTGAAGATTCTGGCATTCCTGGACAGCCAAAAATCACTCACAAGAAAAACCTCAAGCAAACTCTCGAAGAAGTTTTGGGGCTCGAAGAAGCCATTCTTATCCCTTGTGGTGATGGCGACCCAATTGCTGCCGCTCGTGAGCAGTGGAATGATGGCTCCAACACTTTGGCGATTGCGCCGGGCGTAGTGGTGACTTATGACCGTAACTATGTAACTAACGAGGCGCTTCGACGAGCGGGCATTGAAGTTATCGAGGTTGAAGGTGCCGAACTCGGTCGAGGCCGAGGAGGTCCACGTTGTATGTCAATGCCAATTTGGAGGGAGGAAATTTAATGGCTTTCAATCTTAAAAATCGAAATTTCTTAACGCTTCTTGACTTCACGCCAGAAGAAATCGGCTTTATGCTCGATGTGGC
This sequence comes from bacterium, assembly GCA_030530825.1. NCBI lineage: Bacteria > bacterium. The sequence continues at coordinate 25,726 of JAUMUF010000002.1, read as the reverse complement.
GGCAGAATACAAGCGTTTGAAGCGGGCGGGCATTCCGCACAAAATCCACGACGGCAAACAGATTGCTTTGCTTTTCGAAAAGGCCTCAACTCGTACTCGAACCGCCTTCACTGTGGCGGCGCGAGATCTCGGTATTCACCCAGAATTTTTGGGCAAAGATGATATTCAGATGGGTAAAAAAGAATCCATCGCTGACACTGCTAAAGTTCTTGGTCGAAGTTTCGACGGTATCGAATTCCGTGGCTTTGAGCATAAAACCGTTGAAGAACTTGCCGCTCATGCTGGTGTTCCAGTCTGGAATGGCTTGACGGATCAATATCATCCAACGCAGATTTTGGCTGACTTTTTGACAATTCAAGAGCATCTTGGCCGCCTCAAAGGTGTTAAATTGGTCTTTGTCGGCGATGGTCGCAACAATATGGCTAACTCCTTGATGATTGGATCGGCAAAAATGGGTCTTGACTTTCGTATCGCTGCGCCAAATGGCCTTCATCCAGAAGATTCTTTGATTGAAAAGTGTCGCGAGATAGCAACCAAGACTGGCGCCAAGATCACTATCACTGATGATGTCTTTGCGGCTGTTCATGGTGCAGATGTGATTTATACGGACGTTTGGGTTTCGATGGGTGAAGAAGATAAATACGAAGAACGCATCAAACTTCTCCAGCCATACCAAGTTAATCGCCGTTTGATGGCAGCAACTGGTAACCCAAATGTCAAATTTATGCACTGCTTACCAGCCTTTCACGATCTCGACACTAAGGTCATGAAAGAAATGCACGAAAAATTTGGCATTACGGAGATGGAAGTCACGGACGATGTATTTTCGAGCGAGGCGTCGATTGTCTTCGATGAGGCCGAAAACCGAATGCATACAATTAAAGCGATTATGGCGCTTACGCTGTAATTTGAAACGGGCGGAGATTTCTTCGCCCATTTCATCATTTCTGCCCGTAATTTTATCTTTTCGAGCGAGAAGATAAAACAGCGGGTGGGAAAATATCAATAAATAATAGGAGACGAAATGGTTGAAAAAGAACCTTCGAAGGTTGTAAAATCTCCTTCGAAAAAGAAAAAAGTTTTCAAATCGCCAAATGCGTTCAGCGTTTTGTTTGCGATTATCGCCTTGATTGTTGGCTTGACTTGGATTATTCCAAGCGGACAATATGAGCGAGTTGGTGAAGGTGACAACGCTAAGATCGTTCAGGGCTCATACAAACAGATTGAAAAGGTCCAAGTTACAGAAAAAGTTGACGAAACTACTGGTGAAAAAACCACTGAAACTACCGACCTTCGACAAGGTGTTTGGGATTTCTTCTTGGCGCCAGTTAAGGGTATGATTAGCCGTATCGATGTGATATTGTTCGTGTTGATTCTTGGTGGCTTCCTTGGTGTTGTGATGAAAACCAAGGCTTTGGATGCTGCTCTCGGCGGACTTTTGATTAAAATGAAAGGCCGAGAAAAGTGGTTGATTCCAATTCTGATGACGCTTTTTGCAATTGGTGGAACGACTTACGGTATGCAAGAAGAGGCTGTGGCTTTTTATGCATTGGTTGTGCCAATTATGTTGGCGGCTGGCTACAATACTATGACATCTGTTATGGTGATTGTGCTTGGTGCTGGATCGGGTGTTTTAGCTTCAACAATCAACCCGTTCTCAACAGGTGTTGCTGCTAAGGCGGCGGATGTTTCTTTAGGAAATATTATTGGAGTTCAGGGATTGATTTTGGCGCTAACTTTGGGTGCTTCGATTTTCTTCACGATGCGATATGCTGCCAAAGTTAAGGCTGGTAAAATCAAAGAAGAAGGCTTGAAATCTTCCAAGATTGCTGCGCTCGATATGGGTAATTTGCCAAAATATACTTTGGAGCGAAAGTTCATCGTTGGAGTATTTGGTGTTACATTTGCGATTATGATCCTTTCACTTATTCCTTGGAGTAAGTTTAACATCAATATCTTCCAAGATATTCACAATTATTTTGTAGAATTGCCTGGAATTGGTGCGTTGTTTGGCTTCCGCCACGCTTTGCCATTTGGTGATTGGTATTTTAATGAGATCTCTGCATTATTCTTGATTTCTGCTTTCTTGATGGGTATTATCTATCGAGAAGAATTCAAGAAAGAAAATACCACTATGACGGATTCTTTCCTTGCGGGTGTTTCTGATATGGTGAGTGTTGCATTCATCATCGCTGTCGCTGCAGCGATTGGTGAGATTATGACTGCGGGCCAAATTCAAGATACCATTGTTTATTGGGGTGAAATGGCTCTAAAAAATGTGCCAAAACCGCTTGTTGGTGTTTTGACATATATTTTCTACATTCCAATGTCATTTATTATTCCTTCAAGTTCTGGTCTTGCGACGGCTTCTATGCCAATTATTGCGCCGGTTGCAGAACTTGCTGGATCTTCTAAAGAAGTTGCAGTTGTGGCATTTGCGACTGCGAGCGGTGTGCTCAATATGATTGCACCAACAATTGCCTCACTCTTGGCCGGACTTTCAATAGCGGGAGTTTCTTACAAGGCTTGGGTAAAGAGAACTCTGCCAATTATGGCTGTTTTTGTGGCGATTTCTTTGGCTGTGATTTTCTTTATGGGAATTGGACGATAGATTTTAAATCTATCAAAACAGTCTCGGTTTTAGATCGAGACTGTTTTATTTTTGCCTGAAAAAATATATAATGTAAATATGAAATTACTGAGTGATCAAGTTGATGAAAAAGAAATTGCGGTGATTCTGCGGGAATTGGCCAAAACTCGCGATATTACGGGTGACGCGGTTGAATTTGGCTGCTTTGTTGGCACGACATCTGTTTTTTTGGCGAAAGAAATTGAAAAGTGGGGCAATGAAAAATCTCTCTGGCTTTACGATTCCTTTGAGGGATTGCCAGAAAAATCTCAAGAAGACGTCAACTCTCTCGGTGAAGCCTTCAAAAAGGGTGAACTTCTCGCTACTAAAAAGCAACTTATCGCCAATCTTCGAAAGTCTGGTGTTCAAAAAATGCCTCGTATCACCAAGGGCTGGTTCAACTCTCTTGACAAAAGTCAAATCCCGCCCAAGATTTCTTTTGCCTTTCTTGACGGTGATTATTATCGCTCGATTCTTGATCCGCTTGAACTGATATGGAATAATCTCGAGAGTGGTGCGATTGTTGTGGTGGACGATTACGGCAATCACGCCCTACCTGGCGCGTCTAAAGCAGTTGATGAATGGTGTAAAAAATACAACATTTCTAAAAAGGTTGAAGCCACGCTGGCGATCTTTATGAAACCTTAAAGATTATTGACAGGGGGGGGCGAAGTGTGATAATATCAAGGGGTAGTATTTTAACTAAGAAGGAAGTTGAAGTATTTACTGGAGCCAGCACAAGAATGGCGTCTCGGATTTTAGAGAGTACTTTACAAGGAGGAAGAAAATGACTAAGTTTGATGTTATTGTATTTAGTAATGATAACGAATGTCCTGAAAGTGGAGATATCGGCGGTGGTGGATGCCCACAATGCGAGGACTGGTAAATTTTCTTTCGTTTAAATGAGCTATAAGGCGAAACCTGCTTCGCCTTTTTCTATATTTAAGAAAGGTGTAAGATGAAATTATCTTCAAGAATCAAACTAAAAACTCTGGTAGCATTCCTTAGAGGAAGGCGAGAATCGGTGATTATCGATATTTTGAGTAGCGATACTTTGACGGATAAATTTATTTTTTGGGCTGTCAGGATTTTTTTGAAGAAAAATTCCAAGTTTGAAAAACAATGGAAGAAGGATTTTACGGATTATTACACTACAATTTTTCTATTTAGGAATTTTGAAGATTTGAGAAAATTTGATATTTCTCAGAAGATGACCTTTGCGGAAAATCCCGTCGAAAAACCAACTCTATTGGGGAAAGCTCTAGGTTATCCTGATTTTGCGATTGAGGATTTTGTTGAATTGAATGGCAGCATTACGCCTGGCGATCGAATCGGTATTAAGTGCTTTGAATGGGGATATGACGGCTTTGTTTGCCGCGCAGAAAACTTCGATAAAATGAAATCTTGGCTAATTGAGCAAAAAATCCCGCTTAAAAAGTCATAATCTCAGACAATGAAACTGGCAAGTGGAGAAAGTGGACATTGGCTGAATATGAAGAAAAATTCGCTCAAAATTATCTCAAAAAGTAGTAAAAACCTATTGCGCTCGCGCTTAAAATACGATAAAATATAGTTATTAAGGCGTTTAAGCTTTTTGGGAGGTGCGCGTAAAAATCGCATATCTTCTTGACTTTTGCTAATTTTTTTGATAGAATAGACAACAGACTTGCGTTAAAACAATAAAATTCATTACAGAAAGAATAGGTCGAAACGCGTAAGTTTCCATTAAAAAAGGAGAATTCCAATGCCAATCAAAGTCAATTTTCCTCCATCAAGGAAGAAAATGATTGAGGTTGATGTGGTGCCTGCTGAATGGCAACGCTACATTGAACATAAATAGGGTGAAAAATAAAAAATAACCTCTCTCGGGAGGTTATTTATTTTGTTTGAAAATGCTAAAGTTTATTTGATGGCGTTTTCAATTGCTTCACGGAATTTGGAATCGTCGCCATATGTATTGCTATCCAACTTTTGTCCGTTGAGAATCAAGGTTGGTGTTGCGTTAACTTTGAGTTCTTTTCCGGTCAATTTATCGAAGCGGATTTTTTTGTTTATAGCATCACTCTTCATATCTTCTTTGAATTTTTCAAGATCAAGGCCGATTTCTTTGGCGTATTTTTCATAAAAATTGCCTCGCTCGCTGATAGTTGCTGGGCTCCACTCGCTCTGTTTTTCAAATAGAAGAGAGTGCATTTGATCATACTTTCCTTGAAGGCCTGCTGCTTCTGCCGCTGCTGCTGCGCTCAATGCGTTTGGGTGGCCTTCTAGCGGGAAATTGCGGAAGATAACGGTCATTTTACCTTTATATTCTTCTGCTAAAGCCTTGATTTTAGTGCTCATTGTGGCACATGATGGACATTGATAATCTCCATACTCGATCAAAACAGCCTTTTGATTCTTGGTTTCATTTTGGAAAATATGTTCTTTGATCTCACCAGTATTTTTATCGGCTGAGATTATTTTATTGAGGTCGTATTTGCTTAGGTCGATTTTATTTTGGTTGGAAAAATAAAGCATCAAGCCCATAAAACCAACAAAAATCGCCGCAAAAATTATTAAAGTTTTCTTCTCCATAAACTCCTTTCAATTAGTTCATTTCAAATTATACCACAAATAAGCACAAAAAGGTAGTGTTTAGGGGGTCAGTATGATACAATAAAATTATGATATTTTTTGCCGTAATTGTTTATTTGGTGCTGGTCTTTGTGCTTTCTATTAAGGAGAAAGAAGTTGAATTTTCTGAATTCGAGATTAACCGACGCGTCAGCGAAGGCGATAAAAGAGCCGAGAAATTGCTCATTAAGAAGCGAGTGGTGCCACTTTTCAACCGTGTACGGGGATTTTTGGCGACAGCATTGGCGATTTTACTGGCGCTGATTGTGGCTGGAATGCTGAAATTCTGGGATGCTAACCTTGTGGTTTTTGGTTTGATCGGGGCAGGATTTATTTTGTCTCGGACAGATTTTGCCAGAGGGGTGTCAAAAAAGATTTTTAAGGAAATTTCGCCCAAAATTTACGCTGTATTTATGAGTTTGAAGCCAAAAACGCAGAAAAAGTTGCTCAAACTTTCCGCGCCCAAGCCCTATACACCGCATTCTATGGTGGAACTCTTGGACTTTTTGCGGGGGCAAAAGAAGATTCTCTCCGAGCAGGAGACAATTTGGTGGGAGCAGATTGCGAGACTTCACGAAGAAAGGGTAGGAGATTGGGCAGAAAACTTGGATCTACTCGATATACTTCATGAAAAGGACCTGCTAACGCCTCTTGTAATTGATGAACTTTTCAAAACTAAGCGGGAGATTTTCCCAGTAATGGATGTAGAAAACAAAGCAGTGCTTGGTGTGGTTAAAATGTCTGAGATTGGGCAGATTTCTGTGGACTCTAAGCGTGTGCGGACTGTAATGGAAAGAGAATTTTTGACCCTTTCAGCCGACAAATCGGTCCTTGACTCGCTCGAAACGCTCCTTGCCACAAGCCAAACATTCGCGGTGGTGAAAAATAAAAAGGGGCAACATCTGGGTCTGCTCCATCTGGAAACACTTTTGCCTAAGATTAAAAACAAATAGAACCATTCAATAGTAGACTTTTGAGTATGGATGTTGCTTTTTAGATTATAAATTGTTTTTACCTATATCTTGTGCTAAGATAAAAGAATGATTCACCAAATGAATCTTCAAGACAGGTATTTTAATTATATCTTAAACGGCACTAAAAGAATTGAATTACGCCTCGCAGATGAAAAGCGTCAGTTGATAAAATTAGGGGATAATATTGTGTTTTTTTAATAGTCTGGGAGAAAACTTCTCCGCTACCGTTATCGGATTGAATAAATATAGATCTTTTGAAGAATTTTTTTGTGATTTTGAAATTGATATTTTAGCAGATAGATCTATGACCAAAAAGGAGTTATTGGAGATTTTGAGCGAGTTCTATGATCAAGACAAGCAACAAAAGTATGGCGTATTAGGTATACGAGTTGAGTTATAAGTATAAAAGGAGATTTTCGGGAATCTCCTTTTGTTGTGTCGGAAGATAAGAGATTGTTGACTGAAATAAATTCGCTTTTTATCTTAAAATATGCTAAAATATAGACAGATTGAAAATATAAATTTTATACAGTTTTAGGAGAAATATGCGGACACTTACCAAAGATACCGTCGGCAAAATCGGCGAAAAAATTACAGTAAAGGGTTGGGTAAACGCTCGGCGTGACCACGGAGGGCTTATATTTATTGATTTGCGCGATGCGGGCGGGATTTTACAGTTGGTGATTTCTCCAGATACGGCCGGCTTTGACTTGGCTGAAAAGGCTCGGGACGAATTTGTCATCTCTGCGGTGGGCGTTATTGCTGAGCGGGCGGAGAATTTGAAGAATCCGCGCGTCGAAACAGGCGCTATCGAGATGATTGTGGAGCAGTTCGAAGTGCTCAATACTTCGGCTCCGTTGCCGATTTCTGTGGATGATGAGAATATTTCTGGCGAGGAACTTCGGCTTAAATATAGATTCTTGGACCTTCGACGGCCTAAAATGAACAAAATGCTTCGTCGGCGGGCAGAATTTTACCGTGAAATTAGGAAATTTATGGAAGCCCACGATTTTACAGAGGTGGCGACACCGATTTTGGCAAATTCTAGCCCCGAGGGTGCGCGAGATTTCCTCATTCCAAGCCGCGTTCATCCCGGCAAATTTTACGCTTTGCCGCAGGCTCCACAGCAGTTCAAGCAACTTTTGATGGTGGGCGGAATTGAAAAGTATTACCAGATTGCGACTTGCTTCCGAGATGAAGATCCTCGTGCGGATAGGCTGTATGGCGATTTTTACCAACTTGATTTGGAGCGAGCCTTTGTAGAAAGTGGTGAAGAAATTCGAAGCGAAATGGAAGTTTTGATCAAAGATTTGGTTGAAAATTTTGCTGGCAAAGAACTGCTTTCCAGTGAAATCCCACGCATCCCTTATATGGAAGCAATGGAGCGATATGGCTCAGACAAGCCTGACCTGCGTTTTGGTATGGAGTTGATTGATTTGAGTGAAGTTCTTGCTTCGACCGAGTTTGGCGTCTTCAAGAACGCCGAGGTTGTCAAAGCGATCCGCGTCGAAAATGGCGCAAGCCTCAGTCGAAAACAGATTGATAACTTTACTGAAATCGCCAAAAGCGAGGGTGCAGGTGGTTTGGCTTATATTATTATTGAAGAAAATGGCGAGCCTAAATCGCCGATTGCTAAATTTTTGACAGAAAGTGAGATTGATGGCATAATTTATAAGACTGGTGCGCAGGCTGGCGACGCAATTTTCTTTGGTGCGGATAAGAGAGAGGTGGTCAATAAAGTTCTTGGTCGACTTCGAAATGAATTTGCCTCGCACTTCAATCTTAAGGACGAAAACACCGTTGCGCTCGCGTGGATTACTGATTTTCCGTTTTATGAATTTGACGAGAAAAATCAAAAAGTTGACTTTGGTCATAATCCTTTCTCTATGCCAAAAGGTGGTGTTGAGGCGCTTCGAAACGCCAAAACTGATGCCGAAAAACTCGCCATTGTCGCCGATCAATATGATATGGTGATGAACGGTTATGAGATCTGCTCGGGTGCTGTTCGAAATCATAATCCAGAGGTGATGTATGAGGCGTTTGGCGTGCTTGGATACGATAAAGATTATGTTGAAGAAAAGTTTGGCGCGATGCTTAATGCCTTCAAATTTGGTGCGCCGCCGCACGCGGGTTGCGCCTTTGGCTTGGATCGAATCTTTATGATTTTGATGAATGAAGACAATATTCGTGAAGTCGTGGCATTCCCAAAGAATGGTTCGGGCGTTGACTTGATGATGAGTAGCCCAAGTTTTGTTGAAGGTTCTCAATTGGATGAACTTAAAATTCAGGCGAAGGAAGATGAAGAATAAAATCGTGCGATTAAAGGTTGGAGTTGTCATAATGGGGCTGGCCGTATTGGTGTTTTCTGGTACTTCTTGGGCAGAGAAGCGTGCTTTTGAGCCTAAGATTCCGACTTCCACGCAACTTGACAAAGTTGGTTTAGAATGCTCCAATATTAAAACTCACTTAAAGAAATTACGATCAACAGATGCTCTTAAGCGTGTTAATTTGGGGCAAAACTACGAGAATATCTCCAATAATTTAATGGAAAAATTGAATCTTGCTGCAGTTTCAAATAAAATGAATGCGGCGGAACTTGTGGCAATCTCTGCTGAATTCTCTGAAAATTTTAACTTTTTCAAAGAAAATTATCAGATATACGAGCGAGAATTGATGAAAACTATTGATACAGATTGCAGTAAAAATTACAGCGATTTTTATAAAGAATTGGAAAGATTACGCTATCTTCGTGAAGAATTAAATTTCAATACTAAGAAGTTGGGTGAGATTTCCAAGAAGTATCTTGAAGTCGTCGATAAATTCAAGAGCGGAGTTAAGTGATGAGATTTTATAACATAGTTAAAGAAAAATTCAAGACTAATAAATTGATGTTTTTCGTTTTTGGCGCGATATTTTTAGCAATTTTGGCCGTATCGGCGAGCCTTTGGTTGTACTATTTTAGTGGTGCAGCGCAACTTGATCTGAGCCGGCCAAGTTATCAAGAGGCGCGTGAGCAGGCTAAGCGAGAAAAACTTCAAGAGGAAAAGCAGAAAAAAACTGCTGAAGAGTGGAATCTGGATGGAAATTTGACTTCGAAAAAGTTGGCAGAATTCGAAAAAATCTTTTCCGAAAGAATGAAAAAAATCGAAGGCGACTTCTTCGACCAGAAAACTTTGAGCGACGAAACTCTCAACTTAACAGATGAAAATAAGGAAAGGACAGAATAATGGCGTTTTTGAACCCAGCCGATTTTATCATTACTCGTAAGCGAAAACTATATAAATTTGCGCTGTTCAACAACTCTTCGATTTGTTTTGAGTTTGACGAATGGCAAAAAAGTGGTGAAATAACTAATCTTGAAATTGGCGCTGGAACGGGATTATTTTCAGAAAAACTAGCGCTAAAAAACCCATCTAAAACATTTCTTGCGGTAGATATCAAGGCTGATAGATTGGTGAAGGGTGCGATTCAAGCGGAAAAAGACGGCGTAAAAAATATCAGATTTTTGCGCGCGCGTGGCGACCAACTTCTTGAAATTGTTGATAGAAACTCTGTAAAACACCTTTGGATTACTTTCCCAGATCCTTATCCTCGCTCCAGAAACGCTGGTCGTCGTTTGACGCATCCGACTTTTTTGAAGATTTATGCTCAACTTCTCGCTGAGGGCGGTGCGCTTTATTTTAAGACTGATGCTTTGGAGTTGTTCCAATGGAGTCTTGAGCAGTTAGTTGCGGAAGGTTGGACTATAGATCGACTTAGTTTTGATCTTCATGAGAGTGATCTGAATGATAACTATAAAGTAATGACTACTTACGAAGAGCGCTTTGTTGGTGCAGGTCTAAAAATTAACTTTGTCAGGGCTATTCCGCCAAAAAATCAATAAAAGTCTTGAAATTTGAGTTAATGTGCGGTATAATGAAAAAGTATTCCGGCATAGCTCAGTGGTAGAGCGGTTGGCTGTTAACCAATAGGTCGCTGGTTCGAGCCCAGCTGCCGGAGCCAAATTTGGATAGAACCACCTTTCGCAAGAAGGGTGGTTTTTAGTTGAAAAATTATTTCCCTTATGTTAAAATATTCTTAATGAATAGTGGGAGGAATATGCAATCAATAGAAAAATCTAAAAAATATAAATGGCTTAAAGTTGTCTGCATCTTATTTTTAACCATTTTCATTATTGTTGGCGGTTTTGCATTTTTTGATAAATATGAAATAAAAAACAAGGCTAAGTACACTGCTGTTTGTGGTGATGGCGATATGGTTAAGGCTAATAAAATTATTAACTATGACCAAGACCTATCTACTAACGAGAATATTTCTAAATTCGCTAAAGAGATAAAGAGTAGGAAGGGTTATGATGAAGACATAAACTGTTTGAATATCTTATTCGCAGTAACACTTGGGCCTACTAAGTATATACCTAAAGAAGAATTTGGGCGCCTTATTGATAAATATGAAGAATTATTAAAGCTATCGGGATTTGATAGTAGAATTGAGAGAATTATACCCGTAAAAACCTTAAGGAGCTTGTAAGAGATGCGCCGCTGGGTATTTTTAGCTATTTTGTTTATTATATGGTTAACTGTTTCTGTTGGAGAAGTAAAAGCTTCTCAAGGGGTGTATAAAGCTAAAAATAGAGCCCCAAAAAACTCTTGGGAGGTTAATGCTGTTGCTAATCCTATTGCGGGTTGTAGCTATGCTGGCCTCAACTATCATTTTAACCATATCGATGATAAGTTTGAGCCAAGCCATATGGGATGGGATAGGCCGGGTGTATTTAATATGAATAATGTTATAGGCTGTAATTCCAACACATATTTAAGGGCGTGGTTTACGCAGAGTAATGCCAACCCTTTCCACTATCCTAACGCCATAGAGGTTGAAAAAGGCCAACAGAGCGTGGATATTTATGCGGCCTTTTCTATGTTTGTTACTGGTTATACGCCGGATGGCTCCCAAGATAATTACCGCGTTCATTATACTAATATTAAGCCTTCGACTACTGCCTTGGACATGCACAGAGCAACCTTGCATTTGACTAGAACTAACAAGAATGGCGGTTTTATTGAAAGAGGCAGAGTGAGCGGCAAGGGCTTTATTAATCCGAGGCATTCAGCTAATGATGGATCCTTTATTAGGGTCAGTGTAGATTTGAATGGATTGACGGATAGTACAGGCAAAAAGACCCTTTCTTTGGGTATACATTTATGTAATGCAGGCAATACCAATGGATATGGTGGTCAAATAGAGAGGGAATCTTATAATAGGACGGCTAATTATTATGTTGGTGGTCGTAAATTCCATTGTGATGATTTTAATTTACCCGTTACTTTTAATATCAAAGAGCCCAAAAAATGGCAGGGAGAGTCAAAAACTTCTGCCGATAAACAAGTTGCCCGGCCTAATGATAGTATCAACTTCGAGCATAAAGTCTGGTCTGAGATTGAAAATAAAGTCGGCACTGATGTGGATTGGGAAATCAGAGTTGATAATAAAGCCGTTAAAAGTGGTAAATCTAAGCAGGATTTAAATGAATTCGTTTCAGAAAAGTATAGCTATAAAATTAAGAATTCTGAGGTTGGTAAAAGTATTTGTTCACAGATTTTCTATAAACCTGGCCACTTAAATATGTCCATTTCGAATAAAAACGGCCAGAGAGCGGAGGGTGATGGCGCAATCAGCGCTCCCGCCTGTGTTTATATCCCTTACGAATATGAACTCAAGCCTTGCGTTAACTCTGGAGGTGAAAAGTGTGGCGGTGAAATTTATGCCGAGCCAGAAGAGAAGGTTGATATTTCTGGTGTTATAAATAAAGAGAATGGAGACAATCCTCCAGATTACACTAAATACCTAATTACAAGTTGGATAATCCCAAAAGACAACGAGGGTAATCCTACTACTTCTAAAGAGGAGTTGAAGGATTCTGGTGATGCGGATACATGCGTCGTTTATAATTCGAGTAGGTTTTATAACGGAAGTGCCCGCAATTGTAAGAGCGAGTATTACAATGGCGAAGATTTCAAAAATCCATTCCCCGAAGTGCCTGCTTCGGCGCAAGTTGGCGAGCGATATTGTGTGGCGTTGTCTGTTTCTCCGTACAAGTTAACTAAAAATCAGGATGAAAATACGCAAAAGAATGCCGTGTTGTGGCGACATTCTTCGCCGATATGTATCTTGGTTGTAAGAAAGCCCAAGCTCCAAATTTGGAACAACGGAATTTTCTCGCGAGGCGGAATTCAGACGAGTCGAGTGAATAAAAATGGGCAAAATTTTGGCTCTTGGGTTGAGTATGAGGCAATTTCGAACGGCGAGATTGCTCGATTCGGCTCGGAGGGCTCAGTTTTAGGCACCAATCTATCATTTTCGAACAACTCTAAAAGACGAGGTGATTTCGGCGCCAATAATTTCAAGCAAATCAGCCAGATCATTAATCAAATCGAATCCAAATTTGGCAGTTCCGCAAAAGAAGACCCTTCGCGCGGACTTATCGTTGAAAGATACACCGGAAAATATGATCTGACGACTGCTTCTATACCTGAAAATCTAAAAACAGTTGTAATTTATGGCGACGGCATTAGGATTTCGAAGAATATAAATTACTCCAAAGTTGGCCAGCAAGTAATAATTGTGGCGAATAATATCCATATTTCTCCGGAAGTAGAGAATATCGATGCGTGGTTGATTGCTAGAAATAGTGCTTCTACTTGTTCTAATGGATTTGCTTCGAGTGAAAATTTTGTTAATATTGAGAATTGTGGTAGAAAATTAGTTGTCAACGGGGCTGTTTTGACCGGCCAACTTAAATCTTATCGGGCTTTTGGTGAGAATAATTCCAACGCTCCGGCGGAAATATATAATCAGCGTCCAGATATGTATCTGTGGAGTTTGAAGAATTTTGTTGGGGATGCGTATTTTAAGACAACCTATAATAAAGAATTACCAGTGAGGTATTAAAATGAGAAAGTTTAATAATTTTAGACGTGGTGGTGTTTCGATGTTTATTGTGATCGTGACTACTGTTTTGATCGCGATTATTTCGGCAAGTTTTTTGCGATTGATGGTTAGAGATCAAGAGCGAGCGAGCACTCAGGATTTATCGCAATCGGCATATGACTCGGCTCAAGCGGGGGTAGAAGATGCTAAAAGGTTCATGTCGAAGTATCAATCCAAGTGTTTTGGTGCTGGATCTGAGCCGAGCGAGTGTGAAAAATTGCGTCGTGCTTTGGAAAATTCGCCAAACTCCTGCAACGCACTTTACGCAGAAGGCGTTGGGGTTGGCGCTGAGACTGGTGAAACCCTGATTCAGTCTGATGGAAATAATGAACTTAACCAAGCCTACACTTGTTTGAAGATTAAAAAAGATAGTCTCGATTTTCTTGGTGAAGTTGACTCTGGCGAGTCTAAGATTATACCCTTGAGATCGGTGGCGGATTTTAATAAGGTTAAAATTAGTTGGCATACTAGAAAAGACTCGGATAGTATTTTTTTAGATGGAAATGTTAACAATAAACCTAATTTTAAGTCTGGCGAGTGGGGTCAAAGGCCGGCTTTGATGAAGGCGCAATTCTTTGGCTTTAGCTCGGACGCTCATAATTTTGAGGTTTTGAATTCTAACTTTTCTGATGATGGTGTCGGCATAGATGAACGGCTGTACTATCCTGTGCGATCTGGACTTGCTTCGGATAGTTTGCCTAAAAATAAAAGGACGGGAGATGCTAATTCTACGAATAATACAACCGGAGTGACTTGTCGGTCTGATTTATCATCGGTCGTCTATTCTTGCGAAGTTTTGGTTGATATTGGCACTCAAATTAAGGCGGGTAGTGAGGCATATTTGAGGCTATCACCAATTTATAAAAAGGCTAATTTTAAGGTAGAGCTTTATGACGGTGGCCAGTTGGTGGCGTTTGATGGCGTTCAGCCAGTGGTTGATAGTACGGGGCGCGCCAATGATCAATTTAGGCGAGTAGAGAGCAGGATTGAGATTTCGAACGGAAATTTGCCAGTTGCTGATTTTGCCGTACAGATTGATGGCGAAAATAAAAAATTGTGCAAAGATTTCTGGGCCACCAACAAAGCAAGTGGTTTTGAAAAATGTTCGTAAGCCGTTGACAAATTTTGGTGCTTCTGCTAAAATTTAACCATAAACAAATTAAAAGAGGGACGAAAATGAACAAAATTATCAAAAAAATAATTTCTTTGGCGGTTATCTGCGCAACTGTTTTTGTTCACCTCTCGAATATTGCGGCGGCTTCTGGCTCGTCGCAGTTTTTTATTTCGAGAGTGAATGCCACGAATGGAGCGGAATTCATTGAGATTTTTAACAGTGGCAGTGACGCCGAAATCTCTAAAATTTCAATTAGCCAAGGCGCTGGCAATAAGGAGATTTTCTCTACAGAAAATATTATTTTTCAAGGGGGAAGCCATATTTTAATCCGCCAAAGTGGCAGCGGTCTGGCGGATGGATATTTTGACGGCAACAATATTAGTGAAAAGGCTATTCTAAAATTAAATATCAATGATAAATTAACCAATTTTATTTGTGCGGAATCCGGGGCTCAATGTCAAAAAGCAGGTCTTTCTAAGAATTCCACGGATATTAAAGGCAATAAAATAGCCGTTAATATATTTTCTCTTGGGATGGAGAAGAAGAAATACGACTTCGAGCTGATTGATTCTAGCGAGCCTATTTCGACGCCTAATATGGGCGGAATCATAGAAAAAACTACCCCGCAAATTTCGCCAACTACTCCTACTCCGCCGATAGATAGCACAGAAGAGTCTACTCCACCCAGTGCTACGCCACCTATTGATGGTAATAAAGAAGATAAAGATCCGCAAAATCCTGTAACTCCACCAAAAGATGATAAAACTGGAGATAATCCAGATACGGAGGACTCTACCCAGAATAATCCATCGCAAGATAATGAAAAAGAGAATCAAGATTCTTGTCTTGCGCTTCAATTTACGGAATTGCTGATAAATTCTGCGGACGGATTTTTCGAAATTCAAAATAAATCTGATCATAAAATCAATCTTGAAAACTGTAAAATTGCCTACAAAAACACCAAAAAGCCTTTTGATTTACCGGATAAAATTCTTAAATCGGGTGAGTATTTTGCGCTGAAATTTAGCGAAACCAATCTCAAACCAGCCAAAACCACTGCAGGTGAATTTTTCCTACTTGATGAGAGTGGCGCAGAAATTGAAAGTATTAAATATGATAAGCAGAAGCCAGAAGTCCCATATGCTAAATTTGATAGTGGTTGGAAAAATGTAAAAACCTCTACCTTTAGCGCGGAAAATATTGAAGAAATTGAGCAGACTTGCCAAGAAGGATACTATTTTGATAATAATTCAAATAAATGTCAAAAGCAAAAGTTTATTGACAAAGAAGAAAAACCTTGTGAAATAGGGTATTTTCGAAATCCGGAAACGGGAAGATGTAAAAAACTCGAAACTCCAAAAACAGAAGTTGATTGTCAGATTGGATATGAGCGAAATCCGGAAACTAATCGATGCCGAAAAATCCAGAATTTAACTGCGACCTTAACCCCTTGTAATCCTGGCTATTACAGAAGTGAAGAAACTGGTAGATGTCGCAAAATAGCAACATTGTCTTCAAGCCGAGTCGCTACTCAAACGCCTTGCCGTGAGGGATATTATAGAAGCCCAGAAACCAACCGTTGCCGGAAGATTGCTACTACTTCTACCAAAGAGCCAGCCCCTTGTAAAGAGGGCTATGAGCGCAATCCTGAAACCAACAGGTGTCGCAAGATCGTTAAGAACCTATCGGCAACTGATACTGTGGAAAACGCTGTGGAAAACTCCAAAAAATTCTCAGGCTGGTGGGCGATAATTCTCGTAATTTTGGCGATTATTGGGATTTTGATAGGGGACTTTAGAGCGACTATCGGCAGATTTTTCTCCAAGTTTAAGAAAAATTAGCCAAAGTGGTAAAATGGAAAAATGACACGAAGAATTTTAGGCATTGATCCTGGAACGGGAATTTTGGGTTTTGGTGTGGTGGATTGCCATATTGGAAAGCCACTAAAGATGATTACCGGCGGAGTGATTTCTACGCCGGCGCATACGCCGATTGAGGTTAGGCTGGAGGAGATTTTCAATGGTCTCAATCAGATTATTGACGAGACTAAGCCGACTGAAGTTTCGATTGAAAAACTCTTCTTTTCGAAGAATGTCACCACTGCGATTTCTGTGGCGCAGGCTCGTGGAGTGGCAATTTTGGCGGCGCAACTTGCTCGGATTCCAGTTTCTGAATATACCCCCAATCAGATTAAGCAGACTTTGACCGGCTACGGCTCTGCTGACAAAAAGCAGGTTCAGGAGATGGTGAAAACCCAACTCGGTCTCAAGCAAACCCCCAAGCCAGATGACGCGGCGGATGCGCTAGCGGCGGCGATCACGCATTTTTATATGACGCGCGGATTGTAAAATATTAAGTTTATGATAAAATAAAATTATGGAAACGGTGGGCGAGACTTCGGTAATTATTGTAAAGAATTTAACCAAAAAATACGGTCGAAATACCGTGCTTGATATTAAAGATCTTCAGATTAAAAGAGGTGAATTTTTGGCGATAACTGGTGCGAGCGGAAGCGGAAAGTCGACTTTGCTTAATATCTTGAGCGGACTCGACAGGTCCACTAGTGGTGAGGTTTTGGTTGATGGGCAAAATATTTCCAGACTTCGCGACGGCAAAATTTCAAAATTTCGAAATAAAAAGATCGGTTTTATCTTTCAGTTTTTCTATCTTCAGCCGTTTTTAACCGTGAGACAGAATATCGAAGTTGCCGCCCTCCCGCGGAGGATAAAGAGCAAGATCCGCAGTCCCCGCGCAGAAAAGTTGGCGAGCGTGGTTGGGTTAAGTGATCGCGCCAATGCTTATCCGCGAGAACTTTCTGGCGGGCAAATCCAGCGCGTGGCTATCGCGAGAAGTCTAATAAATTCTCCTGAAATTCTCTTTGCAGATGAGCCGACAGGAAATTTGGATAGTAAAAATTCGAGCCAAATTATTGATCTTCTCCAAAAAATCCAAAAGCAAACAGGGATGACGCTGATTGTGGTAACGCACGACGAGAGAGTTGCGCAAAAAGCAGACAGAATTATCGAAATTGAAGACGGAAAGGTGAAAAATGTTGAAAATTAAAGATTCCGCCCTGTTGGCTTTGACTAAATTTAAGATTAGGCGAGTGCGTCTTGGATTAAGCGTTGTGTTCATTGCGATTTTGTGTGCGGCTGTGATTACGGCTTATCTGGGGCTGGAAAAATCTACCGAGAGCCTTGAAAAAGTTACTTCCCGCGGGCTATCCGGTAGATACATTGCGATGATGGCGTATAAAAACGAGAAAGCCTTTGAAATTATCAGCAACCCGCCGCAAGAAATTTTGGCAAAAGCCAAGAATCTCTACACGGAAGAAAACCGCTGTCTAGCACAAGAAGCCAGGAAAAAGGGTGAAGAATTTATTCCCAATCCAGCAGAAAGCCCAATTGAAGTCTACGATGACGGTTTTGAAAAGACGGAGTCGCTCAATCTGTCCAGTAAAATTGCCAATAATGTTTTGGCTGAATATTTAAGACAAAATTTCCCTAAAACTAGCGAAGACTTTATCAAGAAAAAACTCGCTCAATATCCCGTCAAGAGTGTTTTTGAATCTAAAACGCTCACACTTGGCGGTAAAATGATTGAAGTCAAAGATTCCAAGGAGAATCTGGCGGAATCCGTCAAAAATGGTTCTGGCGGTAGAGCGGACTCGTTTTTCTCCCAGATGAGTCTCCAGAATGACGAATTAGCAAAGATCTTTTACAACGACAATTATGTTCTGGAGAAAGACGAAGTTCCGGCTCTTGTGAATTATGATTTTGCGGCGCATCTTTTGGGCGAAAAACCGATTGCTGACTCTGCGCCACCTCGTCAGAAATACGAATACATCCAGAAATTGAGAAGTAAAATCAACTCGCACGCCTTCGAATTTTGCTGGCGTAATAATCAGGCTGACTTCGACAATATGAGAAGGGCGTTTATCGCCAATCGAAGTTCCGACTCTAAAATTAAATATGAAATCGCCAAGACTCCGTGTGGAGATTCAAAGGCAATTAAAGATACTCGCACGCGTGAGGAGAAGATCCTTCAAGATAAGCAGGACGCCGAGATGAAAAAGTTGCCAGAATACATTGCGCCGGATAAGCAGATTATTAAATTGCGCGTGATTGGTTTATTTCCGACTGGAAGAACTCCGAGCATCGGCGGACTTGAAGGGCTGTTTTACCAGATGCTGTCATCTACTATTGGCGCGGGCGGTGGCATTATGATTCCGCAAAATGCGCTTACTCAAAACACCAATCAGCGTATACATGATATAATAAATCCACCGAATGTCAATAGCCCTATTAAAAATAGTTATCTTGGAGAAGTCGCAGTTGATAAGATGCATTTGGTCGAATTTTCTAATGCGCAAGATTTGTCTAAATTTGTATCAGAAACAAATTGCGCAAAGAATTATTGTGGTAAAGAATTCTCGATGGCGGTTCAAGAAATGCCCAATAATGCCACCGTTATTGCAGAAATCAAATCTTCTGTGCAGAATGTTTTGAACTGGATAATTGCAGGAGTTGCTGTATTGACAGCGATAATAATATATGTTGTTGTAAATAGAATTATGGTCGATTCTCGGCGTGAAACTGCCGTCTTTCGTGCGATTGGCTATTCTCGTTTGGAGATTACCCAGATTTACATCGCTTATGTTGCGATCTATTCGCTGATTGTGACAGTTTTGGCGACGATTTTGTCTCTACTTGTCGTAATCTGGATTAGTGGAGATGTCCAAGAATCTGCCAGTTTAGAAATTTCAGCAATGTTCTCGCTTAAAAATATTGAAACTTTCAAAATTGTAGAATTTACGCCTGTCATACTTCTATCTTTCTTACCGATTTTTGCCGTGGGGTTGGGGGCGAGCCTTTTACCGCTTCTACTTAATGCCCGCCGTTCACCTTTGAAGAATTTGCGCTTAGAATAAGATTATGTTAAAATAAGCACTATGATTGCACACATTCAAGGTAAAATTGTTGAAAAATTCGCAGGGAGCGTGATTGTTGATGTTAATGGTGTGGGCTACGAGGTGATTGTGCCGGCTGGAGAATACGACTCCGCTTCGCTTGACTCAAGTATAAAATTCTACACCTATCACCACATCCGTGAGCAGAGCCAAGAGTTGTTTGGGTTTTCTTCGTTGGCGGCTAAGAAATTGTTCGAACTACTAATCACCGTCCAAGGTATTGGTCCTAAGGCGGGCATAGCAATAATGAGCCTTGGAGAAGCCGAGCAGGTCCGCAACGCTATCGCTCATGAGAATTCTAAATTTATTCAAAAAGCCGCTGGTGTGGGTAAAAAATCCGCCGAGCGCGTGATTGTTGATCTGAAAGATAAGGTGGGCTTGGCGACCGCTTATACTGCGACCGATGCGCCAACTGCGACTGGCTCGGATGAAGCAATGGAAGCGCTGATTGCTCTCGGCTATACCTTGAATGACGCCACGCAAATGCTCCAAGCCGTATCGGCGGATCTTTCTACTGAAGAGCGTATCATGCAGGCGCTTCGAAATAACTTCTAACTTTTTCAAAAACACTGCTAAAAGTGTAAAATCGGCCCATTATATGGTATAATTGAAGCAATGGCGATAGAAAGAATTATGGACGCTGAACTTCACGATGAGCCGCAAGAAGAGCAGGTGGAAATTTCGCTCAGGCCTAAAACTTTTGGTGAATATGTCGGACAAGAGCGCTTGAAGCGTAATCTTACGCTTGCGATCGAGGCTGCCAAGAAGCGTGATGAGCCGCTTGATCATATCTTGCTGTATGGCCCGCCGGGGCTGGGTAAGACCACGATGGCTGGCGTAATTGCCTCGGAGATGGGGGCGGGGCTGCGTATCACATCTGGTCCTGCGATCGAAAAGGCTGGTGATCTGGCTTCGATTTTGACCAATCTTCAATCTGGAGATATTCTTTTTATTGATGAAATCCACAGGATGCCGAGGGCGGTTGAAGAGATACTGTATTCGGCGATGGAGGACTTCAAACTTGATATTATTATTGGTAAAGGCCCAGCCGCGCGAAGTGTGCGATTGGATTTACCCAAGTTTACGGTGATTGGCGCTACTACGCGGACAGGGAGTTTGGCGGCGCCACTCAGGGATCGATTCGGGCATATTTATCGGTTGGAGTTTTACACGACGGAAGAAATTGGGCAAATTATTGAGAGATCGGCGCGGATATTGGAGAGCCAGATTACGCCGAGTGCGGCAGAACTTCTTTCTACTCGTGCTCGCCTAACGCCTCGGATCGCTAACAGGATTTTGAAGCGAGTGCGTGACTTTGCGGATGTTAACACTGACGGTTTTATAGATGAAGAAACCGCTTCCAGAGCGCTTAAACTTCTTGAAATCGATCATCTTGGACTTGACGCCGCTGACAGAAATTTGCTCCAAGCCATAATTGAAAATTATCAGACTCGACCTGTTGGTCTCTCTACGATAGCGGCGCTGACAGGTGATGAAACTTCGACAATTGAGGATTTTTATGAGCCATATTTAATGCAGATAGGATTTATTCAGCGCACACCACGCGGACGAGTTATCACTAAAAAGGCTTACGAGCATATGGGAAAGGAATGGGAAAATGAGTAATCTTGCAGAAGAATTTGAACGAAAAATCAACGCCGAGGCTGTCCAGGAGGCGGAAGTCGTGCCGCGTGCTGTACCAAGGGCTGTCGAAGCGCTTAATGCTGTGTCGCAGACAATGACTCCTGAGGCGGAGCAGGCAATGGAGATTTTGCGCGGCAGGCGCGAAACTTCGCTCAAAAAATATCCAAGTGTGTCGGTTGATGATGATGAGTATGTTGTGCTTTCACTCTCGCGCCACGCGATTGGTATTTATGCGATTGTGGCGAGTGCGGCGGCGATGTTTGTGCTGGTAGTGAGTGCATGGATTTTGTTGGTGTTTTCGCCCAATAATCTTGGCCTTACTGCGTCAATGAAGGGCAATTTGTCGTTGATTTTTGCGCCACTTAGTCTTTTGACGATTTTGGCTGGCGTGATTGGATATTCTACTTACAATTCTAATAAATTAACTATCACTAACGAGCGGGCGATACAATTGATTGTGCGTGGGCTGTTTCATCGAAAGAAGCAAGTTATTAATCTCGAATCCGTTGAAGACATCAGTTTTACGCAGACGGGAGTTTTTCAGCATATGTTTAATTACGGCACGCTTAAACTCTCGACTGTTGGTGAAGAATCTACCTATACCTTTGTGATGGTTGGTCGCCCCGCAAAACTCGCAGAAATTGTTGGCGAAGTCTGTGAGGCCGCCAAAAACAAGCGCATCTTGGAAGAGAATATTTACTCTGAGGCTGCGCGACTGTCTCAATAATCTTGATATAAAAACAGGGATTTGGCGGTCCCTGTTTTTTGAAAGTCTATTGGCAGAAAATTTATTTTCGAAAAGTCCTTGGACAAGTCCTGTGGAAAATTCGAAAATTGAATTTTTCTGCTATTGCTTTGAACTTTTCACGAAGTCGTTCTCATTCAAGATTTTGGTACGAAGTGAGTAATTTTTACACTTGTCGCCTTCACAATCGGTTGACTCGTAGCGATAATCGCTTTCAGCCTCGCCCAACTTTCTACCCATTGGGTCGGTAAAGAGATTGGGGTCGATGGCGGTGAGATTTTTGTCGGAAATTTCTCGCGGATAAAAGCCATTTTGCTTATAAAAATGTTGAAGATTGAAGTGAATCGCGTTAATTGCCGACTTTTTATTCTCGTTGATGAAGCGGTCCTGAAGGTCGCCTTTTTGAATCACAAAAAACACGCCCACGACTACGAGAAAAATCGCCACGACGATGATTTCAATTGCGGTAAAGCCTTTTTTAGTCATAAATCTATTTTATCATATTTGGGATAAAAGTTGAAGTGATTGAAAAATCTGCTCAAAAATGCTATAATATCTGGAGCAAATTTAATCGAAATGGAGCAAAATGGCGGAGTTTTTAGAGGTAAAGGGCGCGCGCGAGCATAATCTGAAGGGTGTGGATATCAAAATCCCGCGTGATAAATTGGTGGTGATTACGGGGCTTTCTGGGAGTGGCAAATCCAGCCTCGCCTTTGACACAATTTACGCCGAGGGCCAGCGCCGTTATATGGAGAGTCTCAACTCTTACGCCCGCCAATTTTTGGGAACGATGGATAAGCCGGATGTCGATAGTATCACGGGATTGAGTCCGGCGATTTCGATCGATCAAAAATCCACTTCTCGAAACCCGCGCTCCACCGTTGCCACCGTCACTGAGATTTACGATTATCTCCGCCTGCTTTTTGCGCGAATTGGCACGCCACATTGTCCAATCTGTGGTAGAACGGTCAAGCGCCGCACACCGCAAGATATTGTTGACTCTATTTTGAAAATGGAAGAAGGCTCCCGCCTGATTTTGCTTGCGCCTATCGCCAAGAGTAAAAAGGGTGAATTTGCTCATATTCCAGATGAATTCTCTCGGGCTGGCTTTGCTCGCGCGCGGGTTGATGGCGTGATTTATGCGCTGGATGAATTTCCTGATCTTGAAAAAAACATCAAGCACGATATCGAGATTGTGATTGATCGTCTTGTTTTGAGTCCTGAAATTCAGACCCGACTTGCTCAAAGCGTGGAGCAAGCGCTTGAAATTGGCAAAGGATTTATCGAAGTTCTAGACGACCAAACTGGCACCGTCAAGTCTTACTCCCAAAATTACGCCTGCCATCTTCACCCAGAAGAAAACATTCCAGAACTCGAGCCACGACTTTTTTCATTCAACGCTCCTCAAGGTGCCTGCGAAACTTGCTCGGGTCTCGGCACGCGTATGGAGATTGATCCTGATCTCGTTCTTAGCCCCAATTTAACCATCAGCGAGGGCGCAATTAGGCCATATAATCGCATCAATGAAAAATCTTGGCGTATCAAGCATTTTGAAGAAATCGCCCGTCAGCACGGATTTTCGACTAAAGTTCCTACTAAAGAATTATCTAAAGAAGCCATCGACATCATTCTCTATGGTACCAATCAAAAGTATGAAGTTAGAACTTCCAACGGCCAGAAGTTCAATGTGGTTTTTGAAGGCGTAATTCCCAATCTGGAGCGTCGCCATAAAGAAACCGACAGCGAGTTTATGCGCAAAGACATCGAGCGGTTTATGCGCGTCCGTGAGTGTCAGACTTGCCACGGCGCACGCCTTAAGCCTGTGGCTCTCGCAGTTACGGTGGCTGGACTTAACATTGTCGAAATCACCCAACTTTCTATCGAAGAAGCAGTTGATCTTTTCGAAAATTTTGAGTTGAATGATCAGCAAAAGTTCATCGCGCATCAGATTATTAGAGAAATTTCTTCTCGGCTCAATTTTATGAAGAATGTTGGCCTTAACTATCTTGAGTTGGGCCGTGCCGCCAATACGCTCAGTGGCGGTGAGGCTCAGCGCATCCGCCTTGCTACTCAGATTGGCTCGGGGCTTCAAGGCGTGCTGTATGTTTTGGACGAGCCATCGATTGGCCTTCATCAAAGGGATAACGACAAACTTATCTCTACACTAAAAAATCTCCGCGATCTCAACAATACTGTGTTGGTGGTTGAACACGATGAGGATACGATTCGTGCGGCAGACTTTGTGATTGATGTTGGTCCTAAGGCTGGTACTCACGGAGGTCAAATTGTGGCAAGTGGCACGCCAGAAGAGATTATTAAAAACCCCGATTCTCCAACGGGCAGATTCTTGTCGGGTGAAGAAAGTATCCCTGTACCCAAAAAGCGTCGCAAAATTCAAAAAGATGAAAAACTCACAATTCTCGGAGCGCGCGAGAACAATCTTAAGGATATTGATGTTGAAATTCCTTTGGGTGTAATGACAGTTGTCTCGGGTGTTTCTGGCTCGGGCAAGTCGACTTTGGTTAATGAGATTTTGAGCAAAGAACTTTCTTCCAAGAAAAACAGAAGTCAAGATGTGGCGGGCAAGCATGACCAAATTCTTGGAATGGAAAAGTTGGACAAGGCCATCGTCATCGATCAATCCGCCATCGGTCGCACACCTCGCTCCAACCCTGCAACTTACACGGGCGTCTTCACTCAGATCCGTGAGTTGTTTGCCTCTACTCCTGAGGCTAATATCCGTGGGTATAAGGCGGGGCGGTTTTCATTCAATGTCAAGGGTGGACGATGTGAGACCTGCCAAGGCGACGGTGTTAAAAAGATAGAAATGCACTTCTTGCCTGATGTTTATGTTGAATGTGATGTCTGTCACGGCAAGCGCTACAATCGTGAGGCTCTCGAAATCCTGTATAAGGGCAAAACTATCTCGGATGTTTTGGATATGACAATAGAGCAGGCGGCGGAATTCTTCAAGAATATCCCTGCAATTCATCGCAAACTTCAAACTATCGTTGATGTTGGACTTGGCTATATCACGCTTGGTCAGCCAGCCACGACTTTTTCTGGTGGCGAAGCGCAACGCATTAAACTGGCGACAGAACTATCTCGAGTTTCTACCGGCAAAACAATGTATATTTTGGATGAGCCAACCACAGGGCTTCATGGTCTTGATGCCAAGCGCCTTTTGGAGATTTTGAACAAGTTGGTTGATGGTGGTAACTCAATGGTGATTATTGAGCATAATCTTGATGTGATCAAGTCTGCGGACTGGATTATTGATATGGGTCCAGAGGGCGGATCTGGTGGGGGCCAAGTTGTCGCGCAAGGTACACCAGAGAAGATTGCCGGAGTTAAGGATAGTTGGACGGGACAATATTTGGCTCAAATTTTATAAAATACCATTAAACTATTGACAAAATAACCAAAATGTGATAATATAAAAGCCAGTTGATAGATGTCGCACTTCACTTCAGACTCCTATCAAGAACATTATCAGTTGAAGATGAGTTTATCTTTATCTGCTAGTGGTCTTGATGGGAGTCTTTTTATTAAAAGAAAGGGCCTATCGTTGCCATGTGGTAGGTTAAGGTAATTAAAATGGCTAAAAAATATGCAAAATTCGGTATCGCTCTCGCTTCAGTTGCTCTCCTTGGGGCGGCTCAAATCTTGCCTGCAACAGTGCCTTTTATTGGCGCAACTGTCGTTAAGGCTGAGGTGTCAGGGAAGGCAATCCTTACTGGTGCTCAAGGAGTCAATAGTGACGGAACAATTACTTATTTTAATGAGTACTCTTCAGAATTTTGGATAACCTCTGAAAATCCTTACATAGTTAAAGCGCCTGACATAGATGGCTGGGAACTAGAGGGGATTTATTTAAGGTTTAACGATCAAACTGAACGCAAGCTTTCAAATAACTCTACAGTTTCAGTTGAGGACTTTAACGGTAAACCAACCTCTTCTTATGATGGTGGCGTAATATATCAATATGCTTCACCAGCACCCGCTGATCCAAAACCGGCACCACAAGATCCAGCACCCGCTGATCCAA
>JAUMUF010000001.1:300000-578277 GCA_030530825.1 bacterium | reverse complement strand
CACCACAAGATCCAGCACCCGCTGATCCAAAACCGGCACCACAAGATCCAGCGACTCAAAACACAAGTAATAGTAATAAGAAGGTCCTTCCTAATACCGGCGAGACTAACTCATTGCTTGGCTTTTTAGGCGTTGCTATTACATCACTCGGCGGACTTATTTCATTTAAGCGCCGCCAATAATAATCCTCATCTATCAACTATTCTCCAACCCTTTGCTTTTTGCAGAGGGTTTTTTATTGATTTTTTATAATGTTTATGATTAAATATGAATGTAGGTTTATTTAATTTATGGGAGAATTATATGCTTGAATTAGATGATAAAAAATCTAATCGCCAAATCAAAAAAGTTCGTAAGATAGCTATTTTTTTGGGTGTGGCAATTTTAGCGGTGGCTTCAGCTTTTGGAATCATCTTTTTACTAAATAATCTTATTGATAGTGGGGATATTAATATTGGAGATACTGTTATAAAAAGTGCAGATATCTTGACTAACTCCAAAGATATACAAGAATTTATAGATAAAGACAAAGACAATAAATTGATATTAGAGGGCAAGAGCGCTAGAGAAAAAGCAGAGGATGACTTGATATTGCTAGCTGGATTAAAATTTTACGCAAAAAAATGCAATGTTGGTATAGATTTATCAGATAAATATATTTCCGAATATAGAAATTTGGATATTAGTGAATATAGGGATCTTAAAGAATATCAAAAAACTGCAATTAAGATAGATTATTTAAAAAGTAGATTGATTAATTGCGTTATTAGGCATAGACGTTATTTTAGTGTCACGTATATGTATGCAAATTTAGATATAGATAAATTTAGCGAAATAGAGTCTATTTTTAATGGTAGTATATTACCTCTTTTTAGGAGCAATAAGTCTTCTAAGGAAATATCTGAATATGTCAAGAGTAGGTTTCCGAATACTGACACCTACGATTTCCGTGGAGAATCTCCAGCCTTTAATACGTTTATTAGCGGAGACGATTCTAATGATAATTACGATTTAGTCCCAATGTTTTTAAGAGATAGAGCTAAGAATAAAGATCAGTTTCATGATTATTTTAAGAAAAAGGGCGATTTTACACAATCGACTGTCGTTAGAGCTAATGGAGAGATGGGTATTTACAGACTCGATCAGGAAGAGGGTGAGTTTTCTGATTGGTCCGATTTTTTGGTTGACATAAAAAAACGTTTTTTAAAAGATACTGCACTTTTTTCGTTTGATTTATTTAATAATACCTATGCTACGCAAGTTAACGCACAGGATGGTTGTGCCGGTGATTGGAGTTTGGCTAATAATTATATTAGTGTTGCGAGAGGTTCATTAGCGACCCATGTTATAGGAATAAACTTTACTTTTAGAGATTCTAAGACGCATAAGCCCTTATCCGGGGTTTCTGTCCATGCAGACCAAGTAGGTATACCACCTCAAGACGCAGCAGGGAATATTACATGCAGGAAAAATATGACAGATAAATCTAACGCCTCTGGGCAAGCTCAATTATACGCTAATTGTTTTGTCGGTAACCCTGCCGTATACTTCTCTGTAGGGGGAGGAAAGAGTGGGAGTTTCAGCTATAATTTAAGAGGAAGTCGCTGGAGTAGTCAGTTTGCTGGTGTTGGGACAAGAGCTCATTGGGACGCTAATTATAGTACAAAAAATGGACACGGAAATATTTCTGACGGTAGAGGTGTGATAACTAACCTAGGCGACCCCTCTGGCATAAACTGGTTTCCTGGAATTAACGGTGCCAATCTTAATATTGACGTTTATGTGGATCAGGTTCCCCCACCCCCACCATCCGAAGAGGACACCATCTCCGCCTCATCATCTGCTACTACCCAAATCAAAAAATCCACAGATTCCAACTGGAGCAACAATGGCAATATTATCGTTAAATCTGGCCAGACGATTAACTTCAAGCACACTGTAAGGGGTAATTTCTCCAGTAATTTCTCCAAATTCTATATTGGATGGAATCAAAATAACCGACACGCTTCATCTAGGCAAACAGGTAAATCTAACATAGGTCTAGGCAATAGAGCCTCTGGTGATATTGTTGTTCAGGGCGACTCTGCAGGTCTCAAGAATAATGTGCGTGTAACGGCATACACCGCCAGAGATGCGGATATGGGTAAAACTATCTGTGAGAATATCTCATACAATTGGAAGCTTGAGTATTCGTATAAAAAAGGCACAGTTATCGGAAATTCTCCAACCCATGTAATTACAAGAAACCCAAGCAGGGATCAAAATGGCTCTGGCCAATCTCAGGGGAAATGCTTCTATGTTCCTTATGAATATGAAATCAAGCCTTGCGTTGATGCTACGGTTGGCGGAACGTCATATAATTGTGGTGCTGACGATATTCCCGCAGAGCCTACTGAAACAATCAACCTCACACCAAAGCTAACTGGCGGTGGCGACAAGCCTGTCCGTGGAGGCAGTAGGTATAAAATCACTCGCTGGAAAGTTCCTCATAATTACGAGAACATCAAAACACCTAATAATGAGTCTACAGAAAACACAGAAAACACCTGCTCTGTTTACAGTAAAGCCTTTGCAGGTGCTAATATCGCTGATTGTGGTGTCGCTGAGACAGGTGAATTCTCAAGGACGAGTCAGAAGTTCAACAATCCTCTTCCAGAGATGCCAGAGGATGCGCATGTTGGTACAAGATATTGCGTTGCGCTATCGGTATCGCCTTATCAGATGTTGGGTAATGAGAACTCAGCGCAGCAATCTAGCAAGACTGCTTGGCGCCACTCTCGACCTATCTGCGCCATAGCAGTTAAAAAGCCACATATGGCAATATGGAATAATGGTGTTTATTCTCAATCTGGTATCGTAACCAATAAGAGCCGATACAAGAATACTCAATTTGGCTCTTGGGTTGAGTATGAAGCCATATCCAATTCTAAAATATTGCGATTCACTTCCGCAAGCTCTCATAATAGCAACAGCTTAACATTTTCTAATGATGGATCAACTGTTGGGGAGTTTAGCCCTAATAGCAGAAGTTCTAACCAAAGAATCAGGCAGGCAATAGAATCAAGATTCCCTAAGGGGTCTGGTGACGGTACTTTCGGAAAAACTTTCATTCTAGAATATAAAGGCAACCAAAGACTATATGATTATATAATGATAAATGCCATGGATACTAGGGTTATTTACGCTGATAATTTATATATTCAAGGTAACCAACACTACCAAAAATTAGGTCACCAGACAATAGTTATAGCCAAGAATATCTATATTGATAAGTATGTCGAAAAGATAGATGCTATACTGATCGCGGATAAAGTTGTTACTTGCGCGAAAGACTTTAAAGATGATATAACAATTGTCAATAACTCAGAGTGTAGCAAACCTTTGATTATAAACGGAGCCATACTAACCAATGATCTAAAATCATATCGCACGGGCGGAGATAATAAAACTGGTCAACCTGCCGAGATATACAACCAAAGACCGGACATGTATTTCTGGTCTCAGAGGCTAGGTGGCGGAAGAAATATACTAAAGACCACATACACTAAAGAATTGCCAGTGAGGTATTAAGGAGAGTTATGGAATTTTCGAAAAAAGATTTTATGAGGGGTGGTGTTTCGATGTTTATTGTCGTTGTTACCACCACGCTTATAGCCTTAATAACCGCTAGTTTCTTGAGACTCCAAGTGCGGGACCAGCAGATGGCAAGCACTCAAGACCTTTCTCAATCCTCGTACGACTCCGCTCAGGCGGGGGTTGAGGACGCTAAGCGTTTTATGGATAGGTATTATAGGGATTGCTCTATAGCAAATAGAGATAGTGCTAATTGTAAAAAGATAAGCGATGCTTTATCTAAATCATTAGATAGCTGTAATGCTTTGGGTGGATTTGTTGGTGCTACTTCTGGAGAGACGCAAATCCAGAGTTCTTCTGGTGGAGGCAGTGACTTAAACCAAGCATACACTTGCCTTAAAATAAAGAAGAATTCGCCAGATTTTTTGGGTGAGACCAGCAATGACCAGGCGAGGACGATACCTCTTAGGGGCGTTTCTCCATTCAATAAAGTAAGGATTAGCTGGCATACTAAGCGTAACGGCAGTAATAATGAAGCAATCACACTTGATTCTACCCCGTCCCCTAGACTAAAAAAAGTTGGTGATTGGGGTAATCGGCCTGCGGTGATAAAAGCACAATTTTATGGATATAGAAACGGAGGCTCCTTAGATGATTTAAACACCAACTTCTCTGATGACGGACATGGTATAGATGAGCAGATTTATTATCCTATAGGCTCTTCAGTATCTTCTTTTACTAGGGTAAAACTTCCTAATAATAAAAGAAGTGGGTCGAATATAACCAACCAAGTTACGCCAGTTGTCTGTAATAATAATTTTAATTCAGTTTACGCTTGTAGCTTGGAGGTTGTGATAGGGTCTGACATAAATTCTGCAAAAGTGGAGTCGTATTTAAGACTTACGCCTTTATATAAACAGGCAGAATTCAAGATTGAATTGATGAAAGATGATAAAGTCATAGATTTCGACGGTGTTCAGCCTATTGTAGATAGCACTGGTCGCGCTAACGATCAATTCCGTAGGGTTGAGAGTAGGCTTGAGATGGCGGGCAACGACCTCCCTCTTCCAGATTTCGCTGTTCAACAAGAAGGCAATACGCCTCTTTGTAAGAATTTTTATGTCACGCATTTAAAGAATAATTTGGGTGAATCTGGCCAGTGCGATGCTAAATAGTCTTAATGTGTACTATATAATTAAAAGACCCTTTGGCGGGGTCTTTTAACTATGCTTCTCCTGACTGTATCTTCCACAGTTTGGCGTATTGCGCGTCGAGTTTAAGAAGTTCTTTATGCGAGCCTTGCTCTACGATCTCTCCATCCTCGATAACGATGATTCTGTCCATCTGTTGAATGGTGGAGAGGCGATGAGCTATCACGATACTGGTGCGGTTCTTCATCAAGTTCTCGAGAGCGTCTTGGATTAATTTTTCACTTTCTGTGTCTAGCGCCGAGGTTGCCTCATCCAAGATGAGAATTGGTGAATTTTTCAAGATTGCTCGCGCAATTGAAATGCGCTGCTTTTGTCCGCCAGAAAGTTTGGTTCCGCGCTCGCCAACGGTAGTTTCTAAGCCATCTGGCAGATCTTTAATAAAGTCCCACGCATTGGCGAGTTTGGCTGCTTTAATTATCTCTTTTTCGCTAGCATCTGGTCGGCCGTAGGCGATATTTTCTCGTATAGTTCTGTCGAATAGTGATGATTCTTGCGGAACATAAGAGATTGAATTTCGGAGCGAAGATTGCGTGACTTTGCTGATATTTTGTTCGTCGATCAAAACTTCTCCGCTTTCAACATCAGAAAAACGCAAAATCATTTTGGTCAAAGTTGATTTTCCTGAGCCTGATGACCCGACAAGGCCAATTTTTTCTCCTGCCTTGATTTTGAGATTAAAGTCCGTAAATAGTGAAGTTGGCTTGTCGTCATGTCTGAAGTCCACGTCTTTGAACTCTATTTTTCCGCCCTTGACTTTAAGCGGCTTGGCGCCTTTTATATCTTTAATTGGATTTTCTGTAGAAATCAATCGAGTCATTTCATCTGCGTCACCAAACGCTTTAGAAATTCCGCGGATAATCCTGTTGATGTCCCAGAGTTGAGATAGAAGCCTTTGCGAGTAATCCATCATCAAGATCAGCGTTCCGAGAGAAATACCAAACCAAAATTGGCCAAAAACCGCCACCAACAAAATCAAAAGGTTTCCTGTTGCCAAAACTGACCCGAATCCTAAATCTCGAAGTGTCACCTTTTTAGCAAAATTCATCTCTGCAGAGAAAGCCTTCGCGCCTTGATCTTTGATGTTTTTAAGTTCCTGACTTTCGCGCGAGTTGGCCTTAGTAGACAGGATATTTGAGATTGCATCAGTAAAAATTCCGCTCAAACGGTTGTGTTCTTTGGTGGATTTTTTCTGTGCGGTGGCGACTTTGTCGAGCCCTGATGCTGAAATTATAGCAAAGATTATCGCTAGAGCGAAAAGGCCCAAAGTGTAAAGTGGCGCAATTGGTGTCAAAATTACAACAATTGCAATAACACCAATCAAAATTCGAAGAATATTAAATATTGCCGTATCCAAAAATCCAATGTAGGAATTGGCAAAGTTTCTCGCAGCGGAAACCATCGATCCGCTCATTTTTTGTGCATGGAATGACATCGACTGATTGACCATTTTTTCGAAGGCCTCTTCGTAAAGGTCATGATAAATTCGCATCTGCATTTTCCATAAAATCCAGATTCCGGCTCGCCAAACAAAAAGTTCAGAGAAGATATAAATACCGGCTCCAGCAAAAATTAAAGGAGAAAATACCTGCCATAACTGGTCTTGTGGAACCCCCGCCTGTAATTTGTTGATGACTTGCGCCACAATCAATGGCGAAACATAAGCGTTCAAAATAATCCCCAACGGAATCAATATTGCTACTGCTAAAGCGTGAAATTTATATTTTTTTGTGGCGCGCCAATAAATTTTAAGCGTCTCGGCGATGACGCTTTCTTTCTTATTTTTTGACATAATCTCCTTTGATTTTATAGTTTTTATAAAAAAGTCGTTATCATATTTTATCATTTTTATTTGGTGCCGTCAAGGGGTTGAAAGGTGTCGAAATTCGTGATATAATTAAGCGAAAGCACTATATTAAAATAAAAGGGTAGGCAATGGAACCGACAATTCTCTCAATTGGCAACGCGACAAAAGATAGTTTTTTAGACATCAATCAACGACAAGTTTATAAAGACAAGCAGAATGTTTTTCATTATGACTTGACTTTTGACGACTCTACGCTTGAGTATAAGAGGCGAGCGGGTATTTTGGGCGGTGTAATTTTGAGCGAAAAAATCTTTCAGGCGGCGCACATCAAGAGTTTTTCTAATATAAATCCGCGGGGCTTGACTACCTTTAACTTCGAAAAAGAAAACTATCCAGTTTTGTATCGCTATATTGTTTCGCACGGAGCGAGAAGTGTTATTTTGTCCAATTCGCCCAAGAAGTTGAACTGGGTTGCGCCGATTTTTGTGCCAGAAACGGTTTATATTGCAGACAATATTTTGTCAAAGAATTATTTGGCGGCATTCAAAAATTATCTTAAAAATCATCCGGAAATTCGTTTAATTTTTTCCTTGGAAGATTTTAACGTTGAAGTTTTGCGTGAATTTTTACCCCGCGCGCGAGTTGTTTTTGTTGATGTCAAGAAGCCGATTTTAGGTGATTTAATAGATTATAGTAGCGTTGAGACTGTGGGTAAAAGCCTGCGTGATTTGGGAGTAGAAATCTCTCTGATTGAGAATGGAGAAGAAATCTACGCTGTGCGCGATAGGGAAGTTATAAAAATTACAACAAAATTCCAATTAAATTCATTTTATCAGAAGTCGATCTTTCGGGCGTCATTCATTGGTGAAATTCTGAATGGAAATATTTTGCGTGAGAGTCTTGAAACGGCTGTCACTATCGCTGAAAATTCAGATTTTAACGCTATCTTGAAGCCGTTTTTAGCTAAGCAAATTTTGCTCCAGAACAAAGAAGAGCGTCTCCAAGTTATCTCTGAAGAGCCATCCCGGGAAGAAATCTTGCGCGAGGTGGCCCAAAAAATGCTGGGCTCAGGTAAAGGTATTTTTGCGGCGGATGAGAGCGGTGGAAGTATCGCTAAGAAGTTTGCTGAAGTCGGAGTTGATGATTCTACTGAAAATCGACGAGCCTATCGTGAAATGTTTTTGACTACACCTGAGATTGAAAAATATCTCAACGGAGTGATTTTAGCAGAAGAAACGGTTGAGCAGAAATCTGATAATGGCGAGTCTTTCTTGGAAAATTTGAAAAATCGCGGGATTTTGGTTGGAGTTAAGTTGGATGAAGGCTTGCGAGATCTGGAGGGATTTGATGGCGAGACAATCTCTGCTGGACTTGACAATTTAGCAGAAAAATTGGATAAGTATGCTAAATTAGGCTTAAACTTTGCTAAATGGCGCGTAGCATTTAAGATTGATAAAGAAAAAAATCTGCCATCGCCTGCGTCAATTGCGGTAAATGTTCAGACTTTGGCGAGATACGCTAAGATGTGTCAGATTGCTGGTATTGTGCCGATTGTTGAGCCGGAAGTGATTTTCTCTGGAAATCATTCAATTTCTGAGTGTAAAAATGTTACTGAACAAGTCTTGAAGGCGCTTTTTGAAGAGTTGAGATTGTTCCAAGTTGATATCTCGGCGGTTGTACTGAAGGTCAATATGGTGCTTGCTGGGCG
Source organism: bacterium (assembly GCA_030530825.1). Lineage (NCBI taxonomy): Bacteria > bacterium. The sequence continues at coordinate 569,981 of JAUMUF010000001.1, read as the reverse complement.
AGATAATCCGCTCCAGTCTAGCGCACAAGAAGTGGCGAGTTCAACTTTGGAAATGCTCGAGCGAGCGGTTCCGGATGATATTGCTGGCGTGATTTTCCTTTCTGGCGGTCAAGATAGTCAGCGCGCGACACAAAATTTGGCTGAGATTGTTAAAAAATCTCGATTAAAGTTTCCTTTGACATTCTCTTTTGCGAGGGCTTTACAAGATGATTCGCTCAAAAAATGGGCTGGAAAGAAGCAGAATGTGTCATCCGCGCAGACAATTTTCTTCCAAAAGTTGCTAGAAAATTCCGCTGCTGTTTCAAGAAAGTAAGTTTCAAGCAAAATAAATCTCTCGCTGGCTTAACGAGAGATTTTGCTTTTGGCGTAAAATTATTTTTTGATGTTTTTGATGATTATTGCATAAATTCCGATGAGTATTCCAGAGATTGGATAAATAAACTTTGCGGAATCCCACGCATTAATACTGAATCCGAGAATCAAATACACAACTGTGACGCTCATCATCAAGATTGCGGCAAAGAGTCCGATTTTATTGTCGGTTTACTTATTGAATGGGCTGTTATCTTCAAAATTTTGGATTTTGGCGAAGGTAGAATTACCATAAGTTGAAGCTGTGACGCCAATTCCAAGAAGAATCATGAATGTTGCATTGGCTAGATTTTCTGGTGAACCAGAGATCGTGATGATTTGGTGAGCGGCGATAGCCAAGAAAGCTAAGGATGCTAGAATAATCGCTCCAAGATTTTTATTCTTATCTGCGATTTCGATTTCTTTATCGCTGAAAGTTTCTTCAATTTTTGCGCCAGATTTAACTAATTTGTCGTTAGCCAATTTATCTAGGTTCCCTGCGAATGTTAGTAAAGGAACGGATATAGCAAGAGATATCATAAGAGTTATTCCGCTCCAAATGCTAAAGTTGGGCATCTGTGCTGTAGTAAGACCTGTTCTAAATTTGAGATCAGACAGATATGCGGCTGCCGCCAACCCCAAGAATAGTATCAAGATTCCCACTGATCGAACTTTAGCGATTTGGCTGTAAGAATTCTCATATTCTTTTTTATCTAGTTTTCCGGTCTGATTATTGTCGTAAACTTCTCCCACAAGTTGGTCTATGCTTATTGAGAAAAATTTTGCAATTTGACTTGCTTTTTCTATTTCTGGAGAAGATTTTCCGCTCTCCCATGCCGATACTGATTGTCTTGAAACGCCAATTTTATCAGCGAATTGTTCTTGCGATAAATTTTTACTTTCGCGTAGTTTTCTTAAATTTTGACTAAACATAGTTTGTCCTTTCATATTAAGTTTATTATACTTCAATTATAGTAAGTTTCCAATATTTCAACCACCAAGTTTGCTTGAAATTTTATAATTTTCTTGCCAATATTTTTGACATAACAGATTGAATTATGCCAATATTCTTGACTTTTGATATTTATTGGTCTATTTTTGATAAAACTCAAGAAAAATGTTATAATATTATAATATGAATACAGTCATCGCTTCGAAATTGAAAAACCTTCCCAATTCCGCGGGCGTTTATTTTCATAAAAACCAAAATGATGAGATAATTTATGTTGGAAAGGCTGCCAGTCTTAAGAATCGAGTGCGGCAGTATTTTCACGCTTCAGCGCAACACGACAGTAAAACCCGTGCGCTCGTGGCGGAAATTTGTGATACGGATTGGATTGAGACGCAGAGCGAGATTGATGCGCTTTTTCTTGAGCAGGAGATGATCAAGAGATATAAGCCGCAATATAATATTTTGCTCCGTGATGATAAATCTGTTACTTTTGTAAGGATTGGCTTTACAGATGAGATTCCGAGTGTGACTTTTACCAAAAATCCATCTGATGATGGCGCAGAATATTTTGGCCCGTTTTATAGTGCTAATTCTGTTAAAAAAGCCGTTCGGACATTAAGAAAGTCGTTTCCTTTTTATGAAAAACCTTATTTGCCTACGCCTAATAATCTTAATTATCAGATTGGATTAACTCCTGCTCTGGAGAATTTTGATAAAAATGCGGCCCAGTTTGAAGACGCTCGGCGTGAGTATAAAAAGAATTTGCGAAAATTGGCGCGATATTTGCGCGGTGAAGGGCAGAAAATTCAGGCAGAAATTGACTTCGAAATGCGTCAACTTGCGCTCGAGCACAATTTCGAAGCAGCCGCCAAGAAGCGCAATCAACTTCGAAATCTGGCAGAACTTGCTCGCCAGCCGATATTTTCACGCGAGGAATTTCTTGACATCTCTAAGGATCACGCTTTGTCACAACTGGTCGATATTCTTTCGCTCGAAAATGCCCCACGCAGGATCGAAGCATTTGACATTTCTCATTTAGGTGGTAGAAATGTGGTGGCTTCGATGGTGGTTTTTACTAATGGCTTGGCGGATAAACGCGAATATCGAAAATTCAAAATGAAGTTGGGCGGTAACGACGATACTGCTAATATGCGTGAAGTTCTTTCGCGGAGATTTTCTAAAAAGCATGAAAAGTGGGGCAAGCCTGATTTGGTGATTGTTGATGGCGGTAAGGGGCAACTTTCCGCTGCCTTTGAAGAAATTCCGCCGCATATTACAGTAGTAGGGATTGCTAAGCGTGATGAAGAATTGATTATTCACGCGCAAAAATCTGGCGTAAATTTGGCTTGGTTTGAGAATAATTTGGGGGAAAAGTCGGGAGTTTCAGTGCGACGAGAAGGTGAGTTTTTTATCGTCAAACTTCATTCGCAGTCACATTCTCAAGGTCACGCGCGCAATCTATTGGGCGAAAATTCTTCGAAATTTGGTGATTTAGTCAAACTTTTTCAGCGAATTAGAGATGAGGCTCACCGTTTTGCGATCAACTACCACACAACAATTAGAGATAAAAGTCAAGTTAAAAATCAACTTGAGCAAATTGCTGGAATAGGGCCAAAAACGCGCGCAAAATTACTTAAAGAATTCGGCTCGGTGGCCAAAATTCGACTTGCTCAAAAGAGTGAAATTTCAAAAATTGTTGGCGAGAATTTGGCGGAGAAGATTAAGCAGAATTTGTAAAAAATTTCGAAATATGATAAAATAAACATAAGAGGAAAGGGTGGATAAGAAAAAGTTAAAAAAACGCCTCAAATGGCTGGCGGGACTAAAAAACTGGCAATTGTTTATATTGCTTTGTTTGGTTTTGGCGGTTGTGGCGACGGCTTGGCGAATGAACAACACGCAGATGCTCAGGCGCTTGGATGCGGTTATAGCGGCAGATGCGGCTCTGGATGAAGAAAAGGCTCGCGAAAATTTGCTTATCTTGAAAGAATTTTCTGCTCGACATATGAACGCTAATACGGGATTGATCTCTCTTGTGAAGATCTATGAGAAGGATGCGCAGTCGGAAATTTCTCGCGTGTCGAATCTTCGCCAAGGGGAAAATGTCCATAAAAAAGTGTCCGAGATCTGTGACCCGCAATTTGATGCGCGGACGCGATATTCTAGGCCGTATTTTGAGTGCTGGACTAGAGAGTTAGAAAAACTATCGCCTCGAGAAGGTGTTGACGCCCAGCCTAAATTTCGACCAAAAGAACTCTATGAGTATAATTTTATCTCCCCAATCTGGACGCCAGATCTTGCGGGTTGGATGACTTTGGTGGCGATTTTGATAGTTTTGGCGATAGTTTTTAAGATGATTTCCACTTTAATTTTGAAATTTATGCTTAAAAAGTATCAAAACTCTTGACACTAGTGTTTTTAAGGTGTAAAATGAAGATACACTAACAGTAGTAATGAAAGGATAAAAATGGCATACAGTCAGACAAATTCAAAGGGTGTAAAATATTTCCTACATAAATCAGAAGTTTCTCTTCGCGGCGGAAAAGCGCAAACTATTTATTTCTTCGCTAAAAAAGAAAAGAACGACAAAGGTGAGCCTTGCGATCTTCCAGCAGACCGAATTGTTAAAGAAAACCCACGCAACGGCTTCTTGACAGTTTCACGCAAGAAAGACTAATAATTTTAACTAGCGAGGCTTGAGAAATCTCGGGTCTCGTTTTATTTTGAAAGGAAAAATGAAAACTTACGATTTGATTGTGATCGGCTTTGGTAAGGCTGGCAAAACTTTGGCGGCAAAATTCGCCAAAATTGGCAAAAAAGTTGCCCTGATTGAACAAAATCCCCAGATGTATGGCGGAACTTGTATCAATATTGGTTGTATTCCAACCAAAACGCTGATTAACGCCGCTGAGAAGAATCTCAACTTTGAGCAGGCAATGGCAGACAAGACGGCTGTGGTTGGTCGACTTCGAAATAAGAACTTTGAAAATCTCGATAATCTTGTAGACATTATTGCGGGTCGTGCGGAATTTATTGAAGATAAGGTGATTAAAGTTAGTGCTCAGGATGATGAAATTATCCTTACGGCAGAAAATATTGTTATTAATACTGGCTCCGAGGCGGTAATTCCGCAAATTGCTGGCGTTAAAACTACCAAGAATGTATTCGATAGCACCGAGATTCAAAATCTTGATAATTTACCAGATCATTTGGCAATTATTGGTGCTGGTAATATTGGCCTAGAGTTTGCCAGACTTTACAATAAACTTGGTTCTGAGGTGACGATTTTTGAAACTACTGACAAAATTTTACCAAATGACGAGCCGGAAGTTGCGGACTTTGCGAAAAAATATCTCGAAGATCTTGGGATTAAGTTTAAATTTAATACTAATATTTCTCGGATTTCAAATGATGAAGCGGGCAAAGTTTTGATTGATGTTGATGGAGAAGTGATTGAGTTTGACTCCGTTCTCTACGCCGTAGGTAGAAAACCTAGAACTTCCAATCTTAGGCTTGAAAACACAAATATTAATCTTGGTGATAGAGGGGAGATATTAACTAATCAATATCTTGAGACGTCTGTTGAAGGAGTTTTTGCTGTCGGTGATGTTAATGGCGGGCCGCAATTTACTTATATTTCTCTAGATGACTATCGAATTGTTGCTGATTACTTGCTTGGAAATGGCCAATACTCTCTTTCTCATAGGCAATCAATACCCTCGGTTGTGTTCATCGATCCACCTTTAGCGCGGGTTGGTTTGACTGAAAAATCTGCAAAAGATCTCGGACACAATACTATATCTAAGTCAATTCCTGTTGCGGCTATGCCGCGCGGTCACGTTAATGGCGATTTGCGAGGGATTTTTAAGGCAGTGGTTGATGCTGATACTGGGCTGATTTTAGGCGCTAATTTTCTTGGCGAATCCGCTCACGAGTTAATAAATCTTGTTGCGATGGCCATAGACAATCAAATTCCCGGTAAAAATATCGCTCGGCAGATATTTACCCATCCAACAATGGCGGAAAATCTTAACGATTTGTTTGATATTTAGAAAAACCCGCATCGGGAGGTGCGGGTTTAATTTTATATAAAAATACCAGAGTTTAGTCTGGGATTTATTTAGAAAGGATTGGTAGGGGGTGCAGGGTTCGAACCTGCGACCAATCGTGTATGAGACGACTGCTCTAACCGCTGAGCTAACCCCCCACGCTTCCATTATAACAAATTTTGTGATAAAATTAAAGGGTGAAATTAAACTTAATCGAAATGAAGACTCAATTACGGCGGATTAACTATAAAATCCGTAACGGTGTTTTGACTACTAATAATCTCATGGTTATGATGGCTGTTGCGGTGGCAATTTTTTGGGCTTGGGGAAGTATTTCGGCGATGGGGCAAAATCACCTTCTTCAGCAAGAACTTGAGATTAAAAAGCGTGACGCTCGTATCGCAGAAATCGAACAGCAGACTCTTCAATTTGAGCAGAATTATCTTAAATCGGCTGAATATCAAGAATTGTCCGCCCGTGAGAAGTTGGGTCTTGTCAATGAGGGCGAGCATGTTTTAATCTTGCCTGATTATGAAGAAGAAGACAAAGCCAAGACAACTCCACCAAAAAAGCGCAGTAATTTTGCTGAGTGGATGAACTTCTTATTTGGCGGAAGCGCTAAAAAGATACAAAATTAAAAAAGTTATTGACTTTATTTTGCGCGGGTGATATAATTAAAGTTGTATCGCGGGATGGAGCAGCCTGGTCAGCTCGCTTGGCTCATAACCAAGAGGTCGTAGGTTCAAATCCTACTCCCGCAACCAAGAAATTATTTTCCGAAGAACCCCGTGCGAGAGGGTTTTTCTTTTGAATGAAGAAAATTTCAAAGTAAACCTTCGAGTTAAGATCGAAGGTTTTACCTTATTCTATTGGCACAAACGCGGATTGCTTCACTCCAAGATTGAAATGCGTGCGGCAGAGTGGCTAAATCGTGGGCATTCATACCCATTTTGGCTGCCAATGCGATTTCCCCAATCAGACTTGATGCCTCTGGCGCGACAATGCTTCCGCCTAAAATTCTCCCCTTGTTGTCGCAAATTAACTTTACGAATCCGTGTGAAAAATTCTCTGTATTGCTTCTTGCGATGAGATTTAGCGGTGCGATTGCGGTTTTTACGCGTAAATCTCGTTTGATACAATCATCTTCGCTCAGACCAACACTCGCCACCTCTGGGAATGAGTTTGTTATTCTTGGCGAGAATTCAACTTCTGGTGAAATTTTCTGCCGAGGCTTTAAGATATTGTGCGCGGCCACTCGACTCTGAATCAGTGCTTCTGTGGTCGAAGCACCGCCAGAAATTACTGCCCCACTTGCAAAGATATGCTTGCTAGAAGTTTGAAGAAGATTATCGACGATAATTCCACTTTCGTCATATTCAACATTAGCATTCTCGAGGCCGATGTCGGTGTTGGCCAATCGTCCATCCGCCACCAAGATTTCGTCGACTCGGACGAATTTTTCTTCCCCGCCACGCTGAAAAATAACTTTTTTACCCATTCTGTCTGCCTCAACTGCGACTACGCGCGTGTTGGTCAGAACTGCGATTTTCATCTCGTCAATCATTGCATTTTCTAGGGCTATGCCAATTTCTTCATCTTCTTTTGGTAAGATTCTGCTCGAAACTTCGCTCAAATAGACTTTTGTGCCAAAAATCGCCAAAATCTGCGCAATCTCTACAGCCTCGCTACCTCCGCCGATTATGAAGATGCTTTTAGGCGGACGAGTTGTCTCAAAAATAGTTTTAGGTGTGAAAAATTTGACATTTTTAATATTTATGATGTTTGGAATTTTGAATTCTGTGCCAGTTGCGATTAAGAAGTTTTTACTCGAGAAGTGTTTTTGATTAACTGTAATTTCGTGCGGATTGATGAATCGGGCATTTCCGCGAATTGTTTTTATACCAGATTTTTCATAGAAGTCAAGGTTATCGTGTGCGCCAGTGCGCTTAATAGCCAGATCCCGCCAAGATAGAAGTGCGGGGAAATTGAAGCCTAGTCCAGAAGTTCGAAGGCCGGTTTTGCTGGCTTTTTGCGCTTCAAAAAACACCTTAGCGGTATGAAAAATCGCCCGATTTGGGATCTCGCCGTAATTTGGGCTTTCTCCGCCAAGCAGATCCTTCTCAACTACAGCAACTCTCAGCCCGTTTTTTGCCGCCAGAATTGCCGCTGCGCTACCGCCTGCGCCCGTACCGATAACGATTAAATCGAAGTCGAATTTTGCTTTTTTCATTCTTTCTCCTTATAAAATTTTTTTGAAATTATCATATATATAACTTGCTTCTGGGTGAATTTTTTCTGTAATTTGGGTGATTTTTCTCCTGATGTCGGCGGTGGTGATTTCTGGCTTGTCGCTTTGCCAAAGTTGGAATTCTGCTAGAATCTTTTTTGTTAATGTCTCCAATTCTCCATCTGGTAATTTAACTATATTAAAGGTTTCATGAAGACTTTTTTCTAACTTTTTAAGAGAAAATTCTTCGATCTGACCAGATTTTTTTACCACTGTTCTCATTTTGAAACCCCTAAAAACCCGGCCCAAATTATTACACTGAGTAAAATTGCCCCAAGACTTGCGAATAATTTCAAAAATCGCTGATTTTGCTCTCGCCATATCTGTATTTGACTCAAGTTATGCCCGCCAGAAATCAAACAATACACTACAAAAAGCGGAAAATTGGCGATGAAAACGTAGGTGGTAAGCGCCACAAATTGCCACGCCGTGCTCACCATCGTTGTAGCCAAAACGGCTGAAAATAGCAGTGGAAAAATAAACAAAATCTCCGCCAAAACGCTCCCCGCTCCAAGAGAAAACGCCTCTGCTGAATGCTCGGAAGTCTTAGTTTTTTGGCTCAAATAATGAGCAAAGTTGCGTGGTAGCCAGATTTCGGTGCCGGTATTTTTACCCTTTTTATAGTAAAAGATCCAACTTGCCACAGACACTCCAGCGAGAAGTCCAATAGCGCCAGCCCAAAAGGCTTTAAAATTGCTGGCAAAAATGTTGCTCAGGCCACTCATCCAAAACGCCAGTGCAGAAAACAGCAAGATATTAGTGATAAAAACGCCCAATACCATTGCGGTTGACAACTTCATAATTTTGCGGTGTGGTAGCCTCTGGCTGATTTTATGACCACTAATCAGGGTAAAAATACTCACGCTCAGTTGAAAACTCGCCTGAACGCCTGCGGCCAAAATTATTACCAAAAACACCGTAAAAATATCCATAATCGTTATAAAAATTATACTATATTCGGCCAAAAAACACAAACATTTTGAAGATTTTGTTAGAATACTATTGACTTTAATTGATATTTATGCTATTATAAAACAGTAATATTAATCAAAACAAAAAGGAAAAATAAATGGCAAAACACGAAAAAATGGCAACTTGGGATCGACACCGCACTAAAAAAGAACTTCGAAATTTCATCGAAGCAAGAATTTCTACCTTTGACGATTACGAGGATTTTATCTAATATTTTTCTGAAAAGTCAATCCGCTCAGAATCGCTTGGCGGATTTTATTTTGTTTCGAAAAAAAGGGAAAAAGAAAACCCCTTCGAAGAAGAATATCGAAGGGGTAAAAAGAGTTAGGCGAGTATATCGGGGTCGTTGGAGTATTTCACAACACCATTTTCACTATAAGTTATCTGAGAATCCTGATCCATATGGAGTGCCTTTCTGGTAAGTTCCAGGTTACTCCTCTCCATTGGAGTTAAGTCCTGGCTGAGTCTTTCGTCGATCTCTTTGATTTGTTCTACTACTTTTAGTTTCATGTTTTTCTCCTGTGCTTAAAGCCCGCCGGTTGTTACGTCAAGAATTTTCATCCCTGCGAGCAACTTCGAACAATCTTCGAAACTCTTCGCAAGAATGAAATCTCTTTTCGAAAGGAGAATTCTCTAACTCTTTTATACTGTTCTGGCTGGACGACTAACCTGGTTTTGTTATAGTACATATATCGTAAAAAGTCAAGCTTAACTCAACCCAACAAAAAACCGCGCCCCGAAACGCGATTTTCGTTAAAATAATCTCTGGTAGTAGCGGCGGGGATTGAACCTGCGACCTTAGGCTTATGAGTCCTACGCTCTAACCAACTGAGCTACGCTACCATACCAAGGTATTTTAACACACTTTTTTGCGTTTTTCAAGAATTTCAAGTAAAATAGTTTTATGAAAAAGGCAATCGTGGCGGTTTCTGGCGGAGTTGATAGTGTTTTTTTGCTTGAATTTTTGATTAAGAAGTGGGGCGAAGAATGGTCGAAGAGACATCTCATTGTCGCGCACTTCGAGCACGGGATTAGAGGAGAAGAAAGTCTTGGGGATTTGAAGTTTGTTCAAAATTTAGCAGAATCCAAGGGCTTGCGGTTTGAATTTACTCACGGAAATCTCGGCGCCCAGGCAAGCGAGGCGCAGGCCCGAAGCGCTCGATATGCCTTTCTACGAGAGTTAGCGGACCGAGAAAACGCTGTGATTTTTACAGCGCATCATCTGGATGATTTGGTTGAAACAGTTGCGCTCAATATTTCTCGGGGGACTGGCTGGCGCGGTTTGGCGGTGCTGAATTCTTCTGACATCGAGCGTCCACTTTTGAATTTTCGAAAATCCGAAATCATTGACTTTTGTTTGAAAAATGGCATAAAATGGGTTGAAGATGCCACCAACGCCGAGCAGAAATACTTTCGAAATCAACTGCGGGTAAGGCTTGAAAATTCTGATTTTGACGCACATCAAGAAATCGCTGCGCTTCACGCTCGTCAAGTCCAAATCTCGCAAGAAATCTCGCAAATTACAGATGATATTATTACCAAAATTTGCGATGATAAAGGGCGGATTTGTCGTAAGTTTTTTGTTCAAAATGACAATAAAGTTTGTTTTGAAATATTGCGCGAAATTATCTTCCGTGCGTCTGGGGAGATTCCACTTCAACGTCAAACGCAGGATTTTCTTCATAAAATAAGAACATATTTACCTAAAAAATCAACACAAATTATTGGCGGGCGAAATGTCTACTTCGAAAAAGAATTTTTCTACTTCGAAGATTGAAAATTTTCAAAAAAAGTGATAAAATGGTAAGAACTGTAAGACTGAGAAAGGATGAAATGAAGAACGATAAGAAGAAAAAAACAATCAAGCGTGCCGGAAATGTGGCTTTTTGGGTGATGATTTTTGGTGGAATTTTGCTTTTTAATTTGGCGAATGGTGGATTTTCACCAAAGTTGAAGGATGTTGCTATTTCGAGTGTGATTTCTCGCGCTAATAAGGGTGAAATTGCCAAAATCGAAATTCAAGGAAATGATGTAAAAATTACACCAAAAGGCGAGAAAAAGCCAACTGAGCGATCTGTCAAGGAGAGCGGAACAATCTACGAGCAAGGTCTTGAAAAGGGTAAAACGGAAGTCGACGTCAAACCTATTGACACATCCAGCGATATGTGGTGGAACTTGGCGGTGATGCTTCTGCCAACAGTGGCGATTATTGCGTTCTTTACTTTTATGATGCGTCAGGCAGGCGGTCGAGATTCTCAGGCGATGAATTTTGGCAAATCTCGCGCAAAACTTTATGGTGAAGATAAAAAGAAAATTAAATTCGAAGATATTGCGGGCAACGAGAACGCCAAGCAGGACCTTTTCGAAGTGGTTGATTTCTTGAAAGACCCTAAAAAATACCAGAAGATGGGTGCTAAAATCCCAAGCGGTGTTTTGATGGTTGGCCATCCTGGAACCGGTAAAACTATGCTTGCGCGAGCGGTTGCGGGCGAGGCTAAGGTGCCTTTCTTCTCGATTTCTGGTTCTGAATTTATGGAAATGTTTGTTGGTGTCGGTGCGAGCCGAGTTCGAGATTTGTTCTCTAAGGCTAAAAAGAATGCGCCTTCGATTATCTTCATTGATGAAATTGACGCCGTGGGTCGTAAGCGTGGATCTGGAATGGGCGGCGGACACGATGAGCGTGAGCAGACTTTGAACCAAATTTTGGTCGAAATGGACGGTTTCGAAAAAGACACCGGCGTGATCGTCTTGGCCGCAACCAACCGCGTGGACGTTCTCGATCCAGCGCTTCTTCGCCCGGGTCGATTTGACCGCCGTGTTGAAATTTCTCTTCCTGAGCGAAAGGATCGTTTGGCGATCTTAAAAGTTCATTTCAAGAACAAGCCCGCTGTCGAAAACCTTGATCTTAACTCTTTGGCGAAGAAAACTGCAGGTTCGGCAGGTGCGGACCTCGCCAATATGGCTAACGAGGCGGCAATTCTTGCTGCTCGCGCGGGGCGTGAAAAAATCACCAATAAAGATTTGACAGAAGCCTTTGAGAAGGTGGCTATTGGTCCAGAGCGTAAGTCTAAAGTTATGTCTGATCTTGACCGCGAAATTACCGCCTACCACGAGGCTGGCCACGCCGTTGTTGGCCATGTTTTGCCAGACTCTGACCCTGTTCATAAGGTGACGATTATACCTCGTGGTCGAACCGGTGGTGTGACTTGGTTCTTGCCACCAGAGGATAAATCCTACACTAATATTTTTGAATATAAGGATGTTCTCGCTCGTGCGATGGGTGGTCGAATGGCCGAGATGATGATTTACGGCGAGAGCGGAATTTCGACGGGCGCTTCAAGTGACTTGCGATCAGCAACTAACATTGCTCGAAGTATGATTTCCGACTACGGAATGGGTGTTGAACTTCGGGACCAAGTTTTCCATGAAGAAGAGGGCGGAATGTTCTTTGATCGAATGACTCGCGAGAGGCCATTCTCTGAAAAAACTGCTGAAAAAATCGACGCCGAAGTCGCCGCTCTTATTAAAGAGGCCGTCGCTCGTGCCCAAGCGATTTTGCGAGCAAATAAAAAACCTCTCGAGGCTCTAACGCAGGCGCTTCTCGAGAAAGAAACTATCGACGAAGAAGAAGTTAAAGAGATTTTGAAAGACGCTAAACTGCCAAAAGAGGCGCAACTACACAACTAATATGTCAAAAGTCAAATCGATTTTTTCGAAAGCAAATTCGCGGCTAACGGTCAAGTTCGCCGCGATTGTGCTTGCTAGTTCGACGCTTCTCTCTAGTCTGCTTGGCTTTTTGCGAGACAGGCTTTTGAATTCTTACTATCTTGATTCTTATCCTGAGGGGATTGACGCTTATACGGTAGCCTTTACAATTCCTGATTTTATGTTCTTTATACTTGTTTCTGGCGCCTTAAGCGTGACCTTTATACCTGTTTTTAGCCAAAGAATGGCGAATTATAACAAAAAATCAGCCTGGCAACTGAGTTCTTCTTTGCTGAATTTTTTGGCGCTAATCACTCTAGTGACATCTGTTTTGATTATGATTTTTGCTGAGCCTTTAGTAAAATATGTCGTTGGGCCGGGCTTGAATGAAAGTTCTCGCGGGCTGGCCGTGTCTATGATGCGAGTGATCGCGATAAATCCGTTTTTGTTTGCAATTGCGACGGTGTTGACAAGTATTCAGCAGGCGATTGGGCGGTTTACGTTTTCTGCGCTGGCGCCAGCGATTTATAATGTTGGAATTATTATCGGAACGGTGTTTTTTACTGGCGGAATTAGAATTTTTGGCTTTGAGATTTTCGAGGGCGGAATTATGGGCGTAGCGCTCGGCGTGGCTTTTGGGTCGATTTTACAACTTTTAGTTGCGGCTTTTGGGCTGATTGGAGTTGATTTTGACTATAATTTTAAGATTTTTTGGAAGAATAAGGGATTCAAGCAGGTTTTGAAATTGCTCCCAACGCGGTCGATGGATCAGGGGCTGGATTATGTGAACTCGATTGTTGAAACCAATATGGCTTCACGAATGGGCTCGGGAGCGGTGCGGGCGTATTCGCAGAGTTTGACGCTCCAGATGATGCCAGTTAATCTGATTGGAGTGGCGATTTCGACGGCGTTTTTCCCTAATTTGACAGAAAAATTGGCGATTGGTCGTAAAGATTTGTTCAAAAAAGACCTTCAGGCGGCATTGAGAATGATTTTGTTTTTGAGCCTGCCGGTGGCGGTGATGTTTTTCTTCTTCCGTGGTTATATTGTGAGTTTTATCAAGAACGGCGGTGATGAAACGATTGCGGGGATTCTTGGCGTTTTGGTGATTTCGCTTTTTGCGCGATCTATCTATCACATTGCCGCTCGAAGTTTTTACGCGATGGAAGACACGCGGACGCCGTTTTATGTATCTGTTGCGGCGATTGGACTGAATATTTTCCTAGCGATTGCGTTTAGTCTTTTCTTGCGTGCGGGAGTTTATGGCTTGGCTTGGGCACAAGCAATTGGGGCGGTGCTTGAGATCGTGATTTTGACTTTTTTGATGAAAAAGCGAATCGATGGATTGTTTGATCTGGAATTTATTGGTGTTGTGATGCGAATGGTTCTGGCGGCGGCAATTACGGCTGTTGCGAGTTATTTGTTAGTTTCGATTTGGCCGCTTCTTGGTAGCGATCAGAGGTTTTTCTCGACTTTTCCGAAGTTCGTGATCATGGGAGTGCTAGCGAGCGGAGTATATCTTGGTACTTCGAAATTGCTGAGAGTTTCTGAGGCTGAGCCTATAATTTCTAGGATTAAAGCGATTTTATTCAAGCAATTTGGGCGAAGATAACTGAAGTTTTGGAAAATTACGGCAGAGATGCCGTTTTATTTTATTGACATTTTGCTTATGTTAATATATAATTTTAATAGAATATTGTCTCTTGTTGAGATTTAAGGGAGGGAAGATGAAAATAAGTGGAGACTTTTTTAGAAAGAAGAAAGAGAAAATAGCTTTGTTTGTGGCGCCAGCGGTTATTCTGGCTGGTTTATTTACGAGCGGAAAGATATGGGCAGAGAGTAGGGTTGGAGATTTCGTCAACAACGTTAAGACTACGCTGACTGTCTTGGATAAAGAAAATGGTGCCGAGAAAGTTAACTTTTTATCTGGTGAAACAATGACTTTCTCGTCGCGTATTGAAATAACGAGTGATGGTGGTGCTAGTTCCTATCCAGGAGCGTACCTTTTGATTAAATTCCCTAAAGAATACGCCGCTTCAGCCCCAGTTATCAACTCCACAGACTTGGTTACAAGCTCGTCTAATGTGGATACGGACACCCACTATGTTAAGCGACTAAACTATAAAAACTTAATCGCGGGATCTATAAATAGCATAAACTCCCAGTACAGGCTTAAAATTGTTGAGGCTCCGGCAGGATATAAGCCCGAGGTGATACATGAGTTGTATTCTGCAGACGGTAATCTGTTGAGCCGCCAAACTAAATCCGTTAATACTACTAAATCCGATCTTAACGCAGCAACATACAAGAGTAAGGTGGGGACATCCAATACGCACTATATTGCTAGATATACTGACCACACCAACTCCACTATAGATAAGAATTCGTATGAGACTATGGGAGTGATGGAATTTTCGATAACTAACAACATTACTTATCCATCGGGATCTTCGTACGGTAAAAAAGAGATAACAAGCGCATTCAATGAGTACGTAGTGCCTGAATATATGGAAGTTCATCAGGACTCTCTTGCTGATGGGTGGACCTTCGACCCTAATACTCGGATTGCCAGAAAGAATCTGTCGATAATTAGTGGTAAATCTAATGTCTCGGGCGCCAAGATAAAGCTTTACTATACCAAAAATACCGATGACTCTATCATAAATAAAACTGTAGAACACAATCATAAACTAGTAGTTGAAGTTAAAGATAACCCTCCTGTTGAGGGGACTCATAACTTAAACATAAGAGTAATGGCTAGGCGAGTTAGTGGCGAGGATAAGTTGACTGCATCTAAGATGCCGTTAACTTACGGTAATGGATACAGGTATGTCGCTAATAAGTTTGTATATAATATTAATACTATCTCCAATGATGGCGATTGGCGAATCGCTTTGAGGATTCGAAATGATGGTGATGGCGTTAGGGTTCCTTTGTCAAGAGTTGAGGATAGTATCCCTGACGAACTAAAGTTTACGAGTATTACTTTGCGCCCTGTGGATGTGTTTTTTGGCGTAGGTAATGAGAACGCTGTATTTCAGGTTTTCTTATATAAAAAAGACGGATCAAAGATTATGGCGGGAGAGATTAAAAAATCCACCCCTTCTTTGCGCCTATCCGCTATAGCTGAAATCGAAGATTATAGAAGGGTTGAGATTGTCATGCCTGAGGGTTATCAATTGCCCGACGCTCTGCCTGGACAGGATTCGTACGGGGTTGATTTAGATATAGATACGGACTTTAAGGATATTGATGAATATGCAAACAGTTTAGAATTTAACGCTGCTCCTACCGAACAGATAAATCGAGCCAAGGTATATTCTAGTGGTAAAGAATTGACGATTGACGCCTCTAAGTATTATGAAAAGATAGCCTCCAAGGTGGTTAATAAAATTACGCCAGGAAGAAATAAAGTGACATATACAGTCGGCGATTATGTAGACTTCTACGACTTATATTCTGCCATGATTTCTAACAGTGGGGTTTCTATCAATAAATTGAAAAACCCGAGACGTGCTATATTGTATAGCCCGGACTTCTCTCTAACTCCCCAGGTGCGTCAAAAGATAGCCGAAGGAGTAGTTGAGTATCACGAGAACTATAAAAATACAGGCAGAAGCGCGATAATAGACCTTAAGCCAAATTCTGGAACTAGTGAGGTTTTTGCTGGCATTAATCGAAACTCTCTTTTTAGTGTTAGCGAGGCTACACCTAATGGTAAGCATAAATTCGAGCTCGTTACATTCTGGGACGACTCTGATAAGAATTACATCGGCACCGAGGGACTAGATGACTTGGATTTCAATAACGACGGTAAGCAATCGCGCAATGTCGCTCGCTCGACCGCTAATATTATCGTTCTTAAGCCTGAGCAGGTCGCTATTAAGAAATATATTCGCGCTAAAGGAAGTGACTTCACTAAAAGCATAGATAAGCTAGATCCAGGTCAGGAGATTGACTACAGACTGTCGGTCATCAATACATCCGATCATCCTTTGTTGGCCTCTCGAATACTTGAAGTTTTACCAAAAGTAGGCGATAAGAAGATAGTCGAAGGAAATAACGGTGTTCAAGAGAGTAGAGGTTCTACTACCGGAGTTAAGATAACTGGGCCTATCGCACCGCGAGACGGATTTACGATCCTTTATTCTACCGATGAACCCGGCAATAATCAGAAGGAATCTTGGTCTAAGAATTTTATAACTGCAGACAAGATAGCTGATTGGTCTGCGGTCAGAATGATTAAAATCCAGCAAAATCAAGGATATCAAGTTCCGCCTCAAACTGTCGTTAATTTCGTTATAAACGCTAAAATTGACGACAATGCGGCCGATGGTTCTATTGCCAAGAATACTGCTGCGGTTTCAATTTCCTCTGGCGGAAATCTTGTTGAGTCTGATCCTGTCTCTGCTATCGTAAACTATCCAATCAAGATACAGGGTGTCGCATTTATGGACACTAACAACAATAGTCTTTTTGACCAAGGTGTCGACACTATTTTACCTAATTACCGCGTTGAGATTCTTCGAAATAATACTGTGGTCGCCGATCTTTTAACCAATGATCGTGGTGAATATAGCTATTCGACAAAAGATTGGGGCGCAAATTTCTCAGTGAGATTTACTAGACCGAATGGGATTGATTCGCATGCAATTCTTGTCCCTGCTAGAAATCAATCGAATGGAAGTACGCCCACCTCTGAAAGGGATAATGTGGCAACAACTTCGGATATTTATTTGAATTCCCAATCTAATAAAGTTCAAAATCGAAACATCGGTCTCTATATTCCGAAGGGTAGTTTGAGAGTAGTCTATCGATATACTACAAATCCAAATGGAGGATTGCCTTATTCTTACGAGAAGAGCTCTGAAGTCGTTATAGACACCGCTTTGATCGGTACCCCATATGATGTTAGAAGCAAACGCCTTGCGCAGATCTCAGACGGACGAGGCCTTGTTTATGAATTCGAGGAGGTAGGTCCTCAGGCACCGGAAGTTGGAGCAATTAAAAATGGAGAAACGATAGTATTCTTCTATTATAAGCCTAAGCTTGGCTCGCCGGTTAAGGCTAGATATGTCGATGAACAAGATCGTGAACTAAAATCTGAGGTAGTCGTGAAGCCAGATAGAACTCAAGTCGGTACCGAATATGCTTCGACCAAAGATAGCGAAATTACCAAAGATAATCTGGTCTACATCTTTAAACAGCTTAAAAATGGCTCTGCACCAGAGAGGGGTCGCGTAAGTGAGAATGAGCAAATAGTTACCTATGTCTACGCACCAAAACAAGGTGGATCGGTTAAGTCAAGGTTTGTTGACGAGCGTGGTCAAGAACTCTCAGCAGAAGTTGAAGTTAAGCCTCGTGGAACTCAAGTTGGCGTTGAATATTCTTCGTCTAAGCAGAATGAAATTCAAAAGAACGGATTGACTTATACATTTAAGCAGTTAGGTCAAGGCTCAGCATCTGAAAATGGTCGTGTTAAGGCAGAAGATCAGGTTGTAACCTATGTCTATACTCCAAAATTGGGCGGATCGGTGACGGCAAAATTTGTTAACCAGGATGGCGTTTCTATCAAGCCTGATGAAGTCTTAAAGGCTGATCAAACTCAAATCGGCACACAATATACTTCAAGCTACCCAAATGAGATTATAGCGACCGACGGAATTACTTATGTCTTCGAAAAGATTATCGAAGGCTCTGCACCTCGTGAGGGTCGGGTTAACGGTGAAGCGCAAGTAATTACTTATCGCTATGTGCCTAAAAAGGGTGGTGCGGTAATAGCGGAATTTATCGCTAAAACTGGCGAAAAACTTAAAACCGATGAAGTTGTCAAGTCGACAGACACTCCAGTTGGCACCAGTTATACCGCAAACAAAGATAATGAGCTAACCAAGAATAATCTTGTCTATGTTTTTGAGAGTTTGAAGCAAGGCTCTGCTCCGGAAACGGGCAAAGTTAAGGCTGAGTCTCAAACTGTGACTTATGTCTATACTCCAAAATTGGGCGGTAAGGTTGATGCTAAATTCTTGGATGAAAACGGTGTCGAAATTCGAGCACTTCAGAACATTTCGCCAGATAGAACTCAAGTTGGTACAAGCTATTCAAGCACGCCACCAGCTGAGATCACCTTCAATGATATTGTGTATGTATACAAAGAATTGGGCGGAAATTCTGCGCCTCAAAACGGACGCGTGAGTGAAAACCCACAGACAATATCATATATCTACACGCCAAAAAGAGGTGGCTCAGTAATTGTTAATTTTGTTAATGAAGCAGGCGATTCTATCAAGGAGACAGAAATTCTCAAGCCTAACGGTACACCAGTAGGTACTGCGTACAATGCGCAGGAGGATGCTGAGATCGAAAAAGACAATCTTGTTTATGTTTTCAAGGAGTTGAAAAATGGCTCTAAGCCAAAAACTGGTCGCGTTTCAGAAGATTCGACTGAAGTAACTTTCGTCTATGCTCCAAAACGTGGCGGAAAAGTTGTAGCTAAATTTACAACATCTGACGGCATTGAGCTTCAAGGCGAAGAAGAAGTTTCACCTCAAGATACACAGGTTGGCACCGAGTATGCTTCGACCAAGCCTGAAGAGATTGAAAAAGACGGTCTAACCTATATTTTCAAAGAGTTAAAAGAGGGATCAGCGCCAGAAGAGGGTCGAGTAAAGGTTGATCTTCAAACTATAAATTACATCTATGAGCCAAAGTTGGGTGACGCAGTAAGTATGCGGTTTGTTGACACTAACGGAGTTCTTTTAGGTGAGATTAAAGAAATTCTGCCAAAGGGAAAGCAAGTTGGTACACCTTACGAAGCTAAAATCCCAGAGACTGTCACAGTTGACGGCAAATCCTATCGTTTGAAAATTGTTCGAAGCGACAAAGGTGACGCGAAGGAGAAAGGTAAAGTTTCTGAAGATCCACAGATGATTACGGTTATTTTTGAATTCATCCCACCAGTTGAAACGCCAAACACGGGTCATGCACAAAATGACAAGGATAATACTGGGCTTATAGCTATAGTTGCATCTATAATTTTAAGTCTTGGAGGAATTTCGATCTTTACTATTAAAAAATCAACCAACAAGACAAGAAAATAGTCCTTAAAGAAAATCCCTCTAAAGGGGATTTTCTTTTGTGTGAAAAGTGTTTTTGTGGTATAATTTAGCGTAGTTATGAATTTAGAAAAAATCAGAAATTTTTGTATTATTGCGCATATCGATCACGGTAAGTCGACTCTCGCCGATCGAATGATGGAGCTGACCGGCACCGTTTCGACGCGCGATATGAAATCGCAGTTGCTCGACAGTATGGACTTGGAGCGAGAAAAGGGTATCACGATTAAACTTGCTCCTGTGACAATGAATTGGAAAGGCTATGAATTTAATCTGATCGACACGCCCGGCCACGTGGACTTTTCGTATGAAGTTTCCCGCTCACTCCAAGCCTGCGAAGGCGCGATTCTCGTCGTCGACGCCTCTCAGGGCATTCAGGCGCAAACCCTCGCCAATGTTTACCTTGCGATGAACGCCGAGCTCGAAATCATCCCTGTCCTCAACAAAATCGACTTACCCGCTGCCGACGTTCCGCGAGTTTCCAAGGAGGTGATAAATCTTCTCGGTTGCGATGAGAGAGAGATCATAGGAATTTCCGCCAAAACTGGTATGAATGTCGAAGCCGTCCTCGATGCTGTAATTGAAAAAATCCCCGCACCGAAGGAGGTTGAATGATTCAAGCGATAAAAAGATTTTTCAACGACCCAGAATTTTACGATTCGATATCGTTTATCTTTCGAAAAAGAGATGTGATATATTTTGCTTGGAGCGATTCAAAGATCGAAGACGGCAAAATTTTGTCAAAATACAGTTTTTTGTCAAGATTCGCTTACAATATTTTGTTTCGAAAAAAGCCACAAATTATCGTCGAGGAAGAGATTGAGGGGGTGAATTATGTCAGGATTTTTGTTTTTCGAAATGAGGAATTGAAGAAAAAGTCTGGACTGTCGAAAGAGGATTTAGTCAAGGAATTGAATCACGAAAAAATTGGTCTGGCGCTGGGATTTCCTAAATTTGCGATTGAGGATTTTTTGAAAAATCCAAAAAATCGACTGAAGGTTTTCGTTAAATGGCGACGGTCGCTGTTTATCATTGAAAATTCTGAATCTCGAATTGAAGATTTGAAAAATTGGGCAAAGCAAAATGGAATTGCTTGGAGAAATATTAAGATTAAAGAGTTGGGCGGAGGTAAAAAATGAAACCCCTCAAAGCGTTAATTTTTGACAGTTATTATGATGATTATCGTGGTGTGATTTTGTATGTGCGCATTTTTTCGGGCGAATTGAAGAAGGGCGAAGAAATCAAAATGATGGCGACCGATTCTAAAGGTTTGGCGCTGGAAATTGGCAAACTTCAGCCCAAAATGACGCCGCACGACAAGATGTCCGCTGGCGAAATCGGCTACATTGTGACCAATCTCAAAACTACGCGCGAGGCTAAGGTTGGCGATACTGTAACCCTTGCCAAAACGCCCGCCGCGGAGCCTCTCCCGGGCTATAAAAATGTTCAGCCGTTTGTTTATGCTGGGTTTTTCCCTGTTTCGAATGAAGATTATCAGGATCTCAAAGACGCGGTCGAGAAATTGTCGCTTAGCGACTCGGCGCTTCAATTTGAACCAGAAAATTCGCCCGTTTTGGGCTTTGGCGTTAGGATTGGTTTCTTGGGTCTACTCCATATGGACATTGTCCGTGAGCGACTCGAGCGCGAGTATGACCTCGACCTTGTAATTACCAACCCTTCGACCGACCACCATGTTCTTCTTTCTAATGGCGAAGAACTCGACATTAAATCTGCTGCCGATCTTCCTGATATGAGTAAAATTGCCGAGATCCGTGAGCCGTGGATCAAGGGCGAAATCGTTGTGCCGCAAGATTATGTTGGCGCGGTGATTCAGTTGATTGTTTCGAAAAGGGGTCTTCAAAAAAATCTCAGTTATATTGATGAGCGAGTTTTGGTGAGTTTTGAGGCTCCGCTTGCCAATCTTTTGACTGATTTTTACGACCAGTTGAAAAGTGTTACGAGTGGATATGGCTCATTCAATTATGAACTTTGGGACTATAAGGTCGAAGATTTGGTTCGTGTAGACTTTTATATTGCGGGCGAAATTGTGGATGCTCTCAGCGTGATGTGCCACCGTTCAGAAAGCGTTCGGATCGGTCGCGAAATCACCGCCAAGTTGAAAGAAGTTATCCCGCGGCAGAACTTCCAAGTGGCAATTCAGGCGGCGATTGGTGGTAAGTTTATCGCTCGAGAAAACCTTTCTGCTTATCGAAAGGATGTGACCGGCTATCTCTACGGTGGTGATGTGAGCCGCAAAAAGAAACTCCTCGCCAAGCAAAAACGGGGTAAAAAACGCATGAAGAAATTTGGCAATGTCGAAATTCCGAGCGAGGCGTTTACGGTGATGTTGAAGAGGGATTAGCTTGCGAAAATTGATAATTTCTCTAAAAAATGCTAAAATATATTTAGATTATAGATATAAATTAATTTCGAAGGAGAATTATGGCTGGTCACAATAAATGGTCCAAAATTAAACGACAAAAGGGCGCGAATGACGCCAAGCGTGGTGCGGTTTTCACTAGAATTGGCAATCAAATTGCCATTGCGGCGCGCTCCGGTGCCGATCCTGATATGAACCCTGCGCTTGCCCTCGCGATCGAGAAAGCCCGCGCGGTCAATATGCCCAACGTCAATATCGAAAGGGCGATTGCGCGCGCCGCTGACAAAAACGCCGCCGCTCTCGAAGAAGTAACTTACGAAGGTTACGGTCCGGGCGGAATTGGTCTCATCATCGAGGCTGCCACTGATAATCGCAACCGCACTTTCCCAGAGGTCAAAACTGCGCTCGTCAAAAACGGTGGTCGAATTGCCGACGCTGGCAGCGTGATGTTTCAGTTTGCGCGAAAGGGCGTGATTGCGGTCAACGCTTCAGGCGAAGACGCTCTGCTCGAAATCCTCGACGCTGGCGCCGAAGATGCCATCGAGCAGGATGGTGAAATCACCGTTTATACCGACCCTAAAGATTTGATGAAAGTTCGAAGCGCCTTAATCGAGGCTGGGCTTGAAGTCAAAGAGGCGGAACTTCAATATGTTCCCAATTCAGAAATCGAAATTTCGGACGAAGAAACTCAAGCCAAAGTTGAAAAACTAATGGATGCGCTCGATGATCTTGATGATGTCGTCAATGTTTCGACAAACGCTTCTATAGCGGAATAATCTATAAATTAAACCTCTCGAAAATCTCGGGAGGTTTAATAAAATAACCCTCCAAAATTGAAGGGTTTTAATTCTGCTCTGCGTATTTCTCTGCATTATAGATTAGGATGGCAAAAGCCACTACGCTTATTATTACATGAACCAACACAATCGTTAGCATAGTTCGCCAATCAGTTTTGGGCACAAACCAAGCGATCCAGATTGGAGCCGCAAGAAGTGGTAAAACCACAAAAGGTAAAACCAAAAATCTTAGCCCTGCCTTCTTTCTATCGTGCCTTGGTAGGATTTTCAACAAGAAACCCAACCACAGGATTAAGGCAGTCATTTGGCTTGGCTCAATCTCATACATCGCGATCGAGTAGCAGAGAAGTGTGACCGGTGTAAAATCCAGCACTGCAATAGTTACGGATAGTAGTTTTCCGCCGCGCTTTTGCCAGATTTTCCTTTCTAAAAACCAGATTGTCGGTGAAACATATGCCACCGCGACGACGATAAAGCTTAGAATCATAAAAGGTTCTTTTCGTATAAAATCCATTTTCCACCCCTTATTTTATAGAATTTTTGAAATGTGAATTTAATTTTACGATATTTTTGGAAAAAAGTCAATATTTGAAATTTTACTCAAAAAATGTTATAATCTGAAAATGAAAAATATCCAATTCTTAGTTGAAAATTATCAGACTCCGCCGCACGCCATTGAGTTGGTTGAAAAATCTCGAATTCTCCTCCTTGCCGGTATTTCTGGTGCCGGCAAAGATACCACCAAAAAGCACCTTTTGAAAAATCCAGAATACCGCGACATTATCAGTCACACTACTCGCCCGCCTCGCGAGAATAGTGGCGTGATGGAACAAGATGGCGTGGATTATAATTTTATCTCTAAAGAGCAGGCTGAAGAAATGCTCATCGCACGGAAGTTTGTTGAGGCTAAATTTGTCCATGGCAAGATTTACGGAACGAGTGTTGCGGAGATTGAGGCGGCGCACAGGGATGGGCAGATTTCTGTTACTGATATTGATATTCATGGAATTGCTGAGTATAAAAAGTTGAGTTCTAAGGTTGTCGCGGTGATGATTTTGCCACCAGATTATGAAACTTGGCGGGCGCGTTTTGCTAACCGCTATCAGAGCGAGGCCGAGTTCGAGCGCGATTTCAAAAAGCGCCTGCCTGAAGCTATCGAATCGCTCGAAGCGGCGCTCGCCGAGCCGTATTTTCACTTCATCCTTAACGATGATTTTCGAAACACGGCGAGAATTATCGACCAAATTATGCACCAAGATATCGAATTTAACTACAAAGACATCGAAGTTCGACTTTTGGCGGAAAAATTGCTTAAAGATATAAAAGCGAGAAATCCAGAGAATTAACAAAATAGAAAGCCCTACAATTTTGTAGAGCTTTATTTTATTATCTGATATCAACGAATGAATCTATTCGCCATTTAAGAATTCGCTTAAATTCTTCTTTGATTTCAGATTTTAGAACTGGAAGAGTCCTGAGAACTGATCTGTATCTATTTGGATTGCTCCCGCATTCCTCAGATAGAGACACCTCGGAGGCTAATGCCATATTAATGAGTTTAACAGAGAACTCTCCATTGGCGGCGGCTTTCATTTCTACATATAAATGAGGTAGTCTGCCGACTAGAGTGTGAACCTCTAAGATTGTATCCTTAGGAAGAAGGTCAAGTCGAAGACTTTTTGTATATTCTTCAATTTCTGAAACCTTTTTCTTCCAAGCGATTTGAAGTTTATTGGTATCACAAACTTCGATCAACCCTTTATCAGAGAGATTATCTTCCAGTTTTTTGATGAGCTTTTCCATTTTTATAACCTTTATCCGCCCTGGAAATATGGCGGGGCTTTCTATATATATTTGGTTAAATTCTTCTAACCATATCTTGATTATAACATAAAGATACTAAAAAGTCAATCATTTTAGGATTTTAGAGATCAAAAATTAGCACTCTCTTGACCCAAGTGCTAATTTGTGTTAAACTGTAAATATGAATATCACACCGCGACAAACGCAAATTCTTGTGGCGATAATTGAGCAGTATGCTGAGGTTGCTGCTCCTGTTGGAAGTGTTACGCTGGCGAAACTTTTTGGTGTTTCGAGCGCAACAATTCGAGCGGAAATGGCTCGACTTGAAGATGTAGGACTCATCACTCAGCCGCACACTTCTGCGGGTAGAATTCCAACTGATAAAGGCTACCGTTTTTATGTTAATCGCTTGACAGAATCGCAAGAAGATGGCGTTATAATGCTGAATGCTGATAACTCGCGAGATAATTTTGTGGGAAGTACGCGTGTTATTTCGAGCAGAGTTTCTTCGCAAAAAGAGCGAGCGGATCACGCTATTCGTTCTGCCGTAGATAGTCTGGTTGAACTTACCGGTAACTTGGGTCTCGCGACAATTGGGGATCAACTTTATATGAACGGAATCTACAATCTGTTTTCTCAGCCGGAATTTGAGAGTGGTGAGGCAGTCCAATCTGTTGCGCAACTTCTTGACAATCTCGAGCCGTGGCTCCGCGAGGCCAACCCCAACCAGCCGCTCAACATTTACATCGGCTCAGAAAACCCGATCGGCAAAAATTCTGGCGTAAGTTTAATAATTTCCAAGTTCGAAAGTCCATTTTCAGCAAATTCATACATCGGCGTGCTCGGCTCGACCCGCCAAAATTACGCTAAAACCATCAAACTTGTGCGCCACACGGGCGAGATTTTGGAAGAAATTTTATAATTTTAAGGAGAAAATTTTATGGAAGAAAATAATTTTGAAAAAAATCAAGTAGCGGAAAATCCTGCGCCAATTTCGAACGAAGAAACTTCGAAAAAGCAGGGCGGACTTTTCAAAAAAAATCCCAAAGTCGAAAAACTGAAAGAAGAAAATGGGCAATTGTTGTCAGATTTACAACGAACTCGCGCCGACTTTGAGAATTTTCGAAAAAATGTCGAAATCCGCGTTTCGAATGCGCAGATTTTGGGTGAGAAAAAGGCGATTTTGAACTTTTTGCCAATTTTGGATGATATTGAGAGAGCGATTGCGCACTTGCCGGCTGATCTTGCTGAAAACGCTTGGGCTCAAAATGTTGTAAAAATGGCTACAAACTTGGAAAAATCTCTAGCCAACGCGGGCGTTGAAAAAATCGATTCTTCAAAGGGTGCGCCGTTTAATCCGGATTTTCACGAAGCGGTTCAGTTTGACGACGACGGTGAGGGTGAAGAAATTGTCGCCGAGCAATTGCGCGCTGGCTACAAATTGAAGGGCGAAGTCCTCCGCGCCGCGATGGTGAAGGTTGGGAGGGGTTAGTTGCTAGATGTCTTAATATTGACAAATATAAAATCATCTCGTATAATAATTTATAGACATACGATTCGTATGTACATTAAAATCCTTTTCTATTCTGAAGTGTCAATTATTTAGTGTTGACATCCTTTGTTGGGGTGTCGAGTGTTGTAGCGTCACTCTATTAAACGAGATATGTTGTTTGGATCTTATTTATAAAAAATAAACTAGACGGCGGGTATTTCTCTCATGGGGTTCGGTAAAATCTTTCATTAACTAGTATTTCGGATACTTGGCATGACGGCGGCCTTTTGGCTGAAATATTAAATTTTAATAGAAAGGAGGATGATGTTTAATCGAAAGATTAAAATATCACGTACTTTCTTTCCTGATGGAAGAAAGAAGAGTGAGAGGATCGAGAAAAACATCTCGGTCGGTAATTTTACCGAACTGGCTCAATTACTAATTGTAGCTGTCGTACTTCTAATCAGCATGCTCTCTACTGATGAGCGCTATGTTATGATTTTGATTTCGATGCTGGAAGCTATAAATAAATAGTAATTGAGCACCAAAATCTGCAATTCATTGAAATGGATTTTAGATTTTGTCATGGCTAAGTTGAAATCTTTAAATAGACTATGTAGAATTCTTGAGATTGACAAGGATGATCTTTTACATATAGTAAATAATAAGAGTGTACACACTTTTTATAAATGTAAAAAAGAAGGCTTTAAGTGTAGGAGAATTGATGAGCCTAGGGGTGATTTGAAAATTGTCCAGAAAAAAATACATTCTAGAATTTTGAAGCCAGAAGTTCAAAAAATGCCAGAAATAGTGATGGGGTATAGAGGAGGGGGAGACTCGGTAATTAACGCCAAAATTCACCAGGGCGCAAAAGAGATGCTAAAGTATGATTTTGAAAATTTCTTTCCGTCTATTTCTAGTGATCGAATTAGGTATGTTTTTCGATATGAATTAGGTTTTACCGCCTATGTGGCGAATTTATTAACATATTTATGTACTAATAACGAGGGCGTATTGGCACAAGGAATGCCCACTAGCTCTTCGTTAGCTATTTTGGCTACGAAGAAAATGGCAATTAGATTGGGCGAATATGCCAAAGAAAATAATATCAATATATCAATTTATGTTGATGACATTACGATCTCTTCGCGGAGGAGGGGCGAGTTATCCAGGCTTAAGGGCGGCATTGAATCAGTTATTAAATCTACTAAACTACCCATAAACAATATGAAGAGTGGAAAAATAATAAAGAAGGGTCAGCCTGGATTTAGTGTTACTGGAATTACCATAACACGAGATAATAAGCTTTCTATCGGCAGAAGGAAGAAGTCTAAGATGAGGTTAATTAACAGGGTCGTCAATAGGGGTAATAAAACTAAAAAGATGGTAATGTCTAGAGATGGACTTATTAATTATGAAAAAAGAGTTAAGAAGTTATCTTCTCTGTTGATTGAAAAATAAATATAAACATGTTAAAATATAAGAATGAATAGTGGGCAAAATCTTGATAATATTAAAAAGTTTATTCGCGCGACCAATTTTTTAACTGTGGCGCAGATTTTTTTGAAAGAAAATTTTACTCTCGAGCGCAGTCTTGAATTCGACGACATCAAACCGCGCCTCCTTGGTCACTGGGGCAGTTGCTCTGGCGTAAATACGGTTTACGCGCACCTTCTCGCGGCGCAGAAGAATCTCGATTTTGCTTCGAGCCCGCTCAAAACGGCGTTTATGCTTGGCCCGGGTCACGCGTTTCCGGCGCTTCAAGCCAATCTTTTCTTGGAAGGCACACTTTCGGAATTTGATAAAAATGCTCCGCGAAATGCTAAAGGTCTCGCGCATATTTCGCGTAAATTCTCTTGGCCAAAGGGTTATCCAAGCCATGCTAGCCCCTACACACCCAATGTTATTCTTGAGGGTGGTGAACTCGGCTATTCGCTCGCGACCGCTTTTGGCGCGGTGCTTGACAATCCTGATCTGATTTTGGCGACATTGATTGGTGACGGCGAGGCTGAAACTGGCGCAATTGCCAGTGCGTGGCATCTTTCTAAGTTGATTGATCCAGTTAAAAATGGCGTAGTTTTGCCGATCCTGCATCTTAACGGCTACAAAATTTCTGGTCCAACAATTTTTGGTTCGATGAGCGATTTTGAACTTATTCAATATTTCCACGGTCTTGGCTACAATCCCAAGATTATTGATGAATATTCTGCCGAAGACATTGACGCAGATTTTGCTAAAACTTTGCGTGAAGTCTACTGCGAGATCTCCAAGATAAAAATGAATCTTGCTCCTCGCGATGACTTTGTTCGTCTACCGATGATTATTTTTCGAAATAAAAAAGGAAGTGGCGGAGTTAAAGAAGTTAATGGCGAAAAAATCGAGGGTAACTCTGCGGCGCATCAAGTGCCTCTGCCGAACGCTGGTAAAGATAAGGCTGAGTTGAAGGCTCTTGAAAATTGGCTCAAATCTTACGATTTTGAAGAACTTTTTGACCGAGAAAAGGGAGAATTTAGCGCTTGGTTGGAAGAATTTTTGCCCGCACGAGGATCTCGTCTTGGTATGAATAAGTTTTTGGAAGGCTGGAATAATTTTAGGCCGCTTGAAATGCCTAAAATGGCAGATTCGCAGGGTGAAAAATCTCTCGCAATGAATGCAATTGGTGAATTTTTGCGCGATGTATTTAAGCAAAATCCCGACAATTTCCGCTTTTTCAGCCCAGATGAGACTTATTCCAACAAATTGAATGCGATTTTCGAAGTTACTTCTCGAAGTTGGCAGCGTGATATTAAGCAATGGGAAAAAGATTTGTCAAGAGATGGTCGGGTTTTGGAAATTTTGAACGAAACTTCGCTTCAAGGTTTGCTTCAAGGCTATATTTTAAGTGGTAGACACGGTGTAATGACGAGTTACGAGGCGTTTATGCCGATTGTTTCAAGCATGATGGATCAGTACGCTAAGTTCTTGATACAAAGCCAAGATGTGGTATGGCGTGGCGATATTGCTTCGCTTAACTATGTCTTGACGTCTACTGGCTGGCGACAGGACCACAATGGCTTTTCTCACCAAAATCCGAGTTTTTTGGATGAAGTTTTACGACGGCATAATGGAATTGGGCAAGTTTTCTTGCCGGCTGACGATAATCTGGTCCTTGCTTCAATGAAAAAAATGCTCGAAAGTCGAAATAACATCAATGTTTTGATTGCTGGCAAGACGCCTGAGCCGAGATTTTTCTCACTCGAACAGGCGGAAAAGATAATCGAACGGGGCGGAATTTTTGTTTATGACCTCTGGCGCGGAGAAGAATTTGATGCTTGGCGGGCTGGCGGTTCGATCGATAAGCCTGATGTGATTTTGGCAGCGAGTGGTGACTATGTCTTTAAGGAGGTCGTCGCTGCGGCGCAGATTTTGAATCAAAAAATGACAGGTGAGAAAAAGAAGAAAATTCGAATCGTCTATCTCTCGGCGATGAATTCTGGCGGATTTGGCACCTTCAAAAATACACTTTCTAAGCAGAACTTCGTCAATATTTTCGGTGAAAAAACTCCCGTGTTTTTCTCCTCCCACGGCTATACTCAATCTGTTAAAGCACTTCTTTTTGACTATATAAACCCTTCACGATTTACTGTTAATGGCTATGAAGAAAAGGGCTCGACGACGACGCCATTTGATATGTTGGCGCGAAACCAAGTGTCGCGATATGATGTGGCTGAGCGTGTGTCGGAGCACTTTAACCATAAAAAATTGGCGCAACAATTTGCTCAGAAGCGACAAGAAATTCTTGATTTTGCTGAAGAAAACTCTGTCGATCCGAGCGAAATTGAAAACTTTAATTATTTGCGATTTTATTAAAAGAAAACCGCCTGCTTAAATGCGGGCGGCTCAACTTGCTCTACCATATTGAATAAATCAAGTCTAAGCGTCGAGCTTCGATGTCTCGCGCCAAGCGCTTGATTATAGCCTCATCCACCTTCAGTATTGCAGATGCGGCAAAATCTTTGTATCTATTCATGTCGCTTGATGGGATGTTCCTATTTTCATACATCTTTCCATCTTGAATCATGAATAAAAACTCCTGATTCGGCTTAATGAGATAAAATCTCACTTCGAACCCATCTTGCGATAAAGCAACCGTCATTCTGACAGCCTCTTCTTCAGAGCTATCGACGAAGGATGTGAAGTTGGTTGAGCATCGCTTATCCTCTGCGTTTACGGAAAAGCGTTTTGTGATAGCGAAAGTATTGTTGTATCTTTCTAGCAGTGTCATTTCATGTACTAGTCTCGCCCTCTTCTCGGCGAGCCTCTCTAATTTAATTTTATCCGAAGATGTTTTTATAATACCATAAAATACATAAAAAGTCAATAAGTAAATACACATTAATACTATGTTGTAAATAAAACAACATTAGCACTCTTGACTTGTGAGTGCTAAAAGCGTATAATTTAGATATGGCGCTGGACACAACTGCGAGGGCGCCAACTGAATTTTGTGAAATAATTTAATAAGAAAGGATAAAAATGGGAAAAATTATCGGAATTGACCTAGGTACAACCAACTCAGCATTTGCGTATATGGTTGCTGGAAAGCCAGAGGTTATCACTAACGCGGAAGGCAATCGCACAACTCCAAGTGTGGTCGCAATCAATAAAAAGGGCGATCGTCTCGTTGGTCAAGTTGCGCAACGCCAGCGCGTCACCAACCCAAAAAACACGATTTATGGCGTAAAGCGCCTCATCGGACGCAAATTTACAGATGCAGAAGTTCAAAAAGACCTTGACATTTTGCCTTACGAAATCGTTAAAAAAGGCGACGGCGTTGCTGTAAAAATGGGTGACAAAGAATA
Source organism: bacterium (assembly GCA_030530825.1). Classification (NCBI taxonomy): domain Bacteria; species bacterium. The sequence goes on along the minus strand of JAUMUF010000001.1, from coordinate 539,237 downwards.
CACTCCAGAAGAAGTTTCAGCGATGATTTTGAGCAAAATCAAAGCCGACGCAGAGGCATTTCTTGGCGAGAAAGTCACAGAAGCAGTTATTACCGTTCCTGCTTACTTCGACGATTCTCAGCGTCAAGCAACCAAGGACGCGGGTAAAATCGCAGGGTTGGAAGTTAAACGAATCATCAACGAGCCAACTGCTGCCGCGCTTGCGTATGGTTTGGATGGCAAAAAAGATGAAAAAATCGCCGTCTTCGACCTTGGTGGTGGTACCTTCGATGTGTCGATTCTCGATATCGCGGATGGCGTTTTCGAAGTTCTTTCGACCAACGGTGACACGCACCTAGGTGGTGAAGACTTCGACAACCGAATTGTCAATCATTTCCTCGATGAATTTAAAAAAGAAGAGGGAATCGATCTTAAAAACGACTCCGCGGCAATGCAGCGACTCAAAGACGAGGCGGAAAAAGCCAAGAAGGAACTTTCTTCAACAACTTCTTACGAAGTCAACTTGCCGTTCATTGCGATGGAAGACGGCGTGCCAAAGAACTTCGAATATACTTTGACTCGTGCCAAACTTGAAGATCTCGTATCTGATCTCATTGAGCGTCTTGCCGTGCCAGTAAATAAAGCGCTTGACGATGCTGGACTTAAAGCGAGCGATATTAGTGAAGTTGTGATGGTTGGTGGTATGACTCGAATGCCAGCCGTTGTGGAAAAGGTTGAAAAAATCTTCAACAAAAAGCCAACCCAAGGTGTTAACCCAGATGAAGTTGTGGCTGTGGGTGCGGCAATTCAAGGTGGTGTTTTGGCGGGCGATGTCAAGGATGTTCTCCTTCTCGATGTGACACCTCTAACGCTTGGTATTGAAACTGCTGGTGGCGTTCGAACTCCAATGATTGATCGCAACACTACTGTTCCAACTTCTAAGAGTCAAGTTTTCTCGACTTACGCTGACAATCAGCCACAAGTTGAAATCCATGTGCTTCAAGGTGAGCGTGAAATGGCTGCCGACAACAAATCGCTTGGAAACTTCATTTTGAGCGGAATTGCTCCTGCGCCACGAGGTGTGCCACAGATTGAGGTGACTTTCAATATTGACGCCAACGGAATTTTGACCGTTTCCGCCAAGGACAAAGGCACCGGCAAAGAGAACAACATCACCATTCAAAACAGCGGAAATATGAGCAAAGAAGATATCGAAAAGGCTCAAAAAGATGCTGAACTTCACGCCGATGAAGACAAAAAGAAGCGTGAAACTATCGAGGCCAAAAATGCTCTTGAAAACGCCATCTATCAAGCCGAGAAGATGCCAAAAGAATTTGAAGGCAAAATCTCCGACGACGATAAGGAAGCGATCGAGAAAGCGGTAGAAGAAGCCAAGAAGTCTCAATCTTCGGACGATAAGGCTGAACTCGAAAAAGCCGCTCAGACGCTTCAAGACGCGATTATGCCAATCGGTGCCAAGTTGTACCAAGCCGAACAAGCGGCTGCCCAATCAGATGAAAAATCTGGCGAAACCAAAACTTCGCGCAAAAAAGCTGATGATGCTGTTGAGGGCGAAATTGTAGAATAGCCTACCCATAAAATAAAAAATCACCCACTTTTGTGAGTGATTTTTTAATGTTGAAACTATTTATTTTCGAGCGATTCGATTCGTTTTTTGAGTTCTTGAATTTCAACTCGCTGGCTTTGCTCGTAGTCGCCGTCAAGTTTATGGCTTTCCAGATAGTTGTTGTAGAAAAAAGCCACAAAACCTACCATTCCAACCAACCCCAACACAGATAAAATCGTGATGATAAGATGGATTATTTGCCAATCTCTTTTGGCGAAGAATTTAATGTGGTTAGATTGTTTTTTGCTCATATATACTCCTTTGAAAAGAGCCTACGCAAAACTCTTATCTATTTGATATAAACCATTATTGCTCCGTGTGGAACATACACGGTCTTAACATGCCTTCCGAACGGAACGGGCAGGAAGCCAAATAATTGATATCTGCCTTCAACAACAACATTATAACTTCTTCCTGTCTGTATTCTGAACGAACGAGCCGATTGATAGTTGACCATTTGTCTAGAGGTTGATTGGTCGTTATCGTAAGCATCGGCAATTACGATTCTTGAGTTCAGGATAGGATTTCCGTTTGTTAGTGACTTATCGATAACAAACGAAATCGAACGAGTGTCTGCCTTAACGGTATTATCTTCAAGGGCTGTTGCCCCAACGAATCCGAGAGCAAGCAGGGCTGTTATGAATAATTTTGAAAAGAACTTCTTCATTTTTATTACCTTTTATCTTTCTATTATGAAGATTTTGGCGAGTTGTGCGTAGACCTACCTAAATATTAGCAAGTCGCTATAAGTTTGTCAATAAAAATAAACATAATTTGCTTGATTTTTGCTTGAAAAAACGGTAAAATAAAACTGCGAAAGCGATTAAGATTAACTAAGAACATTTGCGGGTAAAATCTGCAACAAGTTGCCAATCTTTTGCCAACAAGTTGAGAATTTTTTCTTAACAAGTGTAGAAAATTTTCCCGACAAGTTCACAAATCTTTTTCAACAAGTTGTCATGGATTTCTCGACAAGTTCAGAAAAGGAGCAACTCTTTATGTCTATCAAATTCAAAGCGGTTCAAAAAGCCAATCCTCGCAAACTCGACGACCCCAAAAAACACTACGCCACCGCTATCTCCGCTGGCCTCGTCGATCTCGATACGCTGACCAAGCGGATTGCGCGACGCTCGACAACCGTTTCGGACATTGATATTATGGCTGTATTGAAGGCGCTAACCCACGAAATCGCCTATTCTGTGGAGGCGGGCGAAACCGTCCATCTTGGCGATCTGGGCTATTTTCATATCACGCTCAAAAGCAAGGGGCAGGACAGCGCCAAGGCGGTGAGTGCTGGCGACATTGAGGCTGCCAAGGTGCGCTTTGTGGCTGGAAAGGAACTTGAAGCAGTGTTGAAGACCGCCCAATTCGAGAAAGAAAGTTAAACGAATAGCAATAAAAAGGCGCCTCTCCTGATGTGGAGGGGCGCTTGTAGTGTGCTAGAAGTCTCTAATCTCGACTCTGCGAGTCCGGGCGGTCAATCCAATGTCTGCCAGAGAAGATTTTTCCTTCTTCTCGTGATATATTGTGATTTTCTTAGTGATTGAGTCGATTTTGACATCAATAACGATTTCGCCATCGCCAAGACTCTCATCAGATTTAAGTGAGTATATCTCAAGAAAATCGTTAGCTACGGATTTAACAGATTCTTGCTTGAAAGCAAAATCCAAGTTAAAATCGCTTGTGTCAAAATTTTGAACCCAGTAATTTTTGGGCAGATTGTTATCATCTCGAATTTTTTCAAGATCGATGATTTCTTTTGCGAGTTTGCAGACAGCGTCAAACAGAGAAGTACTCTTGTTGGTGAAGCCGTTGATTCTGATATGCGAAATGTTCATAAGGTACCTCCAAATATAGATATAACCCCATTTTACCATATATTGACAAAAAATCAATATGTGATACAATTAAAATATGAATAATTTCGAAAATCAAAAACCAAATAGCCAAGAAAATCACAGCGAGCAGTGGGAAGTTTCGCCCCAAGAAATGCCAGCATTTAGTCAAATCGAACGCCTCGAAGCCGAGAGAAACGAGATCGCTACGACGTATTTTCAGGGCAGGCGCGAGGATTATCTCGAAGAATGGCAATATCTGATGGCGCGCGAGGGCTTCGAAGATATGAAGACTGCGCAACTTCGAAAAAAGGATAACGAGATTTATATCGCACGCGCTCAGCAATCTTCGCAAAACTAAAACATTAGCACTCTTGAAATGAGAGTGCTAATTTGTTATAATTAAAGAATGAGTAAATCTGACTATTATGATGTTTTGGGCGTAAAAAAGGACGCCAGCGCTGATGAAATTAAGAAGGCTTTTCGCCGAAAGGCGGTGGAACTTCACCCCGATAAGGGCGGTGATGAGGCCAAATTTAAGGAGGTTAATGAGGCTTATGAAGTCCTAAAAGATAAGGAAAAGAGGCAACGGTATGACCAATTCGGCCACGCTGGCGTGGGCGGCGCAGGCGGTGGCGGTAATCCTTTTGAAGGGTTTAATTTTGGCGGGCAAGGCATCAATTTTGACTTTGGCGGTGGATTTGGCGATATATTTAGCGACCTTTTTGGCGGTGGCTTTGGCGGTGGTCGGAGTTCTGGGGTGCGTCGCGGGCGAGACCTTCAAACAGAAGTTGTGTTGAGTTTTAAGGAGGCGATTTTTGGGCTTGAAAAAACGCTCGAAATCACTCTCGATGATGATTGCGACCACTGTAATGGGAGCGGTGCTGAGCCAGATTTTGGTATGAAGAAGTGTCCGACTTGTGGCGGAAGTGGTCAGCAGACGCGCGTGACGCAGACGCTGTTTGGGCCGATTCAGCAGACCACAACTTGCGAGACTTGTCAAGGTAGGGGTGAGGTGCCAGAAAAGGACTGTGGTGTTTGTGGTGGGGCGGGCGTGAGGCGCCAGAAGCAAGAGATTAAACTTAAAATCCCAGCCGGAATTGATGACGGTGCGACGATCCGTCTTAGCGGTCGCGGTGAGGCGATAAAGGGTGGTGAAAAGGGTGATCTATATGTTAATATTCGTGTCAAGGCGGATAAAAAATTCACTCGTGAGGGCGATTTAATCTTGAGCGAAGAGCGCATCTCTATGATTGACGCGGCTCTCGGCACCGAGATCGAGGTAGAAACTGTCGATGGGCCTCTAACTATCAAAATTCCTGCTGGAACGCAGAGTCACACCGACTTTAAGTTAAGCGGACACGGCGTGCCTCATCTGCGTAGCGACAGGCGAGGAGCGCATATTATCACTATTATCGTCGAAACGCCAACTCGACTTTCTAAGAAGCAAAAAGAACTGCTTAAAGAATTTTCCAAAACCAAGAAAGGCATTTTCTGAAAGTTTGCCGACATTTTTAATATTAAAGCGCCCTGATTTAAGCAGGGTGCTTTCTTGACTTTTTGCGCAGAATGTGGTAATGTTTATTTAATATGAATAAATTTAACGCGCCGAATTTTGAAAAGTCGCCAGAAAAATTCTCAACTCGCGAGGCTTATGAAAACATCGATCCCGCGATTTTGAGCAAATTTCGCCCAGCAAATGCTGAAGAGGCGGAGGCGGAGTTTCACAAAAATCCATATCTCTACAAGCCTAAAAATAATTATCAAAATTACACGCCGGAAAGTGTTTTCGAGCTTGGAAAAAGCATCGAAAGCGCGATTGAGATTCTCGAAAATGACCAAGATTTGTCAAAAATCGAGCAAGAAATCTACGGCTCGCAGATTGAAGTTCAAGCCAAACGCTATAAATTTTTGCGGGCGGGCTTGGATTTTAAATCGGCACAAACGGAAGAAGAAAAATCCGCCGCGCGCGAAGAATTTATGAAATACAACCGCGAAATCTGGGGCGCGCCAGAACGCGAAACTTTTGAATCTTTGCTCGGCGAGAAATTATCTAAGCTTTCGAAGAAGGAATTTTCGGGTCACGGAAAATGGATCCGCGAGTCGCTTTTGGCGGAATTTCCAGATGTGGATTTGGAGAAAACCGGCGAGAGATTTAAGCCTTCGAACGAGGTTTTTGAGGCTTTTGGTGACGGCGTGCGAATGCTTTTTGCTGAGCAATTGGCGCAAGTTCCGGACGCGCCACGCGATGGTGATAAATTTTCTGCCCAAGAAATTGGCGAAGTTTTCCAAAAAGTTTTGGGTAGCTTCGAAGACGGAACAGAATTTTCGAAATATGAAATTTCTTGGAAGGATTCTGGCGCGATAAGCGTAAACTCCTCCAAGCGGCAAATCTCAATTTCGAAAAACCGCGCTGGCGTTTCGAAAAAGCAATTGGAGGGCTTGGTTGCGCACGAAATCTGCACGCATTACTACCGTGCGCAGATTGGCGAAGGCTACGGAATTACGCCACTTCGAAAGGGGTTGGATGGCTATCTTGACACCGAGGAAGGGATTGCGCGGGCGATGGAAATGGCGGTTTCTGGTAAATATGTCGAAGCGGGTGTTCCACATTATTTGACAGCCGGAATGGCGGAATTTATGGGCGCGAGCTTCCGTGATGCTTATGAAATAAACTGGCGAATTTACGCGTTGGAAGATTCAAAAACTGGAGAAATTTCGGACGAAGACATTCAAAAAGCGCAGGCAAAAGCCTACAAAAACACTCAGCGAATCTTCCGCGGGACGGATGAGCTGCCATGGTTTAAGGATTTGAGTTATTATAACGGCGGGCAAAAAATCTGGCAATATATCGAGAAAAATATCGACGATCCGATGCTTTTTGATAATTTGTTGCTTGGTGGAAAGTCTAATGTTTTCGATAAATCTCATGGGCGGATTTTGTACGGCTTAAAAACTCAATAAATAAATTAAAAACCCCGCGAATTTGCGAGGCTTGGAGGTTTAGACTGCCGAACGGGCAGAGATGAGCGCTTTATGTGCTCTTTGCTGTGGCGAAAGACCGCGTTTTTGTGCGCGCGGAACTCATACCGTGTCATAATTCTCTTACGGAGGTATTGTTCTCCGCAGGCTTGCAAATACTCACGCTCACTGACAAATCGACCGCCTTCTTCCCAACCATCTGGCAAGACGACGATCTCTGTGCCATTCAATAATCTGATTTCAGGTTTTTTCATAAAACCCCCTCCTTAAAGTTTCTAACGAGTTTTGGTAAGGTCTCGCAAACCGGTTTTTATATTGCATCATAAAATTATACCAATGTCAACTGAATGCACAATATTGACTTTTTGCGTAAAATATGATAAAATTAAGCCAGTTATTCACCCAAATCAAAAGAGAAAAGGAGTAAAATGCGCAAGCCGGTTTTTGGATTTTTTAGAGAGAAAAGAGACATAGAAGAATTTAAATTTAAAGCCGAGCACTATAAGCAGGCGTATCACGAACTTTTCTCGGAGTTGGAGTTTAGAGGTGTTGAGCCTGTTTTTTTGATGGGGAACGGGACTTATTTGGGTGATGGGGTTTTTTCGAAACACTGGGTTCAGGTAGAGAAAGACGGTGAATTTATCTTCGAAAAACGAGGTAAAATAAAAGTTGATGTTCTATGGGCCAAAGATTACTTTGAAGGTGACGGCGTGCCACAGATTAATTCTGTTGAATTTCGAAAAGTTTGTTCTGACAAAAACCTAACATACAATCTTTTGGAAGAATTTCAACCAAAAAGTTTTTTGGCGCAAAATGAGACAGAAATTATCGCCGCATTCGAAAAAATCCCAACCAGCAAGGTCGCGGTCAAGACATTATCGGGAAATTCTGGGGCCGGCGTTTTTGTGGGTGAAAAATCTGATTTTAATCTGGCGGAATTTGGTAAAGATTTTCCACTTCAAGTTCAAGAATTTATTGAAACCGATTGCGGCGTGCCAAATATCGTTGAGGGTCGTCACGATTTCAGGGTGATAATCATCAATGGCGAGGCGATTCTTGCGACGCTTCGAACTCCGCCCGAAGGTGGCTTGAAGTCCAATATTGGCTATGGCGGTACGACTTTTTTACTCGAAAAGGAAAAAATTCCGCAAGATTTGCTTGAGATTTGTGCTAAAATTGATGAAAAACTTGCCGCGATTGGAGCAGATAGATTTTATTCTGCTGATTTTGGCCTGACTAAAAACGGCTGGCGATTGTTTGAAGTTAATGCAATGCCCGGCACGATTAACAGAGGTCGTGGTGAGTTTTCAGTTGAGTATCAGCGCCAACTTGCTAACTTTTTTGCAGCGGCTACTATCAAAAATTCTGTGCTGAAAATTGGTCGTGCTGAGCGGGTTAATTTGCCGAATTTCGAAATTGCTGAAATTCCCGCTAAAATCGACAGCGGTGCGTGGAGTTCTTCGATCGACTGCGAAAGGGCGGAAGTTTTTGAAGAAAATGGTGTTCAGAAATTGCGATTTGTGCTTTTCTCCAAAAATCGTCCAGAATATACGGGGCGAGAAATTGTGACGGAAAACTTTGAAGTTACAGAGGTGAAGAACTCTAATGGCATCGAAACGCGTTTTGTGATTTTCGAAAAAATTGAGATTGGCGGGCGAGTTTTCGAGAGTCGCTTTACGCTGGCGAGGCGCGCGCATTTGCGTTATCCGATCTTGATCGGGCGGCGACTTTTGCGCGAAACGGGCTTTTTGATAGATGTGAATTTAGGGCAGGGATTGCCTGATGATGAAGAAGAAAGGGATTTGTAAATGAAGATTGCAATTTTGTCAAACTCTGAAGAGAATTATTCAACCAAAAGACTAAAAGAAGAGGCGGAAAGCCGCGGTCACGAAGTTGATATTATTGCCTATCGCGATTGTTATATTTCGATCGATGATAAGAATCCCAAGGTGCTTTTTGATGGTAAAAGTGTTGAAAAATACGATGTGATTATTCCACGCATTGCTAGTTATATGACCAAATATGGCACCTCTGTTGTGCGTCAGCTGGAAGCGATTTACCCAAAGGCGTTTTTTGTTAATAAATCGTTGGCGATTACTCGCGCGCGCGACAAACTTCGTTCGACGCAGCTGCTTGCTAAGGCTGGCGTTTCGATTCCAAAAACCGTCCTTTCTCGAAACACCGCCGACATCGATGATTTGCTCGAAGAAATTGGCGGCACGCCTGCGATCATCAAGTTGGCTCGCGGAACGCACGGCAATGGCGTGGTTTTGGCTGAAACCAAAAAGGCTGCCAAGTCCGTTCTTCAAGCATTTTACCTCAATAACTCCGACGGGACTAACATTTTGATTCAAGAATTCATTAAGGAATCCGCCGGCACCGATATCCGTGCGTTTGTGGTGGGTTCGCAAGTGGTGGCTTCAATGAAGCGCCAGAGCCTTGATGATGATTTCAGAAGCAATCTTCATAAAGGCGGTTTGGGTGAGCCGATCAAACTCACGCCAGAAGAACGAAAAATGGCCGTGCGCGCGGCTAAGGCTATGGGGCTTTCGATCGCAGGTGTTGATTTGATGCGCTCTGAGCGGGGACCTTTGGTTTTGGAAGTTAATGCTTCGCCCGGATTTGGTATCGAAAAAATCACCTACCGCAACGTCGCTGGTAAAATAATTGATTATATCGAAAGAAACGCCAAACGGGGCAATAAGAAGGATAAGATTGGCGCTTAGGCTTGTGATTTGATTTTTTGAATTTTCCGCAGGGCGCGCCCGAGGACTTTTCGAAAAACAGATCTAAGCCGTAAGCATTTTAATCACACCTCCTTGAGCGTGTGGTTTTGATTTTTGATTGCTTCGTGATAAAATAAAATTATGGTTGTGCTTATTTTCTTCTCAATCTTGGTGATTTTTCTGATACTTTCTCGGCGTAAAATGGGCTATTTTACTCTTGCGCTTTTTGCTGGATATGTTTTGGATAGTTTTTGGAATAGTGAAGTCACGCAAGCCTTAGCAACTCTTGGTTTAAACATTCCGCTAGCCACATTGAGCGGAATGGCGGGGCTTTTCTTGACGCTTGCGCCCGCAATTACGATCCTTGTCAAAAATCCCAAACAAGAAAATTGGCTTGGTGGTATAATTTCTAGTGTTTTCTCTGCTGCGGTGGCTTTAAGTTTGAGCATTTCGCATCTATCGCGTGTTTTTTCTTTTGATTTTTTGTCTAAAAATTTGGCATTGACTATCGAGCCTTTTGCGAAATATTTAATTTTGGGCGGCGTAGTGGCTTCGATTTTAGGAATAATCTCATTCAAATTAAAAAAGTTGGATCAAAAGTCTTGACTTTTTGAAAATTTTAATGTAAGATAGAAAAGTGTTATAGATGGGTCTGTAGCTCAGCTGGTTAGAGCACCTGCCTTTTAAGCAGGGTGTCGTGGGTTCAAGCCCCACCAGACCCTCCAAATTGAAAAATAAACACTCGCCTGTAAAAGACGAGTGTTTTTATTGAATAGAAAAAGTTAATGTGGTATAATTATAGAGTGAAAGACACATTGCAAATTTTTATTGTTAGATGGTTTTTGAATAGTTTTGCGCTATGGATTTTGGTTTCTATCTTTGGCGATATTAAAATTGGTGCAGACACGGGAACTTTCTTTTTAGCGGGATTTATTTTTTCACTTTTTAATAGTATGTTGAAGCCAGTTTTGAAGATTTTGGCATTACCTGCGATAATTCTAACACTTGGGATTTTTACGATTTTTGTTAATGGATTTATTCTGTGGCTTTCGATCAAAGTTTCGCCTAATTTATCGATGAGTTTTTGGAATTCGGTTGTGGCTGGAGCGGTTATGAGTTTTGTGAATTATTTACTGACGGAAAGTGTTAAAGAAAAGGAGATTTTATGAATTTAGATACAATTTTACAGATTGCAACGGTAGTTTTTGGCGTGTTGACAGTTGTTTTGATTTTGCTTCAACAACGTGGCGCTACTCTTGGAGCAGGTTATGGATCCTCTGGTGAACTTCACATTGAGCGACGAGGTGTCGAGAAAAAAGTTTATCAAACTACTATATTTTTTGCGATGATTTTTGTGATGTCGATTGTTGCGATGTTAGTTTTGCCAAAATAATTTTGATTTGGAGAAAAGGTGGAGAAAAAAACTAATTCGAAAAAGCCTCTGGGCTCGAAGTCATTGACGATTTTTAAGGGCGATAAAAAAGTTTCAATCTCGAAGATTAAGGATGTTGATTTTGCTAAGGCGGCAGATCTGGCTGAAAAGGTTGTGGTTGGGCATGCTCGTAAGCATATTGGCTCGCGTATAAAAAATCTTCACGAGATCCGTCGGTCGGTGATGGTTTGGCTTGGTATTATGGTCGTTTTGGTTGGCTCATTACTGATATTTAGGAGTATGGGGCAGAAGAGTTACCGCGAGCGAGGCTTTGCTGATGGTGGCGTCTACACTGAAGGAGTTTTGGGCGAGATTTCAACGCTCAATCCGCTGTTTGCTTCTTCTACTCCGGAAAAAATATTTGCCGAGATCGCTTTTTCTCGACTTTTTGATATTGACTCGAGCGGAAAATTGAATTATGAGGCAGTCAAGAATGTCTCAACGCAAGACAATTATAAGAATTTTACACTCAAACTCAGGGAAAATATCATCTGGAGTGATGGGGGTAAATTAACAGCAAACGATGTAATTTTTACAACGGAAATCTTGAAGAATAAAACACTTTTTCCGCAGCGATCTCAGATATGGAAGAATGTTGAAATTTCTAAAATTAGTGATTTTGAAGTATCTGTAAAAACACCTTCTGGCACACCTTTAGTTCTCCAAAGTTTTGATTTTCCTATTTTACCAAAACATAAATTTAATAATTTGTCAATTGATAAAATTAGAGAAAGTGATTTTGAAAAAAAACCTGTGACTTCTGGAGAATTCTCGTATAGATCATTCTCGAAATCAGATAATAAAAGTGTGATTCGGCTTGAGAAAAATGATAAATTTTATGGCGGAGCGCCCAAATTAGACTTTTTCGAGATTGCCGCCTTTACGGAAAAAGATACCTTGAAAAAATCTTTATTAAATGGTGAGGTATCTGGAAGTGGCGAATTTTCTGATGGCGAGTTTTCTGTTCAAGAAAAGTCTAAATTCAACAAAACGGAAAGTAATCTTAACAAGGGAATTTTTGCGTTTTTCAACAATTCCTCTGAGATCTTGAAAGAAAAGACTCTCCGACGGGCACTTGCAGAAGGCATTGATATGTCGAAAGTTAGGGAGAAGTTGTCTGACGTTTCTTCACTTAATTATCCAATATTTGAAGAGTTTTTCAATAGCGATGAGTCTCCTAAAATTAAATATAATCAAGCAGAAGCAGAGAAAAAACTTGACCAACTTGGCTGGATTAAGAGCGGCAATATCCGCCAAAAAGATGGTAAAAAACTAAAGTTGAATATTTCTTCAACCAATAATAAAAATCTTGAGTCGGCCGCTTCTGAAATCAAAAATCAACTTTCCCAAATAGGTGTTGAAGCTGTATTGACAATTGCCGATAAAGATGATAAAACTGGGGCATATATTCAATCAGTTGTTCAAGCAAGAAGTTATGATATTTTGCTCTTCGAAGTTGATCTTGGTGCTGATGCTGACATCTATCCATTCTGGCACTCTTCTCAGGCTACGCTTGAAGGCCTAAACTTCTCCAGCTACAAAGATTTTGTGGCGGATGATATTCTCTTTAATTATAGAAATTCTGTCGATGAAAATGCCAAGAAATCCAGAATGACAGCGTTTGTTAATAGGTGGCTACAAGAGTCTCCCGCGATGCCTGTTGCTAGATTAAAATCGACATACTTTTCTCGAAGTAGCGTGAACGCATATTCATCAAAAAATAAATTAGTCAATCAATTTAACAGATATACGGATGTTAAATATTGGCAAGTCAATACAAAAAACCTTTACAAAACGCCATAATTTTGATATAATAAGATTGGTTTTGCGCGCGTGGCGGAATTGGTAGACGCGCTAGCTTGAGGGGCTAGTGGGCTTCGGCCCGTGGAAGTTCAAGTCTTCTCGTGCGCACCAAAATTGTTTTATGACTTCGAATTGCTGAATGGCGGTTCGAAGTTTTTATGATTAATTATGATAAATCTATATGATACTTATTTCTTGACTGTATCTGTTACCGTACTTATAGTTAGGGTTTTGGTGTTTATTTTTCCCAAGCCCAGTCCGACGGTTGGCGGATTTAGGCTTCATCATTGGATGTATGGGGCTTTTTTGACCACTTTGCTAATTTTGGTGCGAGGTATTTTTCAGAATATTTACCTTTTGGCTATATTTATGGGAATTTTTCTGGACGAAGTTGGTTTTATCGTGATTAGAGGAAAATACCACGAGGATAATTATAGCTCCAAGTCGTTTATATGGATTATGTTTTTTACGATTTTGGTTTTTATTTTTAAAGAGCCAATTGTTGATTTCTATCTTGGAATTTAAAAAATCGCCCGCATGTTGGGCGATTTTATTTGGATTATTTTTTGAAATTTTGTCGAAGCCAACCATCGAGCGAGCCGGCGCTCATTGCAAGAACGAGGCGGTTTTCTGCTTGAAGTTGCGCAATTTTTTCTGCTAATTCTGGCGACATTTCGATGATTTGGGTTTTTGAAGAAATGTTTTTTGATAAGAATTCTGGCGTTAGGATTTCGAGATCGGGATTTTCTCGACTGAGGTAAGTTGGAAGCCAGATGACTTCATCCGCGTTTTTGAAAACCTGCTCGGTGTAGTCTGGTGCGACTTCGTGCTGGCGGACATTTTGGTGCGGCTGATAAATTAGTGAAACCCCAGAAAATCCTTGACGCCTTGCAACTTCCTTAGCCATCTGGAGCGTAGCCTCAATTTCGACCGGGTGGTGTCCATAATCGCTATAAATCCCTTCGGCGATCCGCTCGAAGCGACGATCTGTTCCTGGGAAATTGTTAAGCGCCTCAACAGCACGCTCGAAGTAGCCTTCGCCCAAGTTGAAGCCACTTTCCGCCAGAAAGTCGAGCGCTTCTAAAACGAGCGTGGCGTTTTTGAGCAAAAAATCTCCTGGTAGTGTCAGCGATTCTTCAACTGATTTTAAGAGAATTTTGTTATGAATTTTACTGTAAATTTGCGGATTCTGGTCTTGCCAAGAGAGGGTAAAATTGCTTTGTTTGGCAAAATCTTGAAATGCCGAGAAGTATTCCTCGGGCGTTTTATAAACATCGGTATGGTCGTGATCGATAGAGGTAATAAGACTTAAAAAGGGCGAAAAATGGAGAAAATTACGATCGAACTCATCCGCTTCATAAATAAAAAATTCGCTTCTCGGATCAAAAAATCCGCTTTCGCCATAAGTCAAAGTTGTGCCAACAGACCAACTCGCAGGGACACCAAGTTGTTGAAGTGTCCATATAAGCATACCAGTAGTAGTGGTCTTGCCATGGGTGCCGGCGATGGCTAGCATTTTGAGATTTTTTTCTTCAATGATAAAGTTGAGAAGTTCGTCCCGTTTGGAGGTTTTTAGCCCGAGTTCTTGTGCGAGGACGAGTTCTGGGTGATTCTGTGGCAGGGCAGAAGTATAGACTAGCCACTCCACACCATCTTCTATGAATTTTTTCTTCAAAAAGTCGCCGTTTTGCTCGCCGATGTGGATTTGGGCGCCTTTGGATATGAGTTTTTGTGTCATTGGGCTTGAATTTTGGTCGCTGCCAAAAATCTCAAAGCCCGCCTGTTGGGCAATTTCTGCCAGCGGGCCAAGACCGACGCCACCAATTCCTGAGAAGTAGATTTTCATATTGCGATTATAACACATCTCACCCCCACCAGTCCAGAAAACCAGTAAAATCAAGCGACGAGAGGATTTCTCAATCGCTTGATTTGTCGTATTGTCCGATAAAATTGTAATAAATACTCACCTTGATTTGGCGGTTTCGCCCCTTGCCAATTGGGTGGTGAATAACAATCCTATCAATCAACTGGTTAACTGTTTCGATGGTTAAATCAGAAATAGTTGTGTAGCTATCAATCTGCTCAATAAATTTTGTCAGATTATCGCTTGCTTCTGTTTGCTGGTTAAGGCGAGCTTCGAAGTTCTCAATTTTTCGAGATAGGTCTTTCTGCTCGGCTTCGTAGGTTCGGTTAAGGGTCGAAAATCGCTCCTCCGTGATTTTGCCCAAAGCCAAGTCCTCGTAAGCTCGCTGAATAATGCGGTCAATGGTCTGGTGGCGTTGCTGGGTATTTTTCAGTTCCTTTCGAACCTGCTTGATTTGCTCGTCTTGTTCCAGTTGATACTCTTGTTTGAGCTTGGCTAAAAACTGTTCTTTATCGAAATGAAAATCACCAAGCAAGGCGTTCAAATCGCTTTTGACCAATTCTTCCAAAACGGCTTTTCGAATGTAATGGGGATTGTCGCAAGGTTCAAACCGCTGACTATACTTGCCACATTTGTAGTGGTCGAGAATTAAGTCTCCCTTTTTCTGGGGCGTGAAGCGGTGTTTGGTGCCACAAGTCCCACAAAAGACCAGTCCCGCAAACAAGTTGGCGTGACCGCTGTAATCGTGTTTGGCTTCAATTCGACGGTGCTGGCGGATTTTTTGAACCGTGTCAAAAGTCTGCTGGTCAATGATAGCCTCGTGGGTGTTTTCGAAAATCAGTTGCTGGTTTCGGGGAATTTTAATCACTCGCTTGTCCTTATAGGATTTGACGCGACTCTTCAAATTGACCGTATGCCCCAAATAATCCTCTCGTGTCAGAAGTGAACTGATTGAATAGGCATTCCAAGCATAAGGATTTTGAGCGATTGAGGGGCTCAAATTAGTCAACTTTGTTCCCTTGAAAAAGCGGTAAGCGCTGGGGGTCAAAATTTTGTCAGCTTCAAGTTGTTTGGCGAGGGTTGTCAGAGGCAAGCCCGTTTTGACCGTTTCGAAAATCCGCTTAACCACTGGGGCGGTCTCGGGATTGGTAACCCACTGCTTGGGGTTGCTCGGGTCTTTCATGTAGCCATAAGGCACATGGGAGCTGGAATGCTCGCCAGCTCTTGCCTTTGCCAGTTTGGCAGCCCTGATTTTCTTGCTGGTGTCTCTGGCGTAAAAGTCGTTAAACATAGCTTTTAGCTGGATAAAACTGGCGTCCGAATCCGTCTGCTTGAGGCTATCAATGTTATCTCCTCTGGCAATAAACCGCACATCATAGGCAGGAAAGGTCAGCTCGGTCAGTTGTAAAACGTCCAAGTTCGACCGACTGAGCCGACTCAAATCCTTGACCACAAAGGTGGAAACTTTGCCAGATTCGACAAGCCTCAACGCCTCTTGAATAGCTGGGCGTTTTAAGGTTGTGCCACTAAAACCGTCGTCCACAAAAAGGACTGGGTTGGGCAAGTTTTCTTGTCGGACGACTTCTTCCAAAAGGCGTTTTTGGGTACTAATGGAATTGCTTTCGCCATCTCGGTCGTCCTCATTGCTCAAACGGCAGTAAAGCACGGTCACGTCTTTGAGAGTCGAAAAATCCAAGGTCTGGTAGTCTTTAATTGTCAATGTTCTCATCTGTTTAGTTCTCCTTTAAGAACCAACATAACCTAGTCCTATTATAACTCCGATTTGGATTTTTGTGGAGCGTTTTGGTCTGGTTTTTGGGCTAAAATTAAGCCCTGAATCAGGCTGTCCAGCTGATATTTTCCGACAAAAAAGCGGTTGGTGAAGTAAGTGGTTTGCCCGATTTTTCG
This sequence comes from bacterium, assembly GCA_030530825.1. Taxonomy (NCBI): domain Bacteria; species bacterium. The sequence goes on along the minus strand of JAUMUF010000001.1, from coordinate 523,081 downwards.
AGCGTTTTGGTTGGGGGCTGGTGGGACTTGCTTCATGCTTGACCGCCTTTCAAATGGCTTGAAAACTCGTCCAAAGTCACTACCGAAAACAGCTCCCAGTCATTGTAAAGCTCGGCTTGAATGGCTTTTGCCAAGGCTTGTTTGCGATTATCATCTGGCACAACCCAAAGTACAAAAGGAAAAACCTCATTTTGGCGTTGCTCAATCCCCGTCCGATAATAGGCGATGTACTGCTTGCACTTGTTGACGATGCGGGCAAGGCTTTCGGTATTTCGGTCAAGTTCGATGAAATAGGAATCTTCAAAAGCCCCATTGCTGAGCTGAAGATAAGCGTCAGGTTTGAGCGTTGAACCCGTTCCAGCTACGGTCGAATACCCTCGCCAGCTTTTAGGTTCAAAGGCAAACCGCTCCAAGCAAATTTCGGAGTGATGGCGGTCAAGCTGAACGGCTTCCAGATAAAGCTGGGTGACCGCCAAGGTGTGCTCCAAATGACCAAGGCTGGGTTCATAAGTGTTTTTATACCGCAAGATAACAGCCTCATCTTGTTGCTTCAAAATCTTCAAGCCTTTGAGTGTAATACCATAAACAAAGCTTCCGCTACCAGCTCGCACGCCACCAATGCGACGATCGAGGCGATGAAGCAAGCCTTGGTTGGTCAGCTTCATCAGAGTAAAATTGGCACGCCGAAGTTGGGTGGCTGGTTTTGTGCTACTGGTAAAAAATAGGCTGGCAAGCTGGCGACTGGTCGCATAGCGAGCCTTGTCCAGAAATTCAAGCAGATTAGTTTCAAGGTTTGTCAGATAAAAATGTTCCATAAAAATCCTTTCTGTTTGGCTGATAAAATGAAGAAAATAGAGGGTAAGTCGCCTGACAAGTCGGCAAGATTTTCCTAATATTACAGGGAAAACCTGCCCAGCTTGGACGACCCGATAAGAAGAGCGACAGGAAGCCTAAGTTTTGGCTTTTCTGCCGATTGGCTGGGCTGGTTTGTCGTCTTTGGTCGCAACTTCCAAAGCCAAGTCTTGAATGGCTTGGTCTATGGCTCGGCTATCCTGCCCATAGCGGTCGAGACTTTGGGCGTAGAGATTAGCCTTGTTTCGAGTTGAAGCTGGGGCTGGATTGGTTTTCCCAGAAACCCACCGCCAGCCAGCTGAAGTCAGGGGTAATTTAGCGTAAATGTGGTAGGCTGGTAGGAGGTGAAAATCTTCTGCTTCCAAGTCCAAGGTTTCCTTGGCAACTTCTCTGGCTTCACCTAAACTTAATCCAAAAACAATTTTATTATGGCAGTTGGCGTCAATGGCAGACTTGAGTTTGGGCGATAGCTGGTTGCGGTATTGGTGGGATAAGGTAAAGCCAACACCCAAGCCTCTTGCCTGTGTTAAGGCATCATCGAGATTGGTATTGAGGCGAAGATAGTCTTGAAGTTCGTCGATATAAACCAAAACGGGGTGGCGTTTTTCTGGCGGAACATCCGCCCGCTTCAAGACCAACAGCCAAAGGCAAGACACCAAGATAGAACCCAACAATTTTGCAGCCTCCGCTCCAATAATGGATTTATTCAGGGGGACAAGCAAGGTCTTTCTGCTGGTGAAAATATCCATGAGACTAAATTTAGCATTAGTCTGCCCCAAAACCGCCCGAAGTTGCGGTCTTAGTAAAATCTGTCGCAATTTGTTCAAAACTGGGCTAATATACTGCTGGCGTTCTGCCGACGAAATCCTCTCATACCACGCCCAAAAACTATCTAAACCAATGGGGTCAGATACCTGCTTCAAGACCTTGTGCTGAAAGGCAGGATTGGTCAATAAACTGGGCAACATGACCAAGCTGGCATTAGGTAATCTTGCCAAGGTTAAAAACGCGTGAGACAAGACGTCGAGGCTTCGAATGCCAAAATTGTCTGGGTAAAGTTCCTGAAAGAGGTGAAGCAGGCTATCCGCCACAATTTCGGGTGGCACGCCATGTTTAACCAAATCAAAGGGATTTATTCCCACCACCAGAGAAGCCGTCGGATCAAGCACGACCAAACTCTCTTCCTGCCCTTTGGGGTAACGCTCCAGAATATCGCTAACCAAATCACTTTTAGGGTCAATAACCACCGTGCTTCGCCCAGCCTTAATGTCTGCCAAAATCAGCTGAAGCATGGCGGTGGATTTCCCAACCCCAGTCGGTCCCGTTAAGACCGTGTGGTAAAGTGCCTTGTGGGGCGACAGGCTCAAGGGTCTGGCTGGCTCTTCCAAACTTCGTCCAAATACTCGTGCGTAACTGGGGTTGTTCACCATGCCAAGCGGTGGGTCAAGGCGTTTGGGGTGAATCTCGCTCAAGCCCTGAATCGCCATATCGCCAACTGGCAGACAAAGAAAGCAAGCGACTTCGGAGGCATTGAGCCGGTAAGGTGGTATTTTGGGTAAGACCAACCGCTCCAACAAGTGAGGCGACATAGATTTGACCTCCACCTTGGCCAAGCTGTTTAATTGCCGAAAACTAGCCAAAAGCGTGTTGGTCAATTCTGTTTGTCGAAGCGAACTGCGAGACTTAATTCCAAGCCGAACCACGGCTTCGAACTGGGCTTCTTGGAGCTTGTCGGTTAGTTGTTTCTTGCTTGTAGCGTTCAAAGGCGGTAGATTACCTGAAATCACCTGATACCATTTGGCGAAGGGATTACCCAAATCTTTTGGGATTGGTTTAGGTGGCGTGGCTCGCCCGAGAATCAGCTGGAGACAAATCGCTTCATCTGAAGCCAGCAGACTCGCCACCGACAGGCTTGAGCGAATCATCTCCTCGGCGTTTTCAATCTTTAATTGACAATAGCTGTGCTTGATGCGGATTTCTTTTGCCACATCAAGTTTTGGGCGTTTGACCTTATTTGAAAAAGTAATCGGTCGCTGGGTTTGAAGCAGTTGACTAACCACCGCCTTATCTTTTTCTCTCGTGCCTAAAATGTAGGAAATCTTATCCTTGCTTAGCCAAACTTCAAAAGCAATTCCCCCACGCCGACTAAGACCAGACAACTGAACCGCCAAGCCCTTGATGTCCTTGACGTCAAAGGGTCTTTGGTAGTCCCATTTTTGCCAAGTAAACTGTTTTAAGTCTTTCATCACGACCTCCAATGTTTGCGGTGAAGCCAGTATTTAACCAAACTATAAACTGAAATCAGCCCACCAGCCAAGAGAATCAGAAAAAAGTAGACCTCCTGAATCATATACGCCCCTTGATAAAGCAACCACGCCCCAAAGAAGAAAGACAAGGCAAAGGAAACGAATTTCTTCATCAAGCGGTCTCCTTTCTGAAGTCAATCGGGTTTGGGCTGTACTTAGGAACTGGGAATTTGGGTAAAATCACGTCGCTGTCAATCTCATTTCCCCAATAAGACCAATGCGGAAAAGTCCTCTCTCGGGCAAAGAGCTCCAAGCACCGTTGCCCTTTGGCAATTCGGTCAATCATATCCAAGAAGAGTTTGGGCTTTTGGGAATGCCTGCTTGTTGGCGCGAGATACCAGTTTATCAGACGGCGGTCTGGCAGGTATTTCTTGCCTTTGGTCGCAAAAATGAGGTGCTCAGTAGCGTTTCTAAAATAGTAAGAACCCAAGCCCAACCGCAATTTATTCCAAGTAATCAGGCTTCGATAGGTGAAGCCCCAGCCCTCAAGCAGGTCGAAGGCATGAGGTAAGGAGGCATTGGTCACCCAGAGAAAGAGCCAGCTATCGTCCTTGGTTAACTCATTTATTGGGAGCTCTTTGATTTGGTTAAGATTCATGGTTTGGTAGTGGTTGCCAGCTCCACGGCTACCACCTTGACCGCAATCAGCTCCCCAAGGCGGGTCGATAACCACCACGTCAAATTTAGGTTTTGGTTTTGTCATAAAACTCCTTTCTGTCGGCTGTCCGACAATGCGGTTATACACCAGGTTTATCAAAGAGAAAAGTCCAGCCACCACCGTTAAGGCGAGCGATAAGAATGGTTTTTCTAAACCTTAACAGTAGTGGGTGCGACTTCTTTTTGACCAATTGTTCGATGTTGTAAAAATTACTTAGAAACGCCTCCTTTCATCAAATAATTCTTTCAGCAGTTGGTTTTGGGCTTTCAGAAAATCCTCATTGACCGCTTGGCGAGTTTCGAGGAACTCCGCCAAAGCAAGGTCTTCTTGCGAATAGGTTTCAAGCTGTTCAGCTTGTTTTCTTTCCTCCTCTTCGCCCAAGGCAATCAAGAACAGACCGAGCAAAAACAGAAGTCCAGCTCCCAAAATAAGAGCGATTTGCCAAGTTTCCATAAGCACCTCCTACTTAAACCGTTGAATTGAAGCGTAAGTGAACGCCTTGATGATAAAGTCCGTCCGCTCCAAGGCTTGGGGATTTTGGGTGAGGATTTGACTTTCCAGCTCTGAAAGACTGGCGACCTTGTTCAAAATATCCTGAGCCAAAAGCTCGTTGGCTTGAACCGAAGCCATATCTTGAGACAGGTTGCGAGCGATTGCCAGCTTGGCTGGATTGAGAGCGGTGACTGGCAGGGTTTCTGCTTTGTAATGTTGGGGTAGATTGGACATGAGACTCCTCCTTGAAAGTAAAGTTTTTTAGCGTTTTCACCTGTTCTGACGAGCATTTTCGGTAGTTGGGTGATATAATATAGACATAAACTTAGTCGACCTTGTTTACATTTTTAGTTTATCACGCTAAAGAAGTAAATACTTGCCGATTGTAGTGCCAAAATCTTGCCAAAAAGGAGGTGCGGTATTGTTTACAATTTCGAGACTTCTTCAGATTCTTTTTGAACGTTCCAAGCATAAAGATTGGACTGACCCGAAGAATTTGACCGAGGGTATTGCTTTGATTTTAGAGCCCACCAGCTTTGTCCACACCAACGAAACCTTCTATAACAAGCTATATACAGGAGTAAATAAGGGGCGGACGCTTTACCAAGATATTGGCGAAAAAATTGAGCAAATGGGCTTTTCTGCCTATATTTTCAAGGTCGAAGAACGATTTTTGAATAAAAATCACAACGAACGCAACATCTCCTTGGCGGATACTTTGGAAGAGTTTCGAGATGTTCTCGAAACAGATACACCGCCCCGAGATATTCAACTGGGACTCCTCGCCTCCTATGCCAGCAATAAAACGACCCGTCCCTATTTGTTTTTGTCGGAATGCTTGTTTTATAGCTTGGCTATTTGTCACAATAAAAATACCAGCTACCAAGAGTTGGAGCTGGAAAATACGGCGAGCGTGACAAACCCTCTATTTGATAAGGCTTTGTTTTTGGAAGGGGAATATTCTGCTCGAACTTATCAAACGCTGAATCTTTTGACAAAGGAGGAGTTAACCATCTTTAAGAAAATCGCTCCACTGACATTTTACGATTGTGCAGAAGATGAGTTGTCTGGCGAGCTTGTCGAAGACCGTTATTTGATTTCACACGAAGACTATTTTGACCTTTTCGAAAAATACGGCGTTAAGGCGGTGGAAATTTCGAAGATGCTTGAGTGCGGTTTGTTAAGTAGTGGTGGAGTTCATGAGCTCGTGGTTGAAAGAGGTTATTTGTCAGGATTTCAAAATGACAATTTGGTCTTGACCCTTACCACAGAATCTGATGACATTTTTACGATATCCTACAAAGCCTTTCATGTCACGCAAGCTGGCAAGGATTTGATAGAGATTTTGGGGATTGAGACGGATGATGGTTTTTTTAGGAAACTAAAAGAACTCTTTGAGCGCAAGGTAAATAAAATAAATATTTTAACAATAAAGGTGTTTGAAGTATGACAACAAAAGATAAAAGCCTGATTCGACGATTTTTTATTTTTATGGCGGAAGGCTATAAAGATAGGTGGTTTGTGTCGGTTGCTACGCTAATTAATTTTATAGCAACGATAAGTAAGATGTTTTCCGCATCTACTCCTGCAGAAACTTTTATGTCTATAAATTCGCTTATTCTCAATATTGGAGTAGTTCTTTTATTATTGGCTGCCTTTAATATGTATGAAGTGGAGCGAAAGAGGGAGGAGCGCGAAAAAGAGTTACAAAAAGAACTTGATAATAATAAACTTTACATCAGTCATCTATTATCTTCAATAGCGAATGAAAATGTTATACTCTCGGACAGTCAAAATAAACACAGTCTCGATAAGCCTCTATTCAATTTATTAGCCGATATATCGGAAGACTATAGTGATTTATTGGAAGACTTAAAGCGGAAAAACCCAGATATAGACTTAGATAAAATTGAGGAAGTTTTTAGGTATGGTACCGCCGTTCAACAAAAGGAATTCTTGAAAGTACTAAATGTTGATGACGATAGTAAAAAATTATTTGATAATTTTCAGATTGTTATTTCTAAAACACAAACTGCCTTTTTTCAATATATAAAAATGTTTAGGAGTAATTTTAAGGATTACCTTAAGGACTTTTTGAAGATTATAAAAACCGACACAGAAGCTTATCTAAGATTACAGGGGGTTGATGCTGATATGAATGTATCAATTAAGCTATTTGATTCAGAGGTTTGCTTATGGTCTACCGCTCCATTACCTCAAATGTATTTAGCTTTTACAGGGAATGAAATAAGGGATAATGAACGAATTCTTAAGCGTAAAGTAAGAACAGCTCCTTCAATTTTAGAAGATAACTCAATATACCATAAATCTTTTCAAAAAAATTATATCCTGATAGATAGTACAGTAGTAGACGGTAAATCCGATAATTCTGAATTTTATAAGGATAGGAATATATTTGACTTTAATGAAAATATAGAACATAATATTATTGCTGTAGCCCCTTTATTTTCTCTTCATGACGGACAAAATTCATCCAGAAAAATGTATGGATTTTTGACGATTGATGCTATAATAGAGGAGAGTAGCCTTGAGAAATGCCATGAAATATTTGAGTCAAGTGATTTTAAACAAATATTAAACATAAAATCACATATACTTAGTTATTACATGTATGAAACGTGCTATAAAATGTCGCATGATATCACAGTTCATTTAGATGTTGATATAGAATTAGATACCGCAAAATTCTTTAGCTACGCTTTTACAAAAAAAGAACTGAATAGTATTTCCGAGCTACTTACAATAAATCAGAAGGGGTGATATTGTGGAAACAACAAATCACATTCAAAATACTACTAATCTAGATGAGATACTTGCGAGATCTGTAAGAAAAATTCCTACAGATAAACAAATTCTTATCGCTCATCATAAAAAAATGAGAAGAATTAGACGGAAAAAATATCCTAATCTTTACGATATCGCATTAACTCAAGAAAGCAAGTAGTATACTCCCTCGCAAAAAAGCGAGGGATTTTTTATTTATTTACATTAAAAATCCCCACGGCTTTCCGTGGGGATTAAAAGGTGCTTTGAGTGTTAGGGTTGATGGATAAGACCCTAAATATCAACTATTTGCAGCTATTTTCGCCTAGAGAGTTTCGGAACTGATACCGAACTGCTGGGCGACCGCCTCGGGATTTAGACCAAATTCTTTGACCACTTTTCGGGCGACTTCTAATAGCTGAGCTTTAGCTTCGGCTCTTTCCTCTGCTCGAATCTCCTGCTCTTTAATCCAGTCCATAATATCTTCCTCCGTCCAATCTTTGGTTTCATATAGAAAATCATCTGTTGCTGTAAGAATTGATGGAATATTTCCAGATGAATATGGCTTATTTAAGAAAAATTCATACAATGATTTTTCATCTTCTGTCATATTGTCGGGACTATATTTATCAATCTCGATGATTGTCATCTGAATCATCTGCTCGTGACTGTCAGACTCTTTATCTAACACGAGCAATGGCTGATTATTCTCTAGACCTTTTAGCCCAAAAGTTCTAAAAGGAATATCATCGTCAAAATATCTTCCTTTTACGATAGCGACACCATAAACAGGCTTCATCAGAGGGTACCTATCTTGAACTTTAGTATCAACGTCCATATTCCTGAACTGCTCAATGATTATACCGCTCATGTAGAGAAGCAATCTCCAAAAGAAGAAATCTTGTTTAGAAACTTGAATCTCAATGATAATTTCTTTTCCGTTTTTTAATTTGACGGAAATATTAATTATCATTTTTAGAGATTTAACCCTACCATCTTCATGACGTTCTTGAACATAAAATAGCTCGCCATTAGTATAACGAAAGTCCGCAACTGTCTCAATGTCTAAATTTAGAAACGTTTTTGAGAAGAATTTGAGAAATTCAGGTCTATGAAAGGCAATCTTTGACTGCTCGTCCTTCATCGGACTGACAGGTAACCGTTCCTTAATGCTCAATAAATTTTCCTCGCATTTCTAACACCTTGACCCTAACCAGCCAAGGTGAAAAGCACCTTTTGGCTGGTTAGAGCCGTTCGAGTTTTTAATTTACTCGGAATAATCCATCTGACTATATTATAGCATAAAGTAAGCGTTTTTTCAAGAGTGGCGAGTTTTTCGAGACTCAAAAAGCCCTATTTCAAGGGCTTTTTAAGGGGTTATGCTGGTTTGATTTATAGTTGATTATTGTTGGTTTTCTGGACTGGCAGGGGGTGAGTGTGTTATATCATATTTGAGATAAAAATAAAACCGCCTTTGAAAAGACGATTTTAGAATAATTTCTTCTGGTCGGGGTGAAAGGACTCGAACCTTCGACCTCACGGTCCCAAACCGCGCGCGCTAGCCAACTGCGCCACACCCCGACAGGGGAATAAATTTTGGTGATCTCACGGGGAATCGAACCCCGATTGCCAGGATGAAAACCTGGTGTCCTAACCGTTAGACGATGAGACCATTGAGCCAGTTTTGGGGTGATAAAACTGAACTCGATTTTTATTATAACAAAATACCCCGATAATTTCAAGCCCTTTTTATAACAAAATAAATTTCGTTTAAGATGAATTTTATGATATAATTGAAGAGTATGAAACCACTATATAAACGAACAAAGATTTTGGCTACGATCGGGCCTGCTAGTGATAGCGAAGAAATGATCGAAAAACTAATCAAAAACGGTCTTAACGGCGTTCGACTTAACTTTTCTCACGGTTCTTTTGAAGAGCACGCTGCGAAAATCGAAAAAGTCCGCGAGATTTCTGCTCGACTAGGTAAAAATATTGCGATCCTCCAAGACCTTCAAGGTCCAAAAATTCGACTTGGCGACATTGTTGATAACCGACTTGATGTGGTTGAAGGCGATGAGCTCGTTCTTGATTATACCGTAAAAGAGCATGACGGCAGCAAGACTTTACCGGTTCAATATAATTTGGCGGCTAAGGTTAAAGTTGGTGAGCCTGTTTTCATCTTTGACGGAAAAGTTAAAACTGAGGTTGTCGAAGTTATTTCCGACACCGCAATCCGTTTGAAAGTTCTCAACAAGGGTTATGTTGCTTCTCGAAAGGGCTTGAACTTGCCAGATACCGACTTTGGTGGTGATGTTATCACTGAAAAAGACAAGCGCGACATCGAGTTTGGTGCAACTCAAGATATCGACTTTGTTGCGATGAGTTTCGTTCAGACAGCGGAAGATATTATTGCTGTGCGAGAAATTTTGGATTCTTACAATTCAGATGTAAAACTGATCGCCAAGATTGAAACTAAAATGGCTGTTCAGGATGAAGAGCTTGAACGAATCGTCCTTGCATCTGATGGTATTATGATTGCTCGTGGCGATATGGCTTACGAAGTTGCTCCAGAAGTTGTGCCAATCGTTCAGCGCAAGATTATTGCTCTTTGCCGCAAGCATGGTAAGATTTCAATCGTTGCGACTCAGACAATGGGCTCAATGGTTGATAATCCACAACCAACTCGCGCAGAAGTTTCTGACGTTGCCAATGCAGTAATCCAAGGCGCTGATGTTGTTATGCTTTCTGACGAGTCTGCGATGGGTAAATATCCGCTCGAAACTGTCCAAACTATGCGCGACATTATCGAATACACCCAAGAAAACGCTGCCGTATCTCCAATTGACGATATCGTAGAGCGTGGTGAAGATGCTTCTCTTAACGCAATTTCACTTGCTGCTGTTGAACTTGCTGAGCAGATTAACGCTGATGCGGTTATTGTTGAAACTAAATCTGGCGAGGCTGCTTCAACAGTTGCTGCCAATCGTCCAGCGCTTCCAGTGGTTGCGGTTTCTGATTCTGCCCGCGTTGCGCAACAGCTTGGTTTGACTTACTCAATTCAAGCGTTTGCTAATGAAGGTAAGGATGTCGAGCAATTTGCTTCTGATCTTAAACAAAATGGCTTCTTTGGCGAAAATCAAAACCCAACAGTCGTGATTGTTTCAAGCGAGCAAGCTGGTCTTGTGAGCGGTGCAACTGACACTATCCGCGTTCGAACAGTCTAATTTTAGACTTCGAAAACCTAAAACTCTCGCATTTTGCGGGAGTTTTTTGTAAAAATTGTCAGGGAGAGGTAAGTATGGTAAAATAGAGTATATGATTAAAAAACTTGTGGTGGCTTTACTCTTTTTGGCGCTATTTGCTCTGTCTGTCGCGGTTAAGGGTGGTGGAATTTTGGGTATTTATGGTGCAGTTCTTTTAGTGTATTTAATAACAAAGATGTTTTTATCGTTCTTTTATAGACCTTTTGGCGGAGAAGTCAAAAGAGGAATTAAGATTGACTGTGTTATCCCGACTTATAATGAAAACGGCGAGGGGTTGATTGAAACGCTTGAAAGTCTGGCAGTTCAAACTTACCCGATCAGAAAGATCTATCTGATTGATGATGGATCTTCGGACAAAAGTGGCTTTGAGATGGTTAAAAAACATATTAAGAGTAATCCTGAAAAATTCTCCAATGTTTTTACTCATAGCGCTCGGCGCGCAATAAAGGCAAGCGTCACGCGCAGGCTTGGGCTTTTAGGACTTCAGATGCGGATATGTTTTTTACTGTCGATTCTGATTCTTATATCTATCCAAATGCGCTTGAAGAGCTGGTTAAATGTTTTAATAATGAGCAAGTTTATGCTGCGACAGGACATATCAATGCGCGCAATAGGGATGAAAATCTGCTCACGCAATTAATCGACATTCGATATGATAATGCGTTTCGGGTAGAACGCGCCGCACAATCAATGACCGGCAATATTTTAACCTGCTCCGGCCCGCTCAGCCTCTACAAGCGCGAAGTCATCATCCCAAACCTCAAACATTACACCAATCAATATTTCCTCGGCGTAAAAGTCAATATCGGCGACGATCGCTGTTTGACCAACTACGCCGCACGACTCGGCAGAACCGCCTACCAATCAACCGCGCGATGCGATACTGATGTGCCGAATAATCTGCGAACTTTCGCTCGCCAGCAAATCCGCTGGAACAAATCTTTCTTTCGAGAAAGTTTAATCGCTCTTTCAATGTTTGCTCGAAGGCCACTTCTCAGCGTTTGGTCATTTCTCGAAGTCGTCCTCTGGGTTTTGCTGATGACTTCGACCATAAACCTATTTGTCGGCAACTTTGGCAAAATTGATTTTTGGTGGGTTGCGGGCGCGGTGGCAGTGATTTCGATCTCTGCGCTGTTTCGAAACGTTCACTACGCAGTTAAGTATCCGCTTCTTTTCCTACTCTCGCCGTTTTATGGCTTTCTTCATATATTTTTACTCCAACCAATCAGGCTTTATGCTCTGCTGACTTTGCGCGATGTTCGTTGGGGGACACGTGTTTTTAAGCCAAAAAATAATTAAAAGTCTTGAATATTGGCGCAACTTCTGGTAAAATATTGAAGTATTGGGATGTCGCCAAGTGGTAAGGCACCGGGTTTTGGTCCCGGCATTCGGGGGTTCGAATCCCTCCATCCCAGCCAAGAAGACTACACGAATTGTATATCGATTCGTGTATTTTTTATATATAAAAGAGACGCGCTTCCAGAGTGGCATGTCTCTTTTTATGTATCTATTTAATGCTAATGATTATCATTCCATCCACCGTGACCCCAGCAGGAATTTGCCCTGCCTCTGGCGGACGGATTTCCGTATGCGGGTGTCCCGTCTCGACAGTATCCGTCTGGGCCACGAGGTTGAGGCTGCTGTCGCGGTGTCGGCTGATGCTGTATTTGTGGTCGAGGCTGTGGGGTGGCATTTTTTGAGGCAGCCTCTTGCTGTCTCCGTCGAGCCTCTGCCGCCTGTCGATACTCTTCATTACGCCTCTCTATTTCAGCTCTTTGCTTTTCTTCGGCTTCGCGTCGAGCCCGTTCAGCTTCTTCCGCTTTACGCTTATCATCTTTCAATTTTTCTGATTGTAGGTATTTGCTATTCAATTCCTTGAGAGTTGCTTTGTCTTTGTCGGTAAGAAAAATGTCGATTTCAATGCTCTGATCCGCCATACGGTCGTTATTTAAAACCGTATTTTTAACGACAAATTCCCCAAAGTATTTCTGAGAAGTGATTTTTTCTGTATCAAAATCAGACTTAGCCCAATCGCTAATAGGAATTTTTCGAGAAATCTTCGAAGTAAATTTTCCATCTTTATCGCTAGAAATACTCACTCCATTGCTATCCAATTTGGCATTTTCTACATCAGAAAATTTGCCAGAAATTTCAACTTCTTTACAGTCGAGTGGCTTTATTTCACTATCGTAATTATCGATAGAAACCTCAATCGGCGTTAACTCACAGGGAATCTTCTGCTTATCGCCTCCAATAATATTAATGCTATATTTCTTAGACTTTTCCCTATTGATAGTTTTATTAAACTCTTGGTAAAGATCGGCCTTTTCGAATCCTGTGATCATTCCGTCAATAGATACACAAATAACGAGGGCTAGAAGTATTCCTGTAACTATAAGTAAAGCATTGAACTTCGGTTCGTCTAAGTTAAGGTATTTTTCCGTAAGATTTTTTGTCGTTGCGACTTTCTTCATTTCGAAACTCCGCTATTTTTAGTTTTTTCGTAATATTCTGAAAAAGATTCTTGATACGGTTTTCTGCCAATAATTACCAAGAATATCGTAACAGCCACCACGGCTAACATAAAAATAATTCTAAATTTTCTCGAAACTTTCAGCTCTTTCATGACTTCAATTATACGGTTTTTATTTTTACTAGTCAAGGACTTGCTTTTTTGTGTTGAATATTCTAGAATAAGTATATAATCAACCATAAAAATAAAAAGGAAAAGTTATGAGTAAAATTGTAGTGGCGCTCGGCGGAAATGCGCTCCAAAACGGCAAAGAAGCCCGCGCCGATCAGCAAGAGGCGGTTGCCAAGCAAACCATAAAACGGCTGATGCCTTTGATTGAAGAGGGGCACCAAATTGTGATTGTTCACGGTAACGGTCCGCAAGTAGGCAATATAATTCTTCACGAGGAGGCGATCAATACTGAGGCGACGCCGACTATGCCACTTCATACGGCGGTTGGAATGACGCAAGGTATGATTGGTTTTTGGCTTCAAAAGGCGCTAAAAGAAGAATTCCATTCAATAAATCTTAAAAAAGACGCTGTGGCGGTGGTAACGCAGATTGAAGTTTCGCGGTCGGACCCTGCGTTCGACAGTCCGTCCAAGCCGATTGGGCCATTCTACACGGAAGAAGAGGCTAGGACAGCCGAGCAGGAGAAGGGTTACGCGGTCAAAGAAGACTCGGGGCGTGGGTGGCGTCGTGTGGTTTCTTCGCCTAAACCGATCGACATTGTGGAGCTTTCTGTAATTGAAAGGCTATTGGAATCGGGCGCAGTGGTCATCGCAGGTGGCGGTGGTGGTATCCCTGTTGAGCGCAGTGCGGACGGAAGTCTGTCTGGCGTGGATGCGATTATTGATAAAGACTTTGCGGCGGAACTTTTGGCTGAGCAGATTGGTGCGGATATGTTGCTGATTTTGACGGCGGTGGATTATGCTGCCATCAATTTCGGCAAAGAAAATCAAGCAGACTTGAAGCAAATTTCTGTCGAAGAGGCCAAAAAGCATATCGCAGACGGACAATTTGGTGCGGGATCGATGCTACCTAAGATTGAAGCCTGCGTAAAATTTGCCGAATTTGGCGGAAAAGCGGTGATTACTTCACTCAAAAATGCACAAAACGCTATCGAAAATGGCGATGGCACGGTGATCATTGGTTGAATTAATCGGACTATAATTTTGCATAAAGCAAATTAACTTTCGAATTTTCCGCAAGGCTTGCCCGAGGACTTTTCGGAAATAATTTCTTTATACAAGATAAAAAACATCCTTCTTGCGAGGGATGTTTTATTTTGAGTGGTTGGTACGCCATTTGGCGATTTCGCCGTGGTGGCCGCTGAGGAGAACCTCTGGGACTTTTAGCCCGCGAAATTCCGCAGGGCGCGTGTATTGCGGAAATTCCAGATTGCCACCGTCAGAATAGCTCTCGATCTCGGCGGAAGTTTCGCCACCAAGAACGCCTGGTATTAGGCGCACGATACTGTCGATGATGGTCATTGCTGGCAGTTCTCCTCCGGTCAGGACGAATTTGCCGACACTGATTTTCTCATCAACTAATTCAAATATTCGTGCATCGAAGCCTTCGTAGCGACCGCACAAAATTATCAAATCGCGTGCTTCGTCGGCGTAATTTTGCGCCATTTGTTGATTCCAGATTGTGGGGCTAGGTGACATTGCAATGACGCGGGCGTGTGGCGATTTGCTCTTAGCAAACTCTACCGCTTCAAAAAGGGGCTCGGGCTTTAGTAGCATTCCATCGCCTCCGCCATAGGGTGTGTCGTCGACTTGCTTGCGAGGGCCAATTCCGTAATCGCGTAAATTTATCATCTCGAAGCGAACAGCGCCTTGATTTTGCGCCTTCCACATCATTGAGCCATTAAGTACCGGCTCGAACATTTCTGGGAAGAGGGTGATTATTTGGATTAGCATTTCGAGTCCCTTAGGAAGTTATTGATTGTTTTTGCTAAATCTTGCGGGTTGTCTATATTGACTTCATGCCCAGAACTTTGGATGATTTCGAGAGTGGACTTTGACAATAGTTGGCTCATTTTCTTCGAAGATTTTTTATTGGCGAAGTCTTTTTCTCCGACTACAACTAACGTTTCCGTGGCAATATCATTGAGGTTGTCTTCAAGATTTATATTTTTTAATGAATTGGTTAAAGATAGAACATTTTCTTTACTTTGATTCATTTTTTTGAAAAAAGATATTGGAAGCATTCTGAATATTGTCGACTGAATCGAAAACAAGAATCTTGGAATCTTGTAAGGCGTAGCGATTAGAATGAGTTTATTTATCTTATGAGGGTTATTTATGGCGTATTTTAGAGATAATAAACCGCCAAGAGATAATCCGCATAGCGTGAGTTTTTCCTCAAATTTATTGCATTCTTCTTCAAATATTTTATAGAGACTATCAAAATCACTAATACTTGGCAGGCTTAGCGCTACAGATTCCTGATGAAGATTCTTGGAGACTTTTGCCCAAGAGTTTTTATCTTGACCGAGTCCGTGAACTAAAATTAACATATTTATATTTTAGCATATTTTGATAATTTTGGCAAATTCTAATAAAAATCAAAAATCCCGCCAGGAGATGAAAAGGCAGGGTTTTTGATAAGTATAAGCTCTCAAACTTGTAGTTTGCTCGCATAGAGCTTTTGTTTTTCCGCAGTTCAATTGTTATAAGCGAAACTCCACTTAACGCTTATGTTTGAACTAATTTATATTATACATCAAAGTCATCGAGTTCTGCAAGGGCTTTTCGAGTTTTTTCTGTGAAATTTTCAGAATTTGCCGAGTTTTCCACAGGCTTATCTGTTGAGTTTTCCACAACAGTTTCTTTTGGAGCGGAATTTTCAACAATTTTTAGATTATAGCGCGCATCATTCTTTACTCCCAAAGCGCGAAGTAGATTTCGAAGGCTCTGAGCAGTTGCACCACGACGGCCGATGATTCGTCCAAGATCCTCATCACCAACGGTTAAAGTCAACAAAACTCCTTTTTCATCAATAGTGCGTTCAACTTGCACGGCCTCTGGATTCTCAACGAGATTTTTTACGATATATTCTACAAATTGCTGGTCGATAGTCGCCATAGTCCTCCTTTAATCAGTTTATGCTTTAATTTTATCACGAATTTTGCCCAAATTCAAGTTGGTCGCCAAGAAAATTAGTGCGAAAATACTTGAAAGCACCGCAAAAATAGGGAATGTCTGAGAGGTGAGTAGGCCAATTTCAAGTAGTGGGCGGAAGAAGATCGCCGTGGCAGTAAATGCGAAAATTGTCCAAATGAGAAGCAGACTTCGCCAAAGGTTGAGCGGAAGGCTTGCACGCACCACGCTAAAGAACCCGATCACGCCTAAAAGGTAATATTGCGTTGTTGATATCGCCTCGCTTGTCCAGCCGTTTTGTGAGCCAAAAATTCGAATAAAAATCACGCTAAACACCACCATCAAGGCACTTGGTAACGCTGCAAGAAGGGAACTTCGTAAAAAGTTTTTCTCGACTGGCTTGTCGTTTTTTTCGAAGGTCAGCACAAATGGCGGGAAGCCTTCGATAATTTGATCTACTAATGTAATTTGGACCGGAATGAACGGGAAAATCATTAGCGCATCTCCGCCAAACAAAATCGAAATCATGCAAATTATCGCCAAAATAAACGAATAGATTGTCTTGATGAAGAAGATTGGGGCGATTCGGGAGATGTTGTTGACCACGCGGCGGCCTTCGAACAGAATTTCTGGCATATCGTTAAAGTCTGAATTGAGAAGCACGAGGTTGGCTATTTGGCGAGTTGCGGGATCGCCTTCAGCCATTACGATTGAGCAGTCCGCTTCACGAAGCGCCAAGATATCATTGACGCCATCACCTGTCATCGCGACTGTGCGACCAGCATTTTTGAGCGTTTGGACGAGCAATTTCTTTTGATGCGGAGAAACTCGACCAAAGATTGCTGTTTTGGTGGCGATTTTTTGAAGTTCCTTATCTGAGATTTTGGAGCAATCGACAAAATTCTCAAAGTTGTCAAAGCCTGCCTCCTTAGCAATAAAAGAAACAGTCACGGGGTTGTCGCCAGAGATGATTTTAAGATCTACTTGCTGTGAGCGGAGATATTCGAGCGTCTCTCGGGCACCATCACGGATTGGGTCGAGAATTTCGAGCAGGGCAAGTTTTGAAATTTTGGATGGCAATGAGATTTTATGCGAGTCAATTTTGCTTGAAGAAACCGCTACCGCCAAAACGCGAGAGCCTCGAGATTGTGCTTCAATCGCTTCTTTAGGCAATTTAGAAAAGATAAATTCTGGCGCCCCAAGAATTATCGTGCCAACACCTGAAATCTCCATCGCACCCCATTTGCGATCGCTCGAGAATGGGATTATGTTAGAAGCCTCAAAATCGTGTGAAGTTTTACTAAATTTCTTTCTGATGGCCTGAGCGGTTGGGTTGTTGTCTTCTGAAAAACTCATATACGCGGCGATGATTTTTTCCGTATCGTCTTCGGAGAATTTTTTGCTTAAATTATAAAAGCCTGCCACCTTCATTTTTCCCTCTGTTATTGTGCCGGTTTTGTCGAGACATAGCGTATCGACACGGGCTAGAGTTTCGACAGAATACATTTCTTGAACGAGAACTTTACGAAGTCCTAACTTAATCACGGCTGTGAGGAGAGAAGTAATTGTAAGAAGGGCAATGCCTTTAGGGAGCATTCCGAGAAGTGGGGCTGCTGTATAAATTACAGCGTTTTTAATCTCGCTACCTTTGTGTGGGGTGTGCTTAGCAAAGTAAATCAGCCACGCTTCAAAAAACAGAGCAAGACCAAGAGGGATGATGATTTTACTAGTGAAGCCGGCAATTTTGTTAAGAGAGAAGAGAATTTGCGAATTGATCGGCTTGAGTGTTTTAGCCTCAACCATAAGTTTGTTGGCGTAATTGTCGGCGCCGACTTTATGTACGCGCGCCAAGATCTTACCACTGGCCAAAAAACTTCCAGATAAGACTTCCGCATCCAATTCTTTAAGCACCAAGTCGGACTCACCTGTGAGCATCGCCTCGTTGGCTTCTGCCATACCTTTAATCACGATGGCGTCGCTTGGGATTTGCTCGCCGGCAGAAAGTTCTAAGATGTCGCCGAGAACGATCTCTTCTGGATTGATCTGTTGTTTTCTTCCTGAACGAAGCACGGTGACTTTTTCTTTGGACAAAAGATTGAGTTTGTCGATCATCTTCTTGGCTCTAATCTCTGTTAAGATTCCAGTGATGGCGTTGACGGCAATCACGGCAATGAAGACCATATTTGTCCAAGCACCAACCAGTGCCAGCGCCACGGCAATAGCGAAGTTCAAAAAGTTGAACGGCGTGAAGACATTCCGCTTAAAAATATCCCAGTTAGAATTGCTGGTCGATGCCGTAAAATTGTTAGTATTTCCGAGTTCTATCTGTTTTTGGACTTGTTGTTTATTTAGCCCGCTAAATTTCTCTTTGCTCATATAATATATTATAACATTTTATGCGTTAAATCGGTTGAGATTTTATAAAAAGTATGCTAAAATTGTGAGCATACGGGCATAGCTCAGTTGGTAGAGCACAGGTCTCCAAAACCTGGTGTCGGGAGTTCGAGTCTCTCTGTCCGTGCCAAATTCGATTTTCAAAATCGCCTCTCGTGGAAAGCGGGGCGGTTTTTATTTTTTTTGAAGTGAAATTTTCGATCAAAAAACCTTGACCGCTTCGCTTAAAAGGCGTAAAATAGGAGTATGGAATACATAATTAAAGAGATTAAAGGACGACAAATTTTGGACTCGCGCGGTAATCCTACCGTGGAGGCCGATGTAATTTTGGAAAGTGGCGCAATGGGTCGCGCGGCTGTTCCGAGCGGTGCTTCGACTGGTTCTGGTGAGGCGCTTGAACTTCGCGATGGCGGTGACGCTTACGTTGGAAAAGCTGTAACTAAGGCAGTTGATAATGTGAACGGTGCGATCCGTGAGGCTTTGATTGGCAAAAATGCTGAAAACCAAGAAGAGATCGACCAAATTATGCTCGACATCGACGGCACAGATAACAAATCTAATCTTGGTGCTAACGCTGTTTTAGCGGTTTCGCTCGCGGTTGCTAAGGCGGTCGCTGCTGAAAAAGGCATTGAACTTTGGCAATATATCGCTGAAAAAACCAACTCCAAGCCAAGCCTTCCGCTTCCAATGATGAATGTGATGAACGGTGGTGCGCATGCTGGTTGGGCAACTGATATTCAAGAGTACATGATTATGCCAGTTGGCGCAAAAACTATTTTTGAAGCAGTACAAATGGGCGCAGAAACTTTCCACGCTCTCGCCAAAGTTCTCAAGAGCAAAGGCTACCCTACTACTGTTGGTGATGAAGGTGGTTATGCTCCAAAAGTTCAAAACGGCAACGAAGAGCCACTTCAATTGATTTCTCAAGCAATCGCTGATGCTGGCTATGAACTCGGTAAAGATATCGCGTTCGCGTCCGACCCTGCTTCGACAGAATTCTATAAAGAAGATCAATACGATCTCAAGGCTAACGGCGTTAAACTTTCAAGCGAAGAGATGATTGCGTTTTATGAAGATTTGACTTCAAAATATCCATTCACCTCAATCGAAGACGGGTTGGCGGAAAACGACTGGGACGGCTGGAAACTTTTGACTGAAAAATTAGGCAATAAAATCCAATTGGTCGGCGACGACTTGATGGTGACAAACTCAAAATTGCTCCAAAAATCAATCGATCTTGGTGTCGCTAACGCAATTTTGATTAAGCCAAACCAGATCGGATCGCTTTCTGAAACGATCGCCGCTGTCAAATTGGCACAAAGCAACGGCTACAACACCGTAATGAGCCATCGCTCTGGTGAAACTGAGGACACCACAATCTCGCACCTTGCTGTTGGCTTGGGTTGTGGTCAGATCAAGACTGGCTCGCTCTCACGCACCGACCGCGTTGCTAAATACAACGAGTTGATGCGAATCGCCGAAGCCAACCCAGAACTTGAACTTGCTCGACCTTTCGGCAATTAGTTTTTGAAAGTATAAAACCGCTCCATTAAATTGGGGTGGTTTTATTTTGCTCAAAAATCTTGAAAAAGCGTAAGTTTTATGATAAAATAAGCGTAAGTTAATTGGAGATGAGATGAAAGAAATAATTGTAAATGGCAGGCGATATGATGCCGAAACTGGACAATTGTTGGAGGTAGTTGAGCCTAAGGCTCCAGTTTTTGAAGCAAAAAATATCCATCAATCACCCCAAAAGTCACAAACCCTGAACAGAAAATTTGTGCGAATGCCCGAGAAGAAGACTTCTGAGCAGATCGCTATTGAGCAGTTTAAGCGTCGCCACGATTATGCTGAAGAGAGAAAGTTGGCATCTTTGGCGGAAGTTAAAAAATATCACGCTGAAAACTCTCGCAAAATTCTGCGCAGAAGTGGATCAGCGGTGATTCAGCCAATTTCAAGAAAGGTTGAAGGTGTGACCCGCGCGGAAAATTCCTCTTCGAAAGACAAAAAATCTGAAGAGATTGCTCCGTATAAAATCCATCCAATTCAAGCCCAGGCAATTGCGCAAATCCAGGCTAAGAATTCTGACAAAATTTTACCGTCAATGGCAGAGATTAAGCAGAATGCGATTGCGTCTGCCTTGAATCGCGTGGCTAAAGAGCAGCAAATCGAACAAAAAACCCAGAAGAAATCGCGTCGAGCGTGGTGGATTTTTGGTGGAGTTTTTGCTGTGGCGATCATTGTTGGTGCTGGAATTTTAATGAATTTACCACAAATTTCTGCTCAAGTTGCTTCCGCGCAGAGTGGATTTTCTGCTACAATTCCTTCTTTTCAGCCAGAAGGTTTCAGGTTGAAGGAATTGCCATATTTTGATGGAAAGTCAATAGTAATGAGATTCTCCAATAATAACAAGAACTATGAGATTAAACAGATACAATCTTCTTGGGATTCTGCTTCACTTCTTGAAAATTATGTATTGACAAAGTGGGGAGAAGATTATACAACTTATCGTGAAAAAGGTCTGACCGTGTATAAAAAAGATGGCTCGGCCGTGTGGGTTAACGGTGGTCGGATGTTCGAAATTTCTGGTGCGGAAGAACTTTCTAATGAAGAAATTTTGCGCATTGCTGTCAGTTTCTAATCTATTAAACTTCAAGAAAAATAAAACTTCGCCCGAGTAGAGCGAAGTTTTTAATTTTATTTAGCGTATTCGATCGCACGAGTTTCACGGATGATGTTGACTTTGATTACGCCAGGATATTGCATTGTGCTTTCAATCTTGTTGGCAACATCACGGGCAAGTTTGATCGCGCTGAGATCATCGACTTTTTCTGGGCGAACAATCACGCGGATTTCACGACCGGCGCTGATTGCGTAAGCCTTTTCAATCCCATCGAAGGAGGTTGCTACGTTTTCGAGTTCTCGCATTCTCTCGGCAAAATTTTCTGCGGCGGCATTCCTGACGCCAGGTCGAGCCGCACTCATTGCGTCTGTAATTTTAACAATAATCGCCTCTGGAGTGGTTGCCTCAACATCGTCGTGGTGTGCGGCAATAGCGTTGACAACGCGTGGATCCATGCCGTATTTTTCGGCGAGTTCTGCTCCAATTTGCGCGTGCTTACCCTCAATTTTATGAGTTACGGCTTTACCGACATCATGGAATAGGGCGGCAGTTTTGGCGATTTTTACATTTGCGCCAATTTCTTCGGCAATTAGGCCGGCGATATTGGCCATTTCTGTGGAGTGTTTGAGGACATTTTGCCCATAACTTGTGCGGAATTTGAGTTCTCCAAGCAGGCGGAGCATCTCTCGGGGTAGGCCAAAGACGCCAACTTCGCGCGCGGCATCTTCTCCTGCGCGGTTGATCTCTTTGTTGATTTCTCGCTCGGCCTTTTCGACAACTTCTTCGATTCGAGCAGGGTTAATCCGACCATCTTTCATTAAAATTTCCAAAGAAAGTCGCGCAATCTGGCGTCGAACAGGGTCGAAACTGGACAAAACCACCATTCCGGGAGTATCGTCAACCAGCACATCAACACCGGTGGCGCGCTGAATTGCTTGGATGTTGCGGCCTTCTTTGCCGATGATTCGACCCTTCATTTCGTCATCTGGAAGTTTGAGGGCGGTGACAGTGCGATCAGCGGTGACCTCGCTCGAAATCCTTTCCATTGCGCTCACGAGAATCGTTTGAGCGCGAGTTTCAGCGTCCTCGGTGGCATTTTTTTGGAGTTTTGCTACAAGATTGATCATATCTTGCTTCATATTTTTTTCTGCTAAGACGAGAAGTTTTTCTTCTGCCTCCTTTTTGGAGAGTTTAGCGATTTTCTCTAGTTTCTCCGATTGGCGATTGCGAATTTCGAGCACTTCATTTTTGAGATTTTCGACTTCAATCTCTGAATTTCGAAGTTTCTCGGCGCGACTATCGAGTTGGTCGAGTTTTTTGTCGAGGTTATTTTCGCGCTCAGCAAGGCGATTTTCCATCTTGCGGATTTCAGCGCGACGCTCATTGTCGTCTTTTTGTGCATCAGATGTGATTTTTAGCGCTTTTTCATTAGCACGCTCTAAGATTTCTGCTGATTTTTTCTTGGCTTCAGCGATAATTTTGTCGGAATTATTGCGAGCGTTGGCGCTTTTTACCTTTTCATACGCCAAAACACCACCGCCACCAGCCGCAAGACCAGCGATGAGAAGAAGTATTTCCATAAAGTTCCTTTCAGTATTTGTAAAACAAATTTATCAAGTTTAATATCATTCAAAAGGCTAAAAAGCCTACTTCAATTATAACACAAAAATCATAAAAATTGTTGAAAAAAATCAGATTTTGGCGTATAATCTTAATATGCTTATGGCTTTTATTTCTTGGTGGTATGGAAAAGGTTGGGCGTGGCGCGCGGAGCGGATTTTGGATGGCTTGGAGCGCTCGATGGATACTTTTTCTCTTGGGCTTTTAGTGAAGACTTGGTTCTCGCCATTTAGGCAAATTGATGCTGGTGGAAGTAGCGGAGGCTCTCTTGAAGTGTGGTTTAGGCGTGCGATGGACAAGCTGTTCTCGCGGTTTGTCGGGGCTTTTTTACGCACGATTATGATGGCGGTTGGCGTGATTTGGATTTCTGCTAAGGCTATTTGGGGGATGTTTTTGCTTTTGCTCCATCCGATTTTACCGATTTTACCGATTTTGCTTGTGATTATGTTTTTTGTTGGATGGACGCCTAAAATGCCTAAACTTCGACAGATTTTTAATCTTGAAAAATCAAGGAGTGTAGAAAGATGAGTCAAATTTATAACTCTATCAGAGCGAAGAAATCTCGCCTTGAAGTTGGCTTAAAGCCGTGGATTCTCGTACTTAAAATTGCTAAATGGGCGTTGATTTTAGGCGGAATTACATTGATTCTATCTGGGCAAAAATTGGGCTGGCTGGTCTTGTCTATTTGGCCGGTTATTTCTGCTATATTAAATTGGCGGGCCGGCGAACTCCACAGATTGAATCCAATTTCTGGATCTTCTAAAATTGAAGATTTATTATCAAGCAATATTATTGGTAAAATATCAAGTAGCGTGACTTCTACGGAGATTGCTAAAATTGTAATGGAATCGAGCGGTGGGCAATTTATTGTGGCCCGATTTGGTCTGGGTAAAACCACTATTGAAAGTTTGGCTGGATTACCACAAAATTCGCCCGAAAATATTTTTCAAACAGCGCTGGAGATTCATAAAAAACTACACACAAATACTATCTCTGGATCGGTTCTTGCGCTGGCAATTGTAAAAAATTACCCCGAACATGAAAAACTTTTGGCGCAATTTCGGATTGATTTTGGGGATCTCGAGAGAGGCGTCGCTTGGCATGACCATCTGTTTTCTCTAATTGACAGGGCCAAGATTCCTGTTAGGGATGGCGGACTGGCGCGCGATTGGAGTTTTGGCTGGACGCCAATGTTGGACAGATTTGGCCAGAATATTTCTAGGGCTGTGTCTGGCAATATTTTGATGAGTTCTAACTTGGAGCAGCATCACGAATTGGTTGATAGAATGGTTGAGCAATTTTCTAAGAACGGTCGCCAAAATGTCGCGTTGATTGGACCTGATGGTGTAGGCAAATCTACCGTAGTTAATGCATTCGCTCATAAAATTTTGGACGGGAATTCTAAAGTCCCTGCCACTCTGCAATACCGTCAGGTTGTGTCGTTGGACGCAAGCAGTCTGATTAGCGCGGCTCCAGGTCGAGGCGAGATTGAGAGCCTTATTAATCATATTTTGGTTGAGGCGTATTCTGCTAAAAATATAATTTTGTGTCTTGATAACGCGCAATTGTTTTTCGAAGAAGGTGTTGGCTCGGTTGATATTTCGAATGTTCTTCTACCGATTATTGAGGCGGGTCGTGTGCGGATGATTTTGACAATGGATGAGCAGCGCTTCCTTCAGATTTCTGCTAAAAATCCGGCGCTTGCGGGGGCACTTAATCGACTCCAAGTTTTGCCTGCTGGGTTCGAAGAAACTTTGGCGGTGATGGAAGATAAGTTGATCCTTTTCGAAAACCAAAATAAAGTTTTTTACCGATATCAAGCGTTGAAGCAGGCGTTTAATCTGAGCCAAAGATATATCTTCGATCTTGAAATGCCGGGCCGTGCGGTACGACTTCTTGAAATGGCTACTGGCTTTGCGGAGGGCGGTATAGTTGATGCGCAAGCGGTGGAGAGAGCGATCGAAAAAACTATGAATGTCAAGGTAGCATCCTCTAATTCCGAGAGCGAGAAGTCTACTTTGCTCAATCTTGAAAACTTGCTTCATCAGAGAATGATTGGTCAAGAAAAGGCTGTTTCTGCTGTCTCGAATGCGCTTCGACGAGCGAGAACTGGCGTGCGCAACCAAAACCGTCCGATCGGAACATTTCTTTTTCTCGGGCCGACTGGTGTGGGTAAAACCGAACTCTCTAAGGCGCTGGCGGAGATTTATTTTAATGGTGAAGAAAATATCGTGCGCCTCGACCTGAATGAATTTGTCCGCGCAGAAGATGTCGCTCGCCTGATTGCAGATGGCTCGCAGGATGCCAATTCGCTCACTGCGCAGATGATGAAGAAGCCGTTTTCGGTTGTGCTTTTGGACGAGATTGAAAAGGCTCATCCCAATGTCTTGACTGCGCTTCTTCAAGTTTTGGATGAGGGTATTTTGCGTGATGAGAAGAATCGCGAGATCTCCTTCCGTGATGCCATAATTATCGCCACATCCAACGCGGGCGCGGCGCGGATTTCGGAGTTGATTTCTCGAGGTTATGACGCGAATTCGGCTGAGCCGATTATTCTTCAAGATTTGATCGAAAGCCGTGAGTTTAAGCCAGAATTTCTTAATCGCTTTGACGAAATCGTCGTATTTGAGCCTTTGAGCAAAGATAATTTGCTTGAAATTATAGATTTGATGATCGCTGGCGTTAACAAAACTCTCGCTCAGCAAAAGATTAGCGTTTCTGTTTCGCCTGAGGCAAAGAGTCTGCTCGCCGATCTTGGCTACAATCCAGTAATGGGCGCGCGACCGATGCGCCGCGTAATCCAAAAAGTTGTCGAAAACACCGTTGCGCGAAAAATGCTCTCTGGTGAAATTTCCGCCGGCTCCAATATTGAGATTGGCGCTGAAATCGTGAAAGAAATGGCGCGCTAGTCAATGAAGCAACTCTTCAAAATTGGATTCGACCTTTCTTTGGCGTCGCTCAGCCCGATCGCGTCTTGGTTTTTGCTCGGCGTAATTCTTGACGCTAATTTGGTGAATATTTTTTCTTTGACTTATCCGCTTCAATTTTTGTGGCTTTTACTTAAGGATATTTTTGCGGTTGGCGGAAATCTTCTTGCTACTAAAACTCGCAATTCGCAACTTGCCGATGCTGGAATTATTGTCGGTGCGCTTATATCTGGCGTGATTTTTGGTATTTTGGCGCTCAATATCGACGGATTTATTAGATTTATGAATATGGATCCGCAGATCTATCGCGAATTTTCTCTTTATATCGTGCTTCAACTTTGGATCCAGTTGATCGTGATGATGATTATAGAAAAACTTTATTACGCCGACAAAAACACTTTAGCGAATAAATATTCTACAATTTTTAACTCAGTTAATTTTGTTTGCCTGATCGGTTCTTCTCTGCTGACTAAAAATAAATGGGTGATTGTTGGATTTACGCTGATGATGATTTTGTCGGCCGCGCTGGTGATTGTGCGGAGAGAATTACGCTTTTCGAAGATTAAATTTAATGTCTTAAGCGCTGCTCGACTTAATTCAATGGATATTTTGGAGAATTCTGTTTTATTTTTTGTCTATCTTTTGGGGATTGGGCAGGCGTTTTCTTTTGGCGCAGAATATGCGCTTGCGATCACTTTTGCGACTCTCGTGACCGATATCCAGTGGGATGTGTCGACCGCGATTCAAACTAAGGCCAAGATTGATATTGCTAAAAATCGGATGAACTTTAAGACGAGTTTTCGAGATGCGTATGTTTTGATTGCTGTTCTAGTGGCGACTTCTGTGGTGGGGTTTGTTGTAATGAAGAATTTTTATCAATTAAATTTGGTGCTAGCGGTGATTTATACAGGTATTGAATATATCGCCTATTGTTTTTATCCGCAATATCGCTTGAAGATGGACTTCCTCCAGCTTAAATATTCCGCCGTCAAAACGACTGCGGTTAAATTCTCGGCTATGATTTTTCGCTTGATTTTGGTGGTGATTTTATCTCCGATTACTCCTTTTGCGCTTGCTGTAGGGCAGTTATCGGCGCAACTTTATCAAGTTTTTTGGATAAATTTAATTTTTCATCGAAATTACAAAATCCTTAAAAACGGCAAAGCGACCAAAAAAGTTCGAAAATAAAAATCCAACTCTGCAGAAAAGTTGGACTTTTATTTTGGAGGGCCAGGAGGGGCTCGAACCCTCGACACCCTGCTTAAGAGGCAGGTGCTCTAACCAGCTGAGCTACTGGCCCAATATTGATATTTTACCGCAAAATTTAGTAAAAATCAAGTGTAAAATTTGGTACCCCCGGTAGGATTCGAACCTACGGCCAGGAGGGTAGAAACCTCTTACTCTAATCCACTGAGCTACGGGGGCTGACCACTACCATTTTAGCACAAAATTTTTCAAAATTCAAATTTTTCAAAAAAGCAAAAACTCCCGAAATTCGAGAGTTTTCACTAAAACAAAAAAGATCAAATGGTGCGGGCGGAGAGAATCGAACTCTCATCACTTGCTTGGAAGGCAGGTATATTAGCCGTTATACGACGCCCGCATATTACAATTATAGCAAATTGGATTTTGAATTTCAATAGTTTTTGCTTGAAATTTGCTAAAAACCACTGCTTATGGTAAAATTTTATTATGAAAATGAACTCTTATATCACGCGGGCTAAGTTGGAAGATGTCGCACATACTAGCGGATATGCCAAAACGCAAAATGGAGCAAGTTTTGGTGCGAGTGGTGGTGGTCGGACTTTTGCCCAGCGGCAGAGTGTGGATTATCGAAATTCTCGCGTGGGGCAATACTCCCAGTCAATATTGGGGCGGAATGATATGACTCGTCGCGGTGCCGTTCTTCAAAGTGTTGAGTCTACTCGTAAGCGGATTTTGGACAATCGGCAAATTAGAGAAGAAAATTCAGAAAGTAATAGAAGAATTGCGGGCAGTCGAGAGGATGGTGTTGGCACTGGTAATCGTCGGAGTTCTTCACTTAAACCTTGGCAGGTTGAGAATTCCACCCGAGTTGCTATGCGCCGTAGTGAAAAGAAAGATTTTTCTGGCGTCACCCAGTCTGGGATGGCAGGATTTCATGTTGGCGGAAATGGTGCTTCTAGCGCGCCAGCAACTTCGAGCAGATTTTTTAACGTTAAACCGAAGTTTTAGATAAAATCACCGCAAACTTGTCTTGAAATAATCAAAATTTTATGTTAAAATTAAAAGGCTTGGCGGATGTAGCTCAGCTGGTTAGAGCGCTGGATTGTGGCTCCGGAGGCCGTGGGTTCGAACCCCATCATTCGCCCCAAGTTGAAAATAAGCCGCGTTTCGAAGTTTCGAGCGCGGTTTTTGTTTGTCTCTGAAACTTATTAAAAACCGCCCGAGAGTTCGAGCGGAGATTTTTAAATAGTGATAGTTTCTATCTGGGCGCCGAGAGAGTTGAGCCTTTGAGCAAAATCTTCGTAGCCACGATTGATGTTGTAGACATCTCTCAGGATTGAAGTACCTTCGGCGGCGAGCATTGCGATCAAAACGACCACGCTCGGGCGAAGTGCGGGTGGCGCCACGACATCGGCTGGCTTCCAGCGGGTTGGGCCAGAGATATAGACGCGATGCGGATCAACCATTTCTATCTGGGCGTTTAATTTTGAGAGTTCGGTGAAGTAAATCGCGCGATTCTCATAACTCCAGTCGTGAAGAAGTGTTCTGCCTTCCGCTACTGTTGCGATGAGCCCAAGAAATGGCAAATTGTCCATATTCACACCTGGGAAGGGCAGTGAGTGAAGTTTGTCTTTTGGTGCGTGAAGTGTTGATTTTTTTACAACAATATCGAAGAGGCGGGTTTTGCCGTTTCGAGAAAAATATTCTGGCGAAATTTCAAATTCGGCACCCATATTTTTGAGAATGGCGAGTTCAAGTTCTGTAAATTCTGCTGGCGCACGCCTAATCGTTATCTCAGAATTGGTCACCAGCGCCACCGCCACAAAGGTTACCGCTTCGATTGGATCTTCGCTAACGAAGTATTCAACATCTTTTTCAATTTTGTCGAGTCCATGAATGGTGAGAATTGTCGTGCCGATACCCTCAATTTTAACACCTAATTTTTCAAGGAAGAAGCACAAATCCTGCACCATATAATTGGGGCTGGCGTTGCGAATGGTGATAGTTTGACCACTCAGAGCTGCCGCCATAATCACATTTTCAGTAGTAGTGTCGCCACGCTCAGTGAGAAGAATTGCATCTTTTACTTTTTGGAGGGAATTTTTAACTTCATAAAAATCACTCATCGACTCAACGCTACAGCCAAAGAATCTTAGTCCAGAAAGATGCGGCTCAACTGTACGTGCGCCAAGATTGCATCCGCCAGAAAATGGAATTTTGAAGTGCGAATACTGATGAAGAAGCGGCCCTAAGAACATCAGGATCGAGCGGGTTTTTTTAGCCGCAGCAATGTCCATATTTTCGAAGTTCAATTCACTTGGTGGTATAATTTCTAGATCGTTTTGCTCGTTGAGCCAGCGAGTTTTGACGCCGATTGAGTTCAAGACTTCGATGATACGGTTGACCTCTTCGATTCTTGCTACGCGTCTTAGAGTCGTTTTTCCTTTGTTGAGAAGGCTTGCACAGAGCAGTCCGACGGCTGCGTTTTTGCTTGTGTTGACGGTGATTTCTCCGCTCAATTCTCTCCCGCCACGGACACGAAAGTTGGTCTTTTTTTGTGAATTAACAGATACGATCTCGCTTGAAAGTTCTTCTGATATACGCGCTAGCATTTCTAGCGTGATATTTTGCTTGCCACTTTCGATACGGTTGATTGCGCTTTGCGAAGTGCCGACTTTTTCCGCCAATTCTGTCTGTGTTAGTCCGCGATGCGCACGCGTTTCTTGAATTAAGTTTCCGATTTTCTCTAAATAGGCTTGCTCGTTTTTCATAATGTGATTATATCATATTTGATATATTTAGCGCAAGGACTTTATTATATAGAAATAAGAGCTTGTTATAGTTGTGCTGTTGGTTGCTATATCTAGAATTGGAATAAATTCAGGCTTTCATTCTGGAAGGCATTATGATATAATAAGCTTAACAATTATGAGAAGAGTAAAAATTTTATCGATTATTGCAGTTTTGGCCGCACTTGGTGGCGTTATGGTTGGCGCGGATAGGCGTACTTATGCCGCACAGATTTCTGATGTAAAAACAAATGTAGAGATACAGATTCATGATAATCCCAATTCTACCGCTCCAACTGGAGTGAATCCGCCAATATCTAAATTTAATCTAAAGTTTGAGATTGACGATGAGGTTTTTCCGGATGATTATTTTACCTTTGAGACGCATGCTCTGCCGGAAATGGCAAGTCAAGATATTGTTATGGAAGGTAAGGTTGTTGGTCGTCTCCAAAAAGATAATGATAATATCATTGCTGGGAGTAGAAAGTACCAGGACGGCAAGACTGTAGACGTGTCTGACTTGAGGCCTGAGGACAACTATAGATATAAGTATACAGTTACTTTTAATGATGTTGCCAAGAGTTTTCATAGTATAGTTTTTAATTTAACTAATACCAAGAGAACAGTACAGCTTTCCATAGCTAATAAGCAGTATACAACTAGGGCGTGGGTTAGAGTTAATGATGTGGAGGTTGCATCCAAGAGCTATGATGTTGCTGCGTGGAGCAAAACCAAATATACTACTGATTTAACGCATTCTACTACTAGGTTTGATTTGAATAGGAATGAAATACTTCTTACTATCGGTGTTAGGCTTCAGGAAATACTTGGTGAAGATGGTGAGATTGAGGTATCTTTGCCTGACAATTCTCCTCTTAAATTCATCAAACAGTCGGATAAGACCCGAGAATTATCAAACTTTGTTTATGATGAGAGCACTCCAGTTAATCGCCACGGCTTAATTATTAGTGGCGCGCAAGATGCTTATTTGCCAAAGCTAAAAAACCTTGATGAATCTAAAATATCATTCATTGTTGCTGAACAGGCTTCGCCGAAGATAGTTTCTAGCCTTAGAGGCATAAATATAGGGTTGTCCGACGCTGGTAAAAAATACTTTATCGAAAATAGCGGTAAATTGCCACAGGTTGAATATATTCTCAAGATAAAGAAAGGCGGAAAGGAGATTCTATCCAAAACTGTCTCTGCAAATGTTTCTATTTCAGGAAATACGGCTGATTTTATTTCTAAAATAAACGAAAAGCTGGTTGAAGATAGTGGTGACACCAATACTAAGATCGAAGTTGAGGCTTATCCTTCTGGCACTGAGCTTACGATAGAAGAAGTTAAAGCCCCAAATACCGGTTTTACTAAGGATAGAGGGACTATTTCTGCAATCGCTCTCGCCATAACTGGCGTAGTACTTCTCTTTCACGTAGTGTATTTATTAAAAAATAAAGCTTAATTTTGATTTATAGATTTTTTGTGGATTTTGTTGTATAATGGCATAATGTTGTAGCGTAAAAATTATTCGAAAATAAAGTTAAAATTAAGGAGATTGTTATTTATGGACGAAAAAATTTTTAACGCGATTAAATCTGAAGAAACTCGCCAGCGCGAAGGGTTGGAGTTGATCCCGAGCGAGAATTATGTCTCGCGCCAAGTTCTCGATGCGCTTGGGTCGGTTTTTACTAATAAATATTCTGAAGGCTACCCCGGTAAGCGCTATTATGGAGGGCAAGAAAATACCGATATCGTGGAGACTTTGGCGATCGAGCGAGCTAAGCAACTTTTTAACGCAGATCACGCCAATGTTCAGCCGCACTCTGGCGCTAACGCCAATGAGGCTGTGTATAACGCTTGGCTCGAAGTTGGCGACACCGTTCTCGGCATGGATCTTGCGCAAGGCGGTCACTTAACTCACGGCTCGCCTGTGACTAGAAGTGGCAAAATCTACAACTTTATTCGTTACGGTTTGGATGAAAATGGTGAAATTGACTACGCTCAGATTGAAAAGTTGGCCGACAAGCATAAGCCCAAAATTATTCTGGTGGGATTTTCTGCTTATCCTGGCAAAATTGACTACGCACGAATTGCTGAGATTGGCCAAAAACACGGCTCGCTCCTGATGGCCGACATGGCGCACATTGCAGGACTCATCGCGGCGGGCGTGAGCGAAAATCCTTTCGACTACGGCTTTCACGTCATCACGACAACCACGCACAAAACTCTTCGCGGGCCTCGCGGCGGGCTGATTTTGTCGCGCGGAACAGTTTCGAATCCACTTCGTGCGCCAGAAAAAACGCTCGAAAATATCCCGACCCTCATCGACCGCAGCGTCTTTCCTGGTACGCAGGGTGGTCCGCAAATGCACTCAATTGCGGCTAAGGCGGTGGCGTTTTTTGAAGCGCTTCAACCTGAATTTCGAGAATACGCTAAGCAAATTTTAGAAAATTCCAAAGAACTTGCTGAGCAGTTGAAGAGGCGGGGCTTTAAACTTATAACCAACGGAACCGAGAATCATTTGATCCTTGCTGATATTTACGGAAGTTTTGGCATTGATGGCAAAACGGCTGAGATTGCGATGGACAAAATTGGCCTGACGCTCAACGCTAATTCGATCCCTAATGATACGCTTTCGATGTTTGCGCCGAGCGGAATCCGCCTCGGCACTCCTGCCATCACTTCTCGTGGACTTCGCGCTGAGCATATGTCGCAAATTGCCGAGTGGATGAAACTTGCCATCGAATTTCGAAATGATGAAGAAAAATTGGTGGAATTGAAAAAAGAGGTCGAAGCCTTTGCGCTACAATTTCCGCTGCCGAGTGATAGGTAGCGCGAAGCATTGTTAAATGATCTTCGAGGTGATATAATTATGCTTATGAAGAGTGCTCGAAATTTTTGGGATAAAATCTCAAAAGAGAAAAAATACAAAATTTTAGTTGCGGCAATCTTAATTTTTGCGTCTGTTTGGGCGTTGATTTTGGCATCGCGCCAGCAAGTTTGGTTTGATGAAAGTTATTCCATCTGGATAACTAAAGGTAAAAGTTTTTCGGAAACGGTTAGCCTTACCTCTGTTGACGCTCATCCGCCGTTTTACTACTTGATTTTGAATTTATGGGGAAATCTTGTTGGGTGGAACTTTTTTGGACTTAGGATTTTAAGTGTGATTTTCTTCATTCTTTCGATTTTTGTGGCGATGAAGTTTACGCAGAGTATTTTTGGGCGGAAAATGGCTATAATATCAGGCGCTGTTGTGGCATTTTCTCCTTTTTTGCTGAGATATTCATTCGAGATTAGGATGTACTCGCTTGCGAGTTTGATCACGGTTGCTTCGACTTATGCGTTATTTTTGGCTCAAAAAACTCCCAAATCTAAAAAATTATGGATTATCTACGCCATCTTGGTTGCTACTGGTATGTGGACGCTTTATACTTTAGCGATCGTATTTTTATCGCATTTTTTGATTTTAATCAGCAAGAATTTGAGTCAGAAGAATTACAAAATCTGGCAAGAAAATTGGTTCAAGTCATATGTATTGGCGGTTGTTTTATGGCTTCCCTGGCTACAAAGTTTTATTTTTCAATTGAAAAACTCCGCATCTTCGGGTATCGGTGATTACATTGGCTTCTCTCAGATAGAAAATATGTTTAATTTTTTGTTCTTTTATCAGCCAGTAGGGGCGGTGGCGCCAATTTTTGCCCTTGTAGGCTTACCTTTAGTGATATGGCTAGTGCTTCAAAATAAAAAATATTTCTCTGAAAGCAAAATACTTTTCCATTCGGCATTTGTGCCTTTCTTGATTACGATAGTCCTTTCTCAGCCGATTTGGCTCAAAAAGCCGTTTTTTGTGGAGCGATATATGTCTCAATTTGTGATTTTGGCGTATCTGGTGTTGGCGATTTGTATAGCAAAAATACTTCTTTTGAGTAATAAAAGACGAAGTTTAGTCATTGTTGTGTCTATTCTTGTGGTTGTGATTGTCGGAAACTTTAATCTTTGGCGCGTTGGTAACTTTAATTTCCAGAACTATCGTCTATCTAATGCGCGGGAAAATATGGACAAAATTGCTTCAATTTGTGGTAAAAATACAGTAGTGATGGATGATATCTATCTATTTATGGAGTTGGAATTATATAATGATTCGCGCTGTGATTTTAGGATTTTTACGCCAGACGCAAGAAGTTACGGTGGTGGATACGCTCCAATCAATAACTTCGAAAGACGAATTATTGGTGCGGATATTTTTAAGACGCCTGACATCTTGGCTGTAATGAATAAAGATAAAAAACCTGATTTCTTGGACAGG
This sequence comes from bacterium, assembly GCA_030530825.1. Classification (NCBI taxonomy): domain Bacteria; species bacterium. Next base: position 489,239 of record JAUMUF010000001.1, on the reverse strand, counting down.
TTTATTGAACAAAAGCAAGAAAATTTACCCTACTTTGAAAACCTCTCTATCTATAAATTATCCAAAAAATAACTTGAAATTGTGCTCTCGATATGATAAAATATAAACATACGCGCCCGTAGCTCAACTGGATAGAGTACTTGGCTTCGAACCAAGCGGTTGTAAGTTCGAATCTTGCCGGGCGTACCATAGAAAGCGCATCTCAGGCAGGTGCGTTTTCTTTTGTGCCTAAATGCTTGCGTCAATTATACCATATATGATATAATCTAAAATATGATAGAATTTGAATCTCTCCTAATTGAGCAAAACATTAATCTTGCTAGTCTTACAACTATGAGACTTGGCGGGAATGCTAGATATTTTACCAGATGTAATAGTATAGAGCAGATCCGTTCCGCGATCAATTTCGCCGATCAAAACAGTCTGCCGATTTTTATACTTGGGGGTGGTAGCAACTTGATTGTCCGCGATGCGGGCTTTAATGGGCTGGTGATTAAGAATGAGATTCTGGGCGTAGAGAAGATTTTTGAAGATGAAGAATCGGTGATTTTCTCTGTTGGCGCAGGTGAAAACTGGGATAAACTTTGTCGCCAGATCATTGAAAAAGAAAATCTGAGCGGTTGTGAGTCTATGGTGATGATTCCGGGCACAGTTGGGGCGCTGGCTGTTCAGAATGTTGGTGCTTATGGTCAAGAAACTGTCGATATTTTTGAGGGATTGGACGCGGTTAATCTTGAAACTGGCGAGATTGAGACTTTTTCTCGCGAGGCGTGTCGGCTGGGTTACCGCAGTAGTATTTTTAGGGAAGAAAAGGCTGGCAAATATTTCATCACCACTGTTAGGCTTAAATTTAATAAGCATTTTACTCCGCCTGAAAATCTTTATATTTCTGTTGAAGAATATTTTAAGCAGAAAAATATCCCTCGCCAAAATCTCACGCCCAATGATATTATGCGCGCGGTGATATATCTCCGGAGCGAAAAACTGCCCGACCCGAGCGACATTCCAAGTGCGGGGAGTTTTTTTAAGAATGTTGAACTTTCTCGTAAGGAGGCGGAGAAATTCAAAATTAAACATCCCGACGCGCCGATTTTTTATGAACAAAATAAATGTAAAATACCGACGGGCTGGCTGATTGATAGGGCGGGGCTAAGGGGTAAAATACTCCACGGAATGCGCCCGCACGATAAAAACGCGCTGATTTTGACCAATATTTCCGCGCAGAGTTATAGCGATCTCGACTTGGCGCGGGCTGAGATTAAGCAGGCGGTACGAGATAAATTTGGTTTCGAAATTGAGCAAGAGCCACTCGAGCTATAGTTGAAAATATTTTTATCAATAGGCAAAATAAAATTTATCTATAGTTAAAAATAATTTTATCTATAGATAAAAAAGTTTTTATAACTATATAAAAATCCCTCCATAACTATTTGGAAGGATTTTTATATAGTTGTAGAGATTATTCTGTCTTTTCGGTTGATTCTTTAACCACTTCTGCTTCTTCTGTTTTTGGCTTTTCTTCTGATATTATAGCCTCTTGTGGGGTTCCGGCAGGCTCTTCTTCAACGACTTTGTAGCCAAGAATAGTGCCTTTTGCTAAGGATTCTTTACCGAGAGAATCATTCCATGGATTTTCAGTATTTGCCATTTGGAAATACCAAATTATAGTAGTGATTCCAGCAGTTAAAAGTCCAAGAGGGTAAAGGAAGAACGAGTCTGCTTTACCGAGTTTCTTGCTGATTTCATTAGCTGCAAGAATGCTGATTACGCTGACAGCAATGCTTCCAACATACGGAATCAATCCCAATAGTATAAGCGCGCCGTTGTAGCCACCAAGTTCGAGGAATTTCCACATATTCAAGAATGGCACCCAAGCCTTCCAAGACTCAATGCCAGCCTTTTTGAAGATCTTTGACAAAGGCCAAGACATTAGGACATAAATTGCTACGCCAATTGTAATGGCGAAGAAAAAAATACCCGCAACTGCCATAAGACCAGCAAATATATCTGAGTCATTCATCATTGGTGAAGAATTATATGAGTAATTATACATTTTTTCCTTTCGTTAGTTTATTCTATAATTATACTGATTGAGTTTGAAAAAATCAATACTTCGCGATATAATTTAAGAATGAAGATATTGAACGGTGCGGAACTCCGCGATTTTATTAAAGAGCGTCAGGCCAAGCAGGTGCGGGCTTTGCGCCAAAGTTGGCGAGTTGTGCCAAAACTTGTGATATTTTACCACTCCGATAGTGCGGTTGTGGAGACTTATATGAGACTAAAAAAGCGCTACGGCGAAGATATTTTGGTTGAAGTTGAGCAGAGAAAAGTTGAAATTGACACCTTGAAACAAGAAATTCAAAAGGCCAATGCGGACGAAAGCATCCACGGAATTATTGTTCAGTTGCCGCTTGAAAATAATAATGGCGAGCGCGTTACGGGCGACGATTTGGATGACATCCTGCGCGAGATTGCGCCAGAAAAAGATGTCGATGGCTTGAACGGCGGAGCATTCGACCCTGCTACCGCGCAGGCAATAAATTGGCTCCTTGCTGGCTACAATATCGACCTTTCGAAAAAGAAGATTGCGATCGTTGGTCGTGGGCTTTTGGTTGGCGCGCCACTTTATCGAATGTGGCAAAATTCTGGATACAATGTCGAAATTTTTGGCCGTGATAGTGCGGATAAATTAACAGAAATCTTGCCTCAATATGATGTAATTGTTAGCGCCACGGGTGTTCCAGAACTTATAAAAAGTGAGATGTTGAAGAATGGCGCGGTGGTGGTTGATGCTGGCACGGCTGAGCAAGGTGGAGAGATTAAAGGTGATTTGGCAGAAAGTGTCAGAGAGTCTCGGCAAGATTTAACTTTGACGCCCAAAATTGGTGGTGTCGGACCTTTAACGGTTGCGGCGCTAATCGACAATGTGATAATTTCTGCTCGGCGCGTGGCACAAGAAAAAGGTCAGCAGGATCTATAAAATAAAATACCCTTCGGAATGAAGGGTATTTTGGTCGAAGCCTTTAGGCTCCAAGTGGAGCGGTCAGGCTTATTTTTTGAGGCTTACGAAGTAGTAGCCAAAAGCAGTTGTTAGCGAGAAGATCGCCAAGATTGCTTGAAGGTCGGCACCAGTTCGTGGCAATTCTGCTGGAACAGATGGGGTTTGTGGTGCTGGTGGAGTTGGAGTTTCTTTTGGTGGAACTTCAACATTTGCGCTGTCACATCCATCGTTGTCGCCAGGAATTGTTGGAGTATCGACACAGGCGATGTTCTTCATTTTACCAACTTTTAGGGCTTGCGCCTTAATTGTGATGGTTTGCTTTTCACCAACTTTGAGGGTTGGGATTACATATGTAAGAACGTCATCTTTAATTTCACCCTTGTCGCTACTGATAAACTTGATGTTTTCAGGAGTTTTGTCGGTTACTTTGACATTTTTAAGATCTACATTTCCAGTGTTTGAAACGGTGATTTCGTAGTTGAAATCGCGGTTCTCTGGAGTGATGAGATTTTTAACGCCATTTACAGTCTTCTCGATCGAAATTGAAGGAGTGTTAACTTTTGGCAATTCTTCAACGATAATTTGCTTTTCGCAAGTTGAACTTTGTGCGCCGTTAGAAATCACAGTTGCTTTAATTGTATATTTACCAACAGTGTTGATCTCGATGTTAGTCTTTGATCCGTTGTTTTCGAAAGTCTTGACAATTTGACCGTTTGAGTTTTTAATTTCGTATTTTACGGTAACGTTATTTACGACATTAATTTTAGTAATATTGACAGAAACTTCGAATTTTGTCCTTGAAATCTTTGAGATTACCAAGTTTTCACACTTTACGATTGGAGTTTTTGGTTCTTCGTATTTAACTTCAAAAGTGTAAGAACAGTTGGCGTTGGTGTTTTCGCCGTTAGCCGTAATGATTGTTGAAGTTACGGTGTATTTCTCATTCTTGTACTTATCGACGGTGAATTGGAATTTTTCATTCGCGGCGATAGTTTTGTTTGCAATAACTGTTCCGTTGGAGGTTTTTACGATGTAGCGAACGCCAGTGATTTGGGTGTGCTCAACTTTGTAGGAAGTTGTGGCCTCGTAAGTCACTGATCCGTATGGACGGCCATTATTGTAGGTTGGGTTTGAGCCACTGATCGCACTGATTGGTTTAACTGTAAGAGCTGTACACTGATAGACTGGAACTTTTAGTTGTTCACAAGTCTTGTTTACACGGACGCTAGCAGTGTCATTTTGAACAACTTTTTGATCGCTTGCTTGAGCAAGGTTAGTCAAAGTGTTTGTACCGCAGACTGGCAATTTGGCGTTTTCTACAACTTTTGCTCGAAGTCGAACGATTGCGTTGCTTCCAGCGGTGTAAGCGCCCATATTTGCGCCGTGATCTCCAAGAACTACGGTATCATCGATGCTTGCGCCTTTGAAGCCATTGTTGGCGTTGTATAATTTTGCGCTACCCTTGATATATTCAAGACCGTTAGGCAAAGTGTCTCGAATTACGAGATTTTTGATGGTCGAAGTGCCTTCATTTTTGGCGTCGATTTGAAATTCAACTGTGTCGCCAGATTTGGCGTCAACAATTTCGCTCCATTTTTTCTCGCCGCCGATTTTTCGAACAGTCTTCGAAAGGCTGATTTTTGAAACTTCGGCAAATTGTGGTTTAACAGTAATAACTACCACGCCAGAATATTTCATACAACCTGGGATTCGGCCGTCCATTTTATCGTAACCGAGTTTTGCGCCAGTTGAAGTCATAATACTGTCTGGCAATTTGGTTCCATTTTTGAAAACATTGTTTTCATAAATCGCAGAACCTGCCACATATGCCAAGTTGAAATCTTGGTCTGCTACAAAGTTGGCGCCATCATGGACTTGGCCAGGGTTGGCGTTGCTTGCAGAAACCGCACCAAGCACTTGGATGTTACGGCCAGTTGTAGTTGGCAAGTTGAATTTTGCTGTCACATTTTCCGCTACAAGATTAAGATTCTCGCTTGCGTCATTGTGAACGTACATTCTAACTTGGTATTCTTTGCCTGGTTGAACCTTCATTTGATTGGTCCAGGCTGCGTTTGAACCTTTTTCTCTAATACCCACAAAGTCGGTCTCGCTACCGCCAATTACTGGGTTGTTGGAAATCGAGTTAAAGGTGATGTATGGGGCAGGGCTCTCCATTGTGAAGAGTTTTCGATCTGGTCCCCAAGCCTGTGCGGCGATAAGGCCGACAGTCGCTACGGCTAATGTTGAAAGCATCACAGGGTGAGATTTCGCAAAAGTCGCAACTTTTTTCAAAAAGTTTCTCATAACTTTTCCTCCACTTGTTAATTATTTATAGAATTATATCATAAATTTGTTAAAATGTCAATATTTTTGTGTTTCGAAGGGTAAAATTCTGGTCGAAATTCCGAATTGTTAATCTAAAAATTAGGTCGATTGAATTATCAAACAATGAAAATCCCAAGCGGTAAATGAACCGCTTGGAATTATAATGTGCTTGGAGGATTGAAACAAATGAGTTTCTAATCATCCATAGGGATCTCGTTGGCATCTTTACTGCCATCGTTGACTCCTTGATTGGTTGTTCCGCCATTTTGCACTGGTGGAACGACTACATTTTGACCAGTTAATCCTGGTCTAGTGTCTCCACTAGGGGTTTGAACTGAGCCGTCTGAACCCACGTTCGTTCTCCCGTTGGAATCACTAAAGCCTCCGTTGCCTTGCCAATTACTTGGCGGCGTAACGCCACCGCCGCTACCTTGATTGCCTTGTGGGGCAGAAGGTTGAGTAGTTTGCTCAGAAGGTTTTGGCGCTTCTGGAGCAACATACTCGGCTGGTGGCTCAACCCAACTTGTTGGTGGGTTGTTTGAGCCATCAACCTTGCCTCCGCCTTGTGGCATTGGAGGTGCTTCTTCTGCCTTCTTAGGCACAGTTGTAGTGCTTGGTGGGGGAGTTTGCGTTGTTGGCGGTGGAGTCTTCTCCTTTGGCGGAGTTGGTGGCGCAGGGATTTCCTTCTTTGGCACCGTTTTATACGGTGTGTGAAGTTGCGCATTTTCACAATAATAATTGTGATAGTATGCTTTCCCGTTATACACCACCTGAAGCATTTGGTAATTGCTCCAGTCGCGAGGATTTTCATCCTGCACTAGCACACCCCCTTTGCCCATACCTGTTGAAGTTGTATTCTTCATCAGGTCAAAGGCTCCACTTTCGAGAGTAGCGGTAGTGAAGATCTTCTCAACTTGATAATACGCGTTTTGCGCATCTTGGGTTAAGAATCTCTTACCGCCTTTTTCCTCTGCCAGCTTGGCTGGAACCGGAATTCCGTATTGACGAAGTAGGTTTTCGAGTGCCACCTCGTTGTGGCGACCGCTCCACAGGATTTGGCTTACCGCCGCTTGAGGGGAGTTTGCTCTAATGGCATCCTCTCCAGGGCGAGACGGTGAGATTTTCATCTCTTTGTTTGGTATATTTTTTATATCAAACAATTGAAATCCATCTCCAGCCTTATCAGCAGTGATGATAGTTTCAAGATTTTTGTTAGAAATCTCGGTAAACTTGTCATCTTCCTTGAAGTAGTCTCCAAGGTCTGCCGCTGTTTCTTCTTTCTTGGAAGAAGACGCCACGCTCGCAACGGCTTGCTGCGAAGCTACTGCTTTATTTTCTTTAGGCTTATTCAGCCAAAAGAGAAAAAGTATGCCAGCTATTGCTAGCCCGACCAACAGGGCGGCCATCAGCTGCCCTAGTATTTTTGAATTCTTCATCGTTTCAATCCTCCTCATTTTTTATTTTCACCCCAAAGGGTGAATTGAATCGATGATTGTGTTGTCTTTACGACAACGATCCGCCAACCTCAATTGAGGGGTCGTTGCCGTAAAGTTCAATAACTCAATTGACCTAATTTTTAACCTCCGTCGACGCATAGACTCCGCCGATTGCCTTGATTATAGCACAAAATATTAAAAAAGTCAATAATTAAAGCATAAACTTACGATAAGCACAAGCATTTTAGAAAAAAGAAAACCTCTCCGAATAGGAGAGGTTGAGAAAGTTGCGCTGGAGTATTTCAAGCTTTCGCCTCGTCCTCTTTTTGGATTTCTTCCCAAAGCCGTTTAACTTTGGCAAGGAATCCCTTCTTGCCGCGATTTTTATCGATAAATTTACTGATAAAGACTTGTGTGGCAATGATTAGCCCTCCCAAAATCCACAATAAGAAATTGTTTGGGATTTGTAGCGATAGGCCAATCAGGAAAAAAGACATCCTCCATCCATTCCTACCAAAGAAAGATATGATGTTTATCTCTCTGATATAGTATGCTGATATTAGGGCGGCGATCGCTATGAACGTAGTTGTTCCAGCTACGAGAGTTGTGCTCTCAAAGATTCCGCCAATATTAATCCAGTTAAGGATAGAGATAATAAGTTTTGTGAGAAGATGAATCATCCTCGACACCTCCAAATTTTTAATTTACTTCTCGGCTCTTTTTGAACGCTGAAGCATAATTTTATTTTAGCATAAAAATGCTAAATGTCAAGATATGTGAGAGTTCTTAAAACAGATGATAATAAAAATAAAACGCCAACCATTAAGTTGTGCGTTTCGTCAAATAATTACTGGTGGGTGATTAGGGACTCGAACCCCAGACCCTCTCGGTGTAAACGAGATGCTCTAGCCAACTGAGCTAATCACCCAATGTCTTGATTTTAGCACAAAAAATCCTGCTGGTCAAGAGTAAAATTGGATTTTTTATATTTTTAACACAAAACCTTGAAATTTTGCGCGTAAAATGATTAAATATAAGCATTATGAAGCGATTTTTTTGGGTGGTGATTTTATCTTTGATGTCCGTATTGCTTTTTGCTGGAGCTACTAATGCTTCATTAGTTGGCGAAACTGGAGTTACGTTCGAAAAACAATATGAAAGAGCTAAAAAAGAAGGTTGTAAGGCTTTCTATCAAGCGGGTGCTGGTGGAACTGTAAATCCTAGTAGAGATAGTCAAGAGTGTGATAAAGCTATTTCTAGGAAAGATAAGTCTAATGGCAAAATTATTTCTAATGCGCAAGAGTGGCTCTTGACTAAATGTACTGCTTATGCTAAAGTTGATCATTCTCGAGGCAATATAACTACAAGCACTGATAATTCTAAAAAATGCTTAGCCGAATCTAAGAAGCAGGGTTTTGCAGCTAACAATACCGTCGATGCTCAAGATCAAATCACTCAAGGTACTCAGTTGGGAACTTCGCAGCAGAAAGAGGAGGGGGGCGGTGGCGGAAAAAAAGACAACACCTCCTGCGAAGTCCAGTGGGTTGGCTTTGTTGTTTGTCCTGGAGCTCGCATTGGAACTGCGATCGTAATTAATCTTTATAATGTTATTGCTAAGAATCTGCTAGAAATTAAAGCAGGAAGTCTTTTTAGGCAAGGCAACCCCGCCTATAAAACTTGGAATGACTTTCGAAATATAGCCAATGTGCTTTTGGCGATTGTCGTTGCGGTAGTGATTTTTTCGCAAACAACCAATGTCGGGATTTCTAATTACGGCATTAAACGGATGCTGCCGCGGATTATACCTTATGCTGTGATTATCAATATTTCGTTCTGGGCAGTAGCGGCGCTAGTAGATCTTTCTAATCTTTTGGGCTACAATTTTTATATGTGGCTTGGTGCGAGCGGTGGATGGGACGCTGCCAAAGAGACTGGCGGAATGGGCGATTTGGTAAATTCGATTCTTACTGGCTCTGCTGAGATTGCCGGCTTTGCCGCCGTGACGGCGGTTCTGGTGGCAACCGTTGCCGGTGGAAGTATTTTGGTGCTTCTGCTTCTTGCTGGGCTTGCTCTACTCTTGATGTTTGTGATTTTAACTGGTCGTCAGGCGGTGGTTGTGATGCTCGTCGTTATTTCTCCTATAGCGTTTGTTTCTTCAATCTTACCGAATACAGAAGGTTTTTATAAGAAGTGGAAGGGCTTTTTGAAGGCGATGCTGATGATTTATCCTATCTGTTCTTTGATGATAGGTGGTATGATCTTGGCTTCAAATGTACTTTATGGAACTGCCGATAATGCATTGTTTAAGATGATTTATGGGCTCTTGCCGATTGTTGGTTTGTTTGCTGCTGCTGCGGTCATTAAGGGTGTGGCTTCAGTATTGGATAATCTTACAGGTACAAAAACCTTCTCTAAAGCTCTGGCGAAGACTGAGGGAGCTAAAAGCGCCGTCAAAAATAGTCCAATCAGTAATGCGGAGAGAAGGTTTTGGGGTAGTAAAAGGCGAAATTATATGGAGAACCTTGAGGCTAAGAAGCCTAACAGTAAAAGAGTCCGCGCGATACGTGCTTGGCAGAATCTTGGCAATAGAGCCACTAGAGGCGCATCTGAACTAGCGAATGACAACAAAAAATTCCAAAATCAGCAAACTTTTGATGTGCTCAATCGTATGGAAGAGGCAGGAAATCTTACAGATCCTGGCTTGAGCAGAGAGAGAAACAGGCTACAAGCGGAATTTAATAAAGAACAGCATGAACAGCACCAGTCTGAAGGCGCAATTATCGCCTCCAATATGGCTGGAAACACAACAAAATACAACGCAGCCTTTCAGAATATCAAGGACGGCGATGACTTTGGTAATCTTGCTGCGGCAATTCATAGTGACACACTGCTCGAGAATAAAGATCGTGCTGAGCTCATGAAAGCTCTTCTTATGAGCGTGAGCGCCGATGTAGCCAATAAGTCCAAAGATACGATCTCGCGCGTAATGAGCAATTACACTAAAAAATACGAGGACAGTGACCCTTCGATCAACGAGATGTCCAAAAAACTCTATCGAGAAGGCACTGCTCGGCTCGACCATAATGATCTTGAGGGATTTCACGGATCGATGTCTGCTGAGCGTGTGGCTAAACTTAGCCTTGGCGAGCAAAAGGCGCGCACTCAATTTATGAATACGTCGGCCAGCCTTCAAACTAAAAATCGAATGGCGCAGGTTGATAATATGGTTTTGTCTAATCAGAATCTTAGAAATAATTCTCGCGAAGATACGATTGGCGAGATTGAGCGCCGAGCTAATTCTCAAAGGCCATAATTTCATTTGATTTTTACAGTAAAAAATGTTAAAATATCCAAAGTTCTAAAAATAATTTTAATCAAGAAAAGAGATTTATGAATCCAGAAAAAATCAGGAACGTGGCAATTATTGCTCACGTTGATCACGGTAAAACTACGCTCGTTGACGGGCTTTTGAAGCAATCTAACACCTTTCGAGACAATCAGGCTGAGATGAGCCAAACTTTGCTTATGGACTCGGGCGACCAAGAATCTGAGCGCGGAATCACAATTACCGCCAAGCAGACTTCGATTTACTACGGTGACTATAAGATCAATATTATTGATACGCCTGGTCACGCCGATTTTTCGGGCGAGGTTGAACGCACTCTCAATATGGCTGACGGCGTGATTCTCGTCGTTGACGCGCAAGAAGGTCCGATGCCACAGACTAAATTTGTGCTTTCGAAAGCGCTCGAACTTGGCTTGAAGCCAATCGTCGTGATGAACAAGATTGACAAGCCTGCGCGCCGAATTACAGAGGTGAATGACGAAGTTTCGAACCTCTTTTTGGAGCTCGCTACGCAGGACGACCAACTTCTTTACCCAACTTATTACGCGATTGGTCGCGACGGCAAAGCGTGGGCGGAAGTTCCAGAAAATCCAGAAATGCCAGCAGATTTTTCTCCGATTTTCAATGCGATCATTAACGAAATCCCTGCACCGCAGGCTGACATGAACGGCGACTTTCAACTTCTTACCACATCTTTGACTTACGACAACTTCCTCGGTAAGTATGCTATTGGTAGAATTGCTCGAGGTAAGGTTAAAAGTGGCGAAAATATTGCCCTTATCAAAAGAAATGGTGAGATCAAAAAGGCCAAAATCGACAAACTATTTGCCTATCGTGGCTTGAATCGTGAAGAAATTGCAGAGGCTTTTGCTGGCGATATCGTGGCGATTACGGGTGTTGCGGAGGCAGAAATCGGCGAGACTCTCGCAAGTATTGAGAATCCTGAGGCTTTGCCAACCATTGAAATCGAAAAGCCAACACTTTCGATGTATCTTGGCCCAAATACTAGCCCAATGAAGGGTCGCGAGGGCGAGTTTACGACTTCTCGCCAGATTGGCGACCGTCTCAAAAAGGAACTTGAAACCAACGTTTCTCTTCGTGTTGAAGAAACTGGAATTGGATTTATTATCTCTGGTCGTGGTGAACTTCACCTTTCTGTTTTGATTGAAACTCTTCGCCGTGAAGGTTTTGAGTTCGAAGTTGGCCGCCCGCAAGTTGTCACAATTCAAGAAGATGGTGTTGAAAAAGAGCCTGTCGAAGAACTCATCATCGAAATTTCGCCAGAATTTTTGGGCGCCGTATCTCAAGAGATGGGTGTTCGTCGTGCCGAGATGGTATCTCAAGAAAATCTGCCAACTGGCGCCTCTCGTTTGACTTATAAAATTACGACTCGCGCGATGATTGGACTTCGCAATTTGATGCTGACAGCAACCAAGGGTACAATTATTATGAATACTTTGCCTGCGGGCTATCAACCGATGGGTCCTAAAATTCCATCGAGCCGCAACGGTGTGCTTTTGGCGTTTGAAAAAGGCATCACGACACCTTACGCTCTTCAATCAGCAGAGTCTCGCGGCGAACTTCTTGTTGGGCCTGGAACAGAGGTTTATGCCGGTATGATTGTTGGTCTTAACAATCGCCAAGAAGATCTCGAAATTAACGTCGTGAAGGAAAAGCATCTCACGAATATGCGCTCAAAGTCTAGTGATGGCAATGTTCAGTTGACGCCATTTACAGATCTCAGCCTTGAGCAGTGTATTGACTTTCTCGCAGATGATGAACTTCTCGAGGTTACACCTGAAAATCTCCGACTTCGAAAGCGCTACTTGGATGCCAATGAGCGCAAGCGAATGGCAAAAACTGGAAAATAGTTTCTTCTAATTGATGAAATACCGGAAAAATAGCAAAACAAAAAATCGCCCCAAGGACTAAAAGGGCGATTTTGATTATTTTAGAAATTAGCGATTTCGATTAACGCGAACATCAACGCTATAACTACTATCTGTTTGTTTGATTTTTACTACCTTAAACATCGGGTAATTTTCCTTCCTAATGATGGTTTTTATTTTTTAATCTTTTTTGTTTTTGTTCATCATTATGTTTTGTATTATAGCAGAATAATTATAAAAAGTCAATACCTTTTGGCCAGAAAATTTGACAAAAGTTAAAATAACAGATATAATATCGCTTATGGTTAAAGATTTTTTAAGAAAAATTAGACAAAAACGCAATTATTGGTTCTTGGCGAATTTTGATGAAATCCGCATTATTTATGTTGCGGATTTGTTTCGAAGTGTCGCGATAAATTTGACCAGTGGCATTGTTTTTATGTATTTTTATAAAATTAGCTACGGCTGGTCAGGCGTTTTGTTGTTATTGGCGTTGTCGTATCTGATTAAATTGGTGTTTCTGTGGGTTGGCGGATTTTATATTGCCAAACATGGTCCAAAGCATGGAATTTTGCTGTCAAATTTACTACATATTCCGATGATGATTTTTGCTTCTATGGCGAAAGAATTTGGCGTGTGGATGGCGATTTTGACAATTTTTATTCAAGGCGCGGCGATTTCGATTCATAATATTTCAAAATATGTTAATTTTGCTAAGGTGAAGAGCGTGAAAAACGCCGGCAAGCAACTTGGCGTAATGAGTATTATCGAAAAGGGCGCGGGGATTTTTTCGCCACTTTTTGGTGGATTTTTGGCGATGAATTTTGGTCCACAGGCGGCGATGTTGGTTTCTGCGGGGCTTTTTGCCTTTTCGGCGATTCCGCTACTTTCGACAAGAGAGGCTACGGCGACAAATATCAAATTAAACTTCAAGAAATTTCCGGTTAAAAAATATTTGAAGACGGTTTTCTTGCCGCAAATTTGGGTTTCGCCACCAACTTCAGTAATTCATTATGTTTGGAGTGTTTTTGTGCCAATTTTTATTTTTTCGAAGGAGAATCCGTATGGCGTGATGTCGGCTCTGGCGAGTTTGACGGCAGTGTTTCAAATTATTTCGGCGATTATTGTTGGAAAGCTTATCGATAAGCGACTTGGTGGGAAGATGCTTCGAGCTTCGTTGTTTTTTAGGGGCTTGGCGAATGCTGTTCGAGGGTTGTTTGTGAATTCCGTTTTTGGTGTGGTGGCGACACAGTTTGTGACGGGGTTGACTTCTGTTGGGCAATCGATGTCAATGTATAAGGGTGCGGCTTTTGAGGCGGAAGATTCTGGGATGCGGATTGAATATAATGTAATCCAAGAATCGTTTTTCTTTATTGGGTCTCTGATTTATTCGATTATTTTGTATTTTCTATACCTCTGGTTTGGCGCAGAAGCGGGAATTCGAATTTTTATGGTGATTTCTGGTCTGACACTGATGTTATTTGGTGACATAAAATATAGTGTTTATAGAAAATAGTTATTGATATTCTTTGATGCTTATGTTAAAATAATAGCAAATATTCTAAAATAAAAAATAAAAGGACCAAAATGTTCAATAAAAAAACAATCAGAGATGTTTATCTGCGCGGAAAAACCGTGCTTCTTCGGGCGGATTATAATGTGCCGATTGAATATCTGGAAAGTGGTGACGCTCGGATTTTGAGTAATTTCCGTGTGCGGGCAAGTTTGCCGACCCTAAGATTTTTAATTGAAGCGGGTGTGAAGAAAATTGTGCTGATTTCTCATCTTGGCAGGCCAGAGAGTTTTAATAATTTGAGTGAATTTGCTCGCGCCGAGAGGCTGGAAAATGGTGACTTGAAATTCTCGATGAGACCAGTATTTGATGAGTTGCGGATTTTGCTCGCCGCAGAAATGGGGCGCAATCTATTGATGAATTTTCATCCTGTGCCGATTTTTCCTGAAACTAAATTTTTTACTTCACTCAAAGATTCGCCAGACAACTATAAAATCGAAATGCTGGAAAATTTGCGATTTTTCAAAGGCGAGAAGAAAAATTCGCCAGAATTTGCGCAGAAATTATTAGAAATTACTGGGGCGGACTTGTTTATTCAAGATGGGTTTGGCGTGATTCATCGCGAGCATACTTCGACAAGTGCGATTACGCAGATTTTGCCGAGTGTGGCAGGATTTTTGCTTGAGAGAGAAGTTTCGACCATTTTTAAGGCTCTTCGCAGTCCATCTCTACCGCTCAGTGTGGTGATGGGTGGCGCCAAAATCAGTGATAAATTACCTCTGGTAGAGAATTTTATTGACAAATCTGATAATCTGATTCTTGGTGGCGCGCTTGCTAACACTTTTTTGGATTTTTATAATTTTGAAGTTGGGAAAAGCAAAATTGAGGCGGAGCAAGATCAGGTGATTCTTCAGGTGGAATCTCGCGCGCGTGCAAAATTTGGCGAAGGATTTCGAAAGAAGTTTATTCTGCCTACCGAATTTGGCGTAAGCAAAGAATTCAGTAAGACTGCGCCTCGAAAGCCAGCGAATTTGAACCAAATCCAAAAAGATGACATAATACTTGACATTGGAGAAGATTATGCTAAATATTGCGCCAAAATTCTTAAAAATTCTAAGACTATAATGTGGAACGGCACGCTTGGCGTGAGTGAACTCGATAATTTTAGTGTAGGATCCGAGATTATCGCTGAGTCAATCTCTGAGGCTACCAGAAACGGTGCGACTTCGATAATAGGCGGTGGCGACACTTCTGCTTTTGCCTTAAAATATTTAGAAGAAAATCCAGAAGTCGGAAAATTTTCTTTAATCTCGACTGGTGGCGGTGCGGCATTGGAACTCATGAGCGGGAAAAATTTGCCCGGACTGGATGCTTTACAAGATAAATAAAAAATGCTAAAATAAGGATAAGAATTATGAAAAAGAAACTTGTTATCGCCAACTGGAAAATGAACTTAAATATGCACGAGTCGAGCATTTTTCTTCATAAATTGAGTGAAAAGGTCAAGACTCATCGCGCGATTGATGTGATTTTAGCACCATCGATTTTTACGCTCCAATCGCTGAGTATTCAGGTGAATCATCGCCAATTTAAGTTGGCTGCGCAGAATTTTTACTGGCGCGATCATGGTGCATTTACTGGAGAGGTGGCGATTTCGCAGTTGCGCGGAATTGTTCAGTATGCGATTGTTGGACACAGTGAGCGGCGAAATTTATTTTTCGAAAGTGATAAAGAAGTCCGCGCTAAAGTCGCTGCGGCGATTAGAAATAATATTAGGCCGATTCTTTGTATTGGCGAAAATGCCGACGAGCGCAATTTTGGCGAGACCAATTTAGTGCTTTCTGACCAACTTGCTGGTGGACTGGCTAATGTTTCGAGCGAGGATATCGAAAAGATTGTAATTGCCTACGAGCCGGTTTGGGCGATAGGTACAGGGGTGAATGCTAAGCCTAATGACATCAAGGTGGCGGCACGAGTGATTAGAAATCAGATTAAAGAACTTTACGGCGCAGAGATGGCCAAGAAAATTCAAGTGGTTTACGGAGGTAGTATCCAACCGGAAAGTGCTGCGGACTATTCCAAGATAGATGAGATTGACGGACTATTTGTGGGTGGCGCAAGCCTGAGCGCAGAAAAATTTACACAGATTATAGATAAAGTTTATGAAACAGTGAAAGGGTAGGCAATGCGAGACATAGATTTTGATGAATTGGACAAAGCGGTAAATAATTATTTAGACAAAAAGCCAGAGATGAAGAAGTCTGAAAAGACTATGGAAATTTTGGCCGAAGAAAATCCAGCGGAAGAAAAATCCAAAAAAGTTGAGATGAAGGATGAGCGAAGAATGGTTTTTTCTCGAAGGCGAGTTGTTGATGCTGGCAGTTTTCATCGCGGGATCGCATCCTCGGAGGTCGAAGCACCTTCTCGGGTATCAGAAATTGAAGAAAGGCCTGTCGATGAGCCGACGACCGAGCCTGATTTTTCTAAACTTTTGAGTGAGAATTCTGACAAAGTTCTGAGTGAAATTTCCAGCAAGACAGACAGGGCTATTGAAAACTTCATCGATAAAAATATTTCACAATATAATAAAGAAAATTCAAGTATAGAAAAAGCAGATATTTCTGAAAAAGTTCATGTTGATGATGCGGAAAATTATTCTGACAAACGAGATTCTTTTGATGAGGTTTTGGCGTTAAATAAGAGCGACTATCAGGCGCCGGTCCTTGAGCAGATTGATATTTCTCCAGATGAAATTGATGAAAGTGAGTTTGAAACTTCTGATAAAGATAAAAAAGATATCGAGGCAGAAGAGAAGTCTGAAATTCACGCAGAAATCAGTCGAGATAATTTAGTCATTCCAACTCGTCCAGGTGTTTACAAAATTGAAGAAAATGGTGAAATGAATGTTTTTTCTGGGTCTAAAAAATCTGAAAATACTAAAGAAATCCAAGATTCACCTAAAGAAGACGATGAAGAGTCTGAAAAAATTAATGTTTCTATCAAAAAGTTTGCGGATGAGCCTATTGATGACAACGCTCCAATTTTGACAGAAAAAATGATCCAAGAAAAGCAGGAGTCTTCAGAAAAAACTGAAGTTGCAGAAGAAAAGCCTGTAAAAATTGGAATTAATTTTGCCGATAGCGACGACTTGAAGGTTGACGACACTCAGACGAAGGAATCAACTCTAGACAATTCTTCTAAAACGGACGAAGAAATTGAAGATGCGATGAATATTTTGGCTTCCAAGCCCTTTGAAAAACCTAATAAGCCAGAGAAAATTATCACGCAACCAATTTCGTCAAGCGCAAAACTTTCTGCAGAAGAAATCAAAACTCCATTTGTCGCTAACGCAAAAATCGATAAGCGACCTCTCGGAATGGGCGCACCTACCGGCGTTTCTAACTTCGAAATGAAGAATGATTTTGCGAAAAGAAAAAAAGAAATTCGTCGTGCCAAAATGGATAATCCTGAGCCTTCAACTCCGATGCTGGCGCGCGACGAGTACACTGCACCTACCGTTCATAAGAAAAAAAAGTCTGGCTGGGGTGCTGTGCTGGCGATGATTTTAGTGATGGGACTTGTGGCGGCAGGCGTCGGCTTGGCGGTTTACTACTTTTCGTTAAATAATTAAAAAACTGGATTTTTAGCGCAAAATTTGATAGAATATATCTTATGACAGCGCAAGAAATTCGAAAATTATACCTAGATTTTATGAAGAAAAAAGGCCACGCCCAGATTAAGCGTGCGCCTTTGATTTTGAAAAATGACCCAACTACACTTTTTACTGGTAGTGGAATGCAGCCACTTTTGCCGTATCTTTTGGGTGAAAAACACCCAAAAGGCGTGCGATTAACAGATAGTCAGACTTGTCTGCGTGCGCAAGACATCGATGATGTCGGCGATAATCGGCATACGACATTTTTTGAGATGCTCGGAAACTGGTCACTGGGCGATTATTTTAAGGAAGAGCAGATTCGCCAATTCTTCGAATTTTTAGTGGATGAAGTTGGTCTTGACCCGCACAAAATCTATGTTTCTTGCTTTATAGGTGATGAAAAATACGGCATTCCGCGTGATGATACGAGTGCGCAAATTTGGCAAAAAATTTTTGCGGAGAAGGGTATTGACGCTAAAATCGTTGAACTTGGCACGGCTGAAAATGGCGACAAACTTGGACTTCAGGGCGGACGGATTTTCTTCTATAATGATAAGGAAAACTGGTGGAGCCGTGGTGGTGGTCTTGATAGTACGCCGATTGGCGATCCTTGTGGTCCTGACAGCGAGGTTTTTTACGACTTTGGTGAAGAGAATCACGATGCAAGTTTTGGGCTTGCACATCCAGCCAGCGATAGCGGTCGATTTATGGAGATTGGTAATCAGGTGTTTATGGAATATCGTCGAATGGAGGACGGAAGTTTCCAGCCACTCGAGAATAAAAATGTTGACTTTGGTGGAGGTTTGGAGCGAATCGCGGCTGCCAAAATCGGCTCGCCCGATGTTTTCAAAATTAGCGTGATGAAGCCGATTATTGATAAACTCGAAGAAATTTCTGGTAAAAATTACAACGATTTTACTTCTTCGATGCGTGTGATCGCGGATCATTTGCGCAGTGCGACTTTTTTGGCGGTTGATGGATGCGTACCAAGCAATAAGGAGCAGGGTTATGTGATGCGAAAATTCATTCGGCGCGCGATGTCTAAGGCTTTTGATCTTGGAATTGAAGAAAATTTCATCGAAAAAATCGTGCCAGAGATCGTTGCGATCTACGCCCCTGATTATGCAGAGGTTGCAGAAAGTGCTGAAGATATTGTCGCTGTTATGGTTAAGGAGGAGAAGGCGTTTCGAAGGACTTTGAATAAAGGTTTGAAAGAACTTGAAAAATTTGCAGAAGATGGTCTAACTGGTGTTGAGTTGTTCCAACTTTACGACACCTATGGATTTCCTGTTGAACTTTCGACCGAAGAAGCGCTTCGTCGAGAAATTTCTCTCAGCTCGGACTGGCTAGAAGAATTTGCTGAAAAGATGCGAGAACAGCGCGAACGCTCACAAACTGCTTCGAAGGGTAAATTTAAGGGCGGACTCGGTGGCCAGACACGCGAACATCTTAAACTTCACACCGCAACTCACTTGATGAATGCGGCACTCAGGATTGTCTTGGGCGAAGAAATTGCCCAGCGCGGCTCCAATATTGACGAAACTCGCCTCCGCTTCGACTTTACTTTTGATCGAAAATTGACGGACGAAGAAAAACTCTCTGTCGAAAATTTGGTCAACGAGCAAATCAAAAAGGGATTGGAAGTTTCGTGGGCGGAATTTGACACGGATTACGCCTTGAACGAGCTTAAAGCGATCGGTGTTTTTGGCGACAAATATGGTGAAAAAGTTAAAGTTTACACAATGAAAGCCGACGGCGAGGCTCCTTTCAGTGTCGAAATCTGTGGTGGTCCACATGTCGAGAACACTCGTGAACTCGCAGAAGGTGGCAAAAAATTCAAGATTAAAAAAGAGCAGTCTTCGAGCGCAGGCGTGCGCCGAATCAAGGCAGTTCTCCAATAAAATTGAATCAGTCTAAAGTTTCGACTTTGGGCTGATTTTTTTCAAAAAAACAAGTTTTCAGGTTTTTGGGTATAAAAATTTGACCAAAAACCATAAGTGCGATATAATAAAATTACTATGTTTTTCAAAAATAAGCAACCACAACCCGCCACTGATAATTATATTGTTGCGCTTGACATTGGAACTGAGTTTGTTAAGGCGCTAATCGCTGAAGTTGATGGCGACGACCTTAAGGTTGTCGGCGTTGGTCGAGCACGGCAACAGGTTTCAGATATGCATTCTGGGGCGATTGCTGATATTGCCAGTGTGGTTCAAAATTGTGAGAATGCTTTGATTGAAGCAGAGGATGAAGCAGGCGTTCAGGCGACGCTTGCGATCGTTGGCATTGCTGGAGAACTCGTTAAAGGCTCAACCAACACTATTAGATATAGAAGGCCGCAGCCCAATAAACCATTGGATGAAGCGGAAATGGAATTTATTATTGATAAAATTCACGAAAGGGCTCAACTCAAAGCACAGCGAGAAATTGCTCTCGAAACCGGCAATAAAGAAGCAGAGATTAAACTTGTCAACTCCGCGATTGTTGGAATTCATATAGATGGTTATAAAGTTTCCAACCCAATTGGATTTCAGGGTAAGGATGTGGCAATCCAGATTTATACTGCATTTGCGCCAACTGTTCATATTGGCGCGATTGAGCGTGTGGCCAATGAACTCGCACTTGACCTTTTGGCGGTTGCAGCCGAGCCTTTTGCTGTAGCAAGAAGTGTTATTGGTACTGATTCTTCGAGCAATTTTACGGCGATTTTGGCGGATGTTGGCGGTGGAACAACAGACATCGCGGTTGTTAATGATGGTGGTGTTGAAGGCACTAAAATGTTTGGTATTGGCGGTAGGAGTTTCACTAATCAGATTGCCAACGAGATGAGCCTTTCTTACAAAAATGCGGAGAAATTGAAACTTAGCCTTAATGGTGAAAACCTCAAATCTGAAGTGGGCAAGCAAGCACTTGAATCTGTTGAAAAAACTCTCGAAGTTTGGCT
This sequence comes from bacterium, assembly GCA_030530825.1. Classification (NCBI taxonomy): domain Bacteria; species bacterium. The sequence goes on along the minus strand of JAUMUF010000001.1, from coordinate 469,127 downwards.
CTCCGGGGTTGAACTTGCCTTGGGCGACTTTGACAATGTGGATTATCTACCTAACAAAATTTTGCTTTGTGGTGGCGGGGCGAGCCTTTCTAATCTCGCGGATTCTCTCAGGAAAACCGATTGGTGGCAAGATTTACCTTTCTCTAAAAAGCCCGTAGTCAAGCACATTCAGCCAGAAGAAGTTTCTGGAATTACCGACAAGACTGGCAAAATCACCGACCACACCTTTATCACAGCAATGGGTCTTCTCCGAGTCGGATACGATACTTTAGGGAGCGCGGATAATTCGAATGAAAGTTTTAAGGACAAGTTAAACAAGATTTTGCGAAATTAACAGAGGTAAGAAATGGAAGAAAAGATTAAAAAAGATGTAATCTATATAGATATCGAGGATGATATCACCGATATTGTCGAAAAGGTTAAAAATTCGAAAGAAAAAATCATCGCAATTGTGCCACCTAAAAGTATTGGCGTTCTTCGAAGTAGTGTAAATTTGCGCCTTTTAGCCAAAACTTCGACCAAAGTCGGCAAAAGAATTGTGATAGTGACAAGCAATCCATCTCTTGTAACAATGGCTGGGTCTGCTTCAATTCCTGTCGCTAAAACTCTTCAAAGCAAGCCAGAAATTCCAGAAATTGATGTTTTGGAGGTTGATGGAGAAGATGTCATCGATGGCGAGGCTCTGCCTGTGGCTGAATTTGCTGGAAAGAGCAAGGATGAAAAAGAAGCGGAGATGCTTGATAATCTTGACATTGATGATAATAAGACTTTTTCGAAAGCCAAGCCGGAGGTCAAAAAAGACGCCCGCAAAAAATCTGCGATTAAAGTTCCTAATTTTAACGCTTTCCGAAAGAAGATTTTTATTTTTGGCGGACTTAGTCTCGTTTTAATTGCTTCCTTGGTCTGGGCGATTGTCTTTGCGCCAGCAGCAACGGTGACAATTTCTGCTAAAACTTCTGATCTGAATATTTCTGAGAAGGTTTCGCTTTCAACTTCTGCGGCAGAAATTGATTCTGGAAAAGGAATTTTGCCACTAAAAACTGAAGTAGTTGAAAAAGTTGAAGAAATTAAATTTGAGGCTACTGGCACCAAAGAAGATGGTGAGGCGGCGAGTGGAACTTTAACATTGTCGCAGAGCACAGAGAGTGATCCTGTAACTGTCAAATCTGGAACGGCTTTTTCTGCTGGAGGATGTAATTTTGTAACTACTGGGACTGCAACAATTCCTGGCGCGCGACTTCGAGGCGGGTCGGTTACTGCTGGCTCTACTTCTGTGAACATTCGAGCAACACAGATTGGAGAGCAGTGTAATTTGCCTGCGCAAAGATATTCTTCATCTGTTGATGGCGTTTCTGCTAATGGAGGACAACTTTCTGGCGGAAGTAAGAGAACTTACAAAGTTGTGAGTGAAAATGATGTAAATGCGGCCCGCCAAAAACTTAGCGAGGCTAAAAATGATGGCGTAAAGAATGAACTTCTTGCCAAATTTGATAGTAATTTCAAGATCATTGATGAAAGTTACGCCATAGAAACTGGTGAAATTGAACTTTCTCCTAATGTCGGCCAAGAGGCGCCAAATGGTGCAGTCGCTAAAATTAAATCTAAATATCGAATTTCCGCAATTTCAAAAAATGATATCGACCAATATCTTAAAAACTTGACCAATTCTAAAATTAAGGCTGATTCTAAACAGATCTTTGGTGAAGGAATTAAAGATTTCCAAATTACTAATTTTAACTCCGGTGAGTCAAGTGCCAATATCTCTGCTACCGCAAAAATCGGTCCTAAGATTAATGAATCAGAACTTAAAAACCAAATCAAAGGCAAAGTTTTTGGCGAAGTTCAATCTAAAATTGAGGCTATCGAAGGCGTTCGAAATGTCGATGTGAAATTCTCATATTTCTGGGTTTCTAAGATTCCAAATGATGACAAAAAAATCACAATTAAATTTACGGTAGAATAATGAAAACTCGTAAATTAATGTGCTTGGATGTCGGCACTCGCAGAATTGGCGTTGCCCTGGCGGATTCTAGTATTAGGATTTCGATCCCATTTACTACTGTTGAGACGGATGATTCTGGATCAGAAATCGAGCAGATTGCTAAAATCATAGCGGCAGAAGAGATAGATACTCTTGTCGTGGGCCTACCTAGAAATTTGAGCGGAGAAGAGACTGCTCAAAGCGTCTTCACTAAAAACTTCGCACAAAATTTTGAAGATTTGGTTGGAAAAATTGTTTTTCAAGATGAGAGTTTGACGAGCGTTCAGGCTGAAAATTTGCTCAAAAGTTATAAAAAGCCATACTCCAAGGCTGATATCGATATGAATGCGGCGGCTTTGATTTTACAAGATTATTTAGAAGAGAATTTTTAGAAAGGTGGAAAGTGGAGAAGAAGAAAAATTTTAAGAAGATTGGGCTAATTTTATTGGTGATTTTGCTCCCCTTGTTTTCTTTTGGCGGCACGGTTATGTTCAAATATTTTAACGATATATCTGTAAAAACTCGCGGACAAGATACGCAAATTATCGTCAATTCTGGTGAAACTTTACCGCAAATCGCAGAAAAATTAAAGAATTTCGGCTGGATTTCTAATAAAAAATCTTTTGAATTTTATGCTAAGTTCAACAAAAAAACAGATTTCAAGGCTGGAGTATATAAATTTGAAGGAGAGAAGTCTATTCCAGAGATTTTGGAGATTTTGAATTCTGGCCAAGTTCAGAAGACTTTTGCGGTCACATTTTTGCCCGGTGGCACGGTGGGTGGTGCAAAGAAATCGTTAATCTCTGCTGGATTTTCCGAACAGGAAGTTGATGAAGCCTTAAAATTGGATTACTCCAAAGATTTCCCTGTGCTTTTTGCCGATAAGCCTGCTGATGCGGACCTTGAAGGTTATTTTTATGGCGAGACACATATCTTCGAAAAAGGCACGAGTGCTAAAGTGGTGATTTCGAGATTTTTCTTGGACTTTGAAAAGAAGATCAAAGAGATGGATCTTGCTGAAAAATTCAAGAAACGCGACCTTAATCTTTACCAAGGTATAACCTTAGCGTCAATTGTTCAAAAAGAATCTATTGGCTGTGGAGCAAAGTTGATTTGCGAAGACCAAAGGCAAATTGCTGGCGTTTTCTTTAATAGAATGAAGCAGGGAATGAATCTTGGATCAGATGTAACTTATCAGTATATCGCCGATAAAACAGGGGTGGCGCGTGATACGCAGTTAAGTTCTCCATATAATCTCCGCATCAATCCTGGATTAACACCAACACCTATCTCAACGCCAAGTTTATCCGCTCTAAATGCGGTGGCTGAACCTGCTGAGCACGATTATTTATTCTTTCTAAGTGGGGATGATGACCAGACTTATTTTGGTAAAACTTCTGCTGATCACGAGAAGAATATAGTCAACCACTGTAAAGAAAAATGTAAAATCATTTAACTTGTGTTAAAATGCCCTAAAACCTTGACTTTTGGGGTATTTTTTGGTAAAATACGGATGTAAATCGTGGTAAAAATTTATGGAGAATTGAGATTTTATCAGCGAGGCACCTGCCAGAAATTGTCGTAAGAGCGCACGATTTAAACTAATATTAACTAATAAAGGTCGACACCGTGCTCGTCTCAATAGAGGGACAAAACTAAGGTAGTGCGGCGCAGTAATGCGTCTGCGGGAGAAAGATTATTCGTAATCAACAAATGGTGAAAAAATCACCAAAAATTGAAATTTTGAATTCTAAACACTCAAGATCTGCTAAAATTTCTGGATTTTTGGGTAAATTTAATAACAAAACAACACTAATGTACTCTGCTGTATTTATTGCAGTAGGTACTTTAGCTATACTTGGATCCAATCCTTTAGAGAAAGAATCTCAAGTAAATAGTATTGCGCCGACAGAAACAACTTCTGTTATATCTCAGGTAGAAAGCAAGCCTGCTTCTGTTGATACAGTTTCTGAAACTAACTTAGTAGCCAACTTGGCAGAGAGCGCCAACCTTTCTGTTGCGCCAAACACTGCCAGCCTATCCGTTTCAGTTTCTGTACTTCAGGATTCTTCTACCGAGACTTCTGGTGTGGTAGAAAAGCCTAAGATCCTTGAAGTTGCCAACGAGAACCGTGAGATTAAGACCTATAAGGCAGAGTCCGAAGAAGATATCGCTAAAGTGTCGGAGAAATTCGGTATTACTGCACAAACTATTAAATGGGTGAATAATATCAAGGGTGGCAAGCTTGAAGCGGGCAAAGAAATCCGTATCTTGCCGGTTGATGGTATTGTATATTCGCCAAAAGCCGAAGACAATCTCGAAGAAATTGCTAAAAAATATGAAGCAAGCCTTGAGCGAATTCTTTCTTACAATAATATAGAAAATAATAAACTCGAAGCAGGAAAAGAAATTGTCATCCCTGGCGGTATTTTACCGGAAAAAGAACGCCCAGATTATGTCGCTCCAGTTGCTCGACGATTTTCGGCTTCTTATGGTGTTTCTCAATCGTCAGTTTCCAATTCTGCAATTATTGCTTCCAACTACAACGCTAAAGCCGGGAATGCTTACGCTTGGGGTAACTGTACTTGGTATGTTTATAACCTTCGTCCAGATATCGGAAGTTTCTGGGGTAACGCATCAAGTTGGGCATATAGCGCGCGAGCAGCTGGTTATAAAGTTGATTCAACTCCAGCTGTAGGTTCAATTGCGCAATGGAACCCTTATGCTGGTGGTATGTCCGGTTGGGGACACGTTGCTTATGTCGAGGCTGTTCATGCCGATGGAACAATCACTGTTAGCGAGATGAACACTCGTGGTCTTGGCGTGACAAGCCGAAGGACTATTCCAGCGTCACAAGTGTCCAACTTCATTCACTAAAAATTAAATCACTCTTCAATAAAGAAGGGTGATTTTTGTTGGACAAAATTGCGCCAAAATGTTATAATTGTATTATGTTTATAGATACAGCAAAAGTCTTCATTCAGGCTGGCCGCGGCGGAAATGGTGCGGTTAGTTTTCGGCGCGAATTATACATCGAAAAGGGCGGCCCAGACGGTGGCGATGGTGGACGTGGTGGTGATGTTGTTTTTCGTGCTACTAAGGATCTCAATACTCTTCTTAATTTTCGATATAAGCCAGAACTAAAGGCTAAAAATGGCGAAAGTGGCTCCAAGCGTAACAAAACCGGCAGGTCTGGCGAGCATCTAATCGTTAAAGTTCCGATGGGCACGCTTGTCAAAAAAGATGGCGAAATCCTCGCCGACCTCAAAAAAGACGGAGAAGAAGCCGTAGTCGCGCGCGGCGGTGATGGCGGATTTGGTAACGCACACTTCAAATCTAGCGTCCGTCAAACTCCGCGAGTGGCAGAACTTGGTGAAGAGGGTGAGACTTTTGAAGCAGAACTTGAACTTAAACTTTTGGCGGATGTTGGTCTTGTTGGTTTCCCGAATGCCGGCAAATCAACATTCTTGAGTGTGGTGTCTAATGCCCGCCCAGAGATCGCCAACTATTCTTTTACTACTTTAACGCCTAATCTTGGTGTGGCAGAGATTGACGGATACAATCTGCTGATTGCTGATATTCCAGGTCTGATTGAGGGCGCTAGCGAGGGTAAGGGTCTTGGTGATGCGTTTTTGCGCCACGTTGAGCGTACGGCTGTTTTACTTCATCTAATCGATATCTACGAAGAAAACCCAGCAGAAAAATATCAGATTATCAGAGAAGAACTTCGAAAATACCAACCAGAACTTTTGACTCGACCAGAAATTGTTGCATTGACTAAAAGTGAAGGCATGGATGCGGAACTTATTGAGTTTCAGATTGAAAATCTTCGAAAAGTTGCGGGCGATGCCGAGATTTTTGCGATTTCGTCGAGCGCTCATCAGGGGCTGAAAGATGTTCTTCGGGCTCTTCGAAAGAAAGTTGAAGAAAAGCGCGCACAAGAATTGGCTCTCGAAGAAGAATCTGAATCTCTCGATGATGAAGATCTCGCAGTGATTTCTCTTTCGGAAGAAGAAATTTCCAAGAGTTGGTGGGTTGAGCGAGCGGAAGATGACGACGGCGATGAGTACTTTGTTGTCCGCGGTGACAAGATTGAGAAGTTTGCTCGGCGGACCAACTTTGGCAATATTCATGGCGTGAATCGTCTGCGCGACATTTTGCGCAAGATGGGTATCGAGCGCGAACTCCGCGGTCAAGGTGCTTTGAATAATAGCGTCATCTGTATTGCGGAAAATTATTTTGAACTTGTTGACTCTGAGTGGGAAGATTAAAAAGAAAACCGCCTTTCGAGTGAATGGCGGTGCTTTTTGGAGTTTATTTTCGAAGGCTCTCGACAAAATTGACGATCTCTTCGATCCTTTCTTTGCTGAGCATACTCTCGAAGGCCGATTTTACGACCTCGAGAGATGCTTTATCTGGAATATCTCTCGCTATTTCGAAAAATGCATATTCGATATTTGAAAAAATCAAAGTTGCTGTCTTTGATTTCATCATCTCTGGTACGTCATATCGCATGATAGCGAGCGGTAGGTGTCCCTTAGATGGACTATATAGAAAATCCCCCATCGTGATCGGGGTGGGTTTTTCAAAAGGGTTGAAAACCATATAAGAACCTCCTACTTCTTCGGAATGCGGTTATTTTTCCGCCTCTTCATCTTTTCGAAAAACTTCTTTTTTGTCTTTCGAAGTGTGATTATTGCCCTTGTTTCCGTAAGGTTTTTCGATCAACTTTCCGGTTATGTGTAGCGCAAGGCCAGTAGGATTTGTAGAGTATGGGAATGGATTTGTCATTTTTTCCTCCTTTAATGTGCGAGCCTTTCTCTGGCTAGTCGAGTGAAGTTTTGAAAAACTTCGACAACAAATAAATTATAACACATTCAGGCAAAAATTCAAAGCATTTGCTTTTTGAGTTAAAATAATGTAAAATCAAAGTATGAAAACCTTCTTTTTTTATGATCTTGAAACCAGCGGATTTAGCCCGCGCCGAGATCGGATTATGCAATTTGCTGGACAGAGAACAGATGTGAATTTTGAGCCAATTGGCAAGCCTGTGAATATTCTGGTGCGACTGAATGATGATGTTCTGCCGAGTCCGGGCGCGCTTATGGTGACCAAAATCAGCCCGCAACAGACTGTTGAAGAGGGCTACACGGAGGCGGAATTTGCTCGAATGTGCGCCGAAGAATTCTTCACGCCAGACACAATCGCGGTCGGCTACAACAATATCCGCTTTGACGATGAGCATATGCGACATCTGTTTTGGCGCAATTTTTTCGACCCGTATGAGTGGCAGTGGAAGGATGGTCGAAGTCGCTGGGACTTTCTCGACGTTGTTCGAATGGTGCGCGCGCTCAGGCCTGACGGCATCAATTGGCCTTTTGTCGAAAATCCTGAAACGGGCGAAAAATTCCCCTCAAATAAACTCGAACTTTTGACGAAGGAAAACGGCATCGAGCATGAAAACGCCCACGATGCTTTGGCTGATGTCATTGGCTTGATTGAGGTCGCTAAACTTCTTAAAAAATCGCAACCCCAAATGCTGGACTACTTGCTAAAAATGCGAGAAAAGTCGGAAGTTCAGAAACTCATTAATCTTGAAAATCCAACACCGTTTGTCTATACTTCTGGGCGATTTTCTGCTGAGTTTGAGAAGACTTCGCCCGCGCAAATTGTGGCTCCTGCACCCAACCGTAATGCTGTCATTTGGGATTTACGCATTTCTCCCGAGCCGTTTTTACAGATGTCAGTAGAAGAAATTATTGATAATCTTGAAAGTTCTTGGTCCGAGCGAGATAATACGGATTTTTTGCCAATTCCTGCTAAAATTCTCCAATATAATCGCTGTCCGGCGGTCGCGCCATTTGGTGTTTTAACGGAAGAAAATTTCGAAAGGCTTAAAATCGACAAGGCTGAAATCTTGAAGAACTCTGAAATTTTGAAGCAGAATCCAGTTTTTTGCGAAAATCTTCGTTCTGCTTTCGAGAAACGCAGTCAAAATTACAGCGATTCTGAAGAAAATATTGAAAAACAGCCAGAGGAAATGCTATATGACGGATTTTTGCCGGACATCGATAAGAAAAAAGTTGAGGCTGTCCGCAATGCTAATGCGCGTCAACTTGCCGATTTTAACCCTGATTTTACAGATGAGCGACTTCCAAAATTGCTACTTCATTACAAGGCTCGAATTTTTCCTAAATCACTGACCTTGGATGAAAAATCCGCGTGGGAAAAATATCGCGCTGAAAATATCCAAAAAATGCTGCCGCAATTCTTGAAAGAAATGGAAGAGGTTTCCGCGCAATCAGATCTCTCCAAAGCGCAAGAAAATGTTTTGGAGGACTTGAAACTTTGGCTAGAAAATGTTCTCCCAGAAAATAATTCTGAATAAAATTAAGTTCAAAACAACCTTTCCAAATCACTGCAAGGCTGTTTTATGTTTTTGAATTTTGGATTAAATCCTCGGTTTGATGAGTCCATACGCCGTGGCCGAGATCTTTGTTGTGCGCGGAGTTATTCTTGTAGGCGCGGACTTCTGGTGGAAGATAGTCCTTTTCATGCTTAAAGCCGGCGGTCCACTCGTATCCTTCAGTATAGCCGAGTTCTTCTGTGATTTTAGAGGTAGAATTTCGAAGGTGGAGCGGGACTCTTGCGTGCGGGAATTTTTCTGCTAGATCGTAGGACTGGTACATCACTCCAGTTGTCTCGCGTGATTTCTTACTTTTAGCCAGTGCTACTGCGCAGTGAAACAGATTGTAGCCCGCCTGTGGCATACCGATGCGTTCCACTGCGTCAAACGCCGAAACAGCCAGACTTAGCGCACCATTGCCGGCAAGTCCGATGTCCTCGCTGGCAAAAATCACCATTCTGCGCGCAATATATCTGGGATCCTCGCCTGCTTTTAGCATCTTTGCGAGATAAAATCCTGTAGCGTCCACATCGCCCGCCCGCATTGACTTGATAAATGCTGAAATTGTGTTATAATGCTCTTCGCCGGATTTATCGTAAGTTATTGAAGAATCCTGTGCGAATTTTTCGACAGATTTGCGCGTGATTTTCTTTTTTTCGAAAGTGAGAATTATTTCCAGATGACCGAGTGTACTTCGAGCATCGCCTCCAGATATCCGCGCAAGAAGTTGAAGCGCATCGCCGTCAATTTGAGTTTTGGGCGAAACTTTAGAGATCGCTCGCGAGATAATTTCGATAATGTTGAACTCGCTGAGCGGATTGAGGGTAAGGACGCGGCTGCGCGAGATAAGCGGCGCAATAATTTCGAAGGCGGGATTCTCTGTTGTGGCGCCGATAAGAGAGATCAAGCCACTTTCGATGTGGGGCAAAAACGCGTCTTGCTGAGACTTGTTGAAGCGATGAATTTCGTCGACAAACAACACGGTTCTAATCTGTAAATTCCAATTCTGTCGGGCTCTCTCGATAACTTTTTCAATATCTTTTTTACCAGAAATAACGGCTGAAATTTCAATAAAATCTGCATTCATCTCTCGCGCGATAATCCTTGAAAGTGTAGTTTTGCCCGTTCCGGCCGGCCCCCAAAAAATCAGGCTAACGGGCTCCTTTTTTTCTACAATTTGGCGCAAAATTCCGTCTCCACCCAAAAGATGCTCTTGGCCGATGACTTCGTCAAGAGTTTGGGGGCGGAGTTTTTCTGCTAAGGGGATTTTGAGGGCGGTTTTCATTCTTCAATTATAGCATAAAAATTTGAAAATTTCTTGTAAAAATGGTATGATAAGATTATGAAAATGAACACAAAACCATTGCCCGGAATGATGGAACTTTTGCCCGAGTGGCAGATTGAATTTGATCGGATTTTAGAGATTATCAAGAAAAATCACGCGCGTTTTGGTTATTCGCCAATTGACACGCCGGTGATTGAGCGCACGGAGACGCTCCTAGCCAAGGCTGGCGGCGAAACTGAGAAGCAGATCTATCGCTTTAATAAGGGCGATAATGATTTGAGTTTGCGGTTTGATTTGACCGTGCCAACGGCGCGATATGTGGCAGAGAATTTTGGTCAACTTCAATTTCCGTTTAAGCGGAGTCAAATTGGCAAAGTTTATCGTGGAGAAAGGTCTCAACGCGGGCGATTTCGAGAGTTTTATCAGTGTGACATCGATGTTGTGGGTCGCGACAAACTTAGTGTTAATTATGATGCTGAAGTGATTGCGGTGATTTATTCAATCTTTCGAGAACTTGATTTCGGCAAGTTTACGCTTCGAATTTCTAACAGAAAATTGTCCAGTGGATTGATTTCTGCGCTTAATTTGAAGGAAAGATCAGCGGAAATTCTGGCGCTAATCGATCGCGCGGAGAAGATTTCGCAAAAAGAATTTTCAGCCAAATTAACAGAACTTGATTTGGGCGAAGGAGAAGATTTGATCAAAAAGTTTATCCAAATTTCTGGTGATAATTCTCGAGTTTTGACAGAACTTCGAGCGATTTCTGGTTTACTTGTTGATAAAAATAATGAGTTCGAAGAAGGAATTGCAGAACTCGAAAATGTCGCAAATCTGCTTCAAAAAATGGGCGTCGGCGAAGAATTCTTCAAACTTGATATGTCGATTGTACGAGGTCTTGACTACTACACTGGGACGGTTTTTGAGACCAACTTGAACGAATTCCGCGAGATTGGGTCGATAGCGAGTGGTGGTCGCTACGATAATTTGAGCGAGTATTATTCTAAAGAAAAACTTCCTGGTGTTGGCGCCTCAATCGGGCTAACTCGATTGTTTTGGACGCTTCAGAATCTCGAAATTGTGCGTGAACAGAAGCGCACCACGGCTGAAGTTCTTATAATACCAATGAGCCAAAACGAAATGGAAAAATCGCTCGAAATCGCGCAAAAACTTCGAGAAAATGGCAAAAATGTTGAAACTCTTCTCGAAATTTCTTCTATTAAAAAGGCATTCAAGTTTGCCGATAAGCGCGGTGTTGAATTTGTGCTGGTTGTAGGTGAAAAAGAAGTCGCGGAAAATTCCTTCTCGCTAAAAAATATGAAAACCGGCGAAGTTTTGCCTTTCGAAAATTTCATAAATAATCTGAAAAACTAATGTTTATTTTTCTGTCAAAGTGTGCTATAATCGGGTTATGGCGCCTTGGCGGAGGGGTTACGCAGCGGTCTGCAAAACCGCGTACACGAGTTCGATTCTCGTAGGTGCCTCCAAAATTATTTAATATAAGGAATAGTATGGAAGAAAATACACAAAAAGTAGTAGAAATCCGAAAGGGTGAAAACGATCGGGTAATTGGCGGACAGGGTGTTTCTCAGCCGGTTTTCGCAACGGTTGAGCGCAAGAAATATAGCCAAACAGTTAAGACTATTCGCCAAACGGTAATTTGGTTTAATATTTTTACGGCAACTATTTGTGCAATAGTGAGTCTTGTGAATATTTGGCTAGATAACTCACTTGAGAGTATTATGGGCAAGTCTTGGGCAACCTTCCTTGTGCTTGGTGCTTTTTCTGTTGTGATTATGCTTATTGCGCCGCTTCTTGATAAAGATTCCAACTAATTTTATACGGTCACGCCTTGATTTTTGCGGTCAGGGCGTGATAAAATATCTATATGCGCGGATGGCGGAATTGGTAGACGCGAGGGACTTAAAATCCCTTGACCTAAAAAGTCGTGCGGGTTCGATTCCCGCTCTGCGCACCATCATTTTAAGATAAGAAAGGATAGTATGGAAATTGTATTAATTGTAATTGCTGTTTTGGCGGTAGTTGTAGGTCTCTACATCTGGGCACAATATAATGGTCTCGTAAAATTGAATGAGCGGGTCGAAGAAGCATGGAGTGATATTGCTGTTCAGTTGAAGTACCGTGCGGATTTGATTCCGAATGTAGTTTCAACTGTAAAAGGCTATGCTGCTCACGAAAGTAAAGTTTTTGAAGATGTATCTGACGCGCGAAGTCGCCTAATGGGCGCAGGCAACAATGTCGCTGAGGCTTCTAAAGCGGAAAGTGAATTATCTGGCGCGCTCTCTCGCTTGATGATGATCTCTGAGAGTTATCCAGAATTGAAGGCTAACTCAAATTTCCTTCAACTTCAAAGCCAACTTCAAGAAATTGAAGACAAAATTCAAGGCGCTCGCCGATTTTATAATGCTGGCGTTCGAGATTTGAATATCAAAATCAAAGTTTTTCCAACTAATATTTTTGCTAAAAAACTTGGCTTTGAAAAGCGAGAATTTTTCGAAGTTGCTGATCGCTCTACTGTCGAAAATGCGCCCGAAGTTCAATTTTAGTCTATAAATTGAAAGGATTTTTGCAAAATGTATAGTTCGATCTCTAAAAATAAACGAATGACTGTTGTGATTTTTACAATGTTTATTGCGATTATTTCAGGAATCGGACTATTTTTTGCGCTTGCTTCAAAAAACATGTCCGTATTTTGGTGGGCATTGATCGGGTCGCTTATTTATGCCGGCGTGGAATATGCTTTTTCAAGCAAAATTGCGCTTGCTATGACGGGAGCGCAAGAGGTTACACACAGCCAAGCCCCCCAACTTTACGCTGCAGTTGAAACTATTTCTATCACCGCTGGGCTTCCTATGCCTAAGGTCTATATTATCGATGATCCTGCGCCCAATGCTTTTGCTGCTGGAACTAAGCCAGAAAATTCTTTAGTTTGTGTAACGACTGGTCTTCTTGATATTATGGATAAAAGTGAACTCGAGGCGGTCATCGCCCACGAGATTGGCCATATTAAAAATTATGATGTTCGTCTATCTATGGCGGCTGTGGCTTTGACTGCATCGATTGGATTCTTGGCTGATATTGCGATCAGGATTGTCTTTAGGGACGATAAAGATTCTAAGAACGCTGTAATGATGATTGTTGGTCTTATTTTTGCGATTATTTCACCAATTTTGGCGGCGATTGTAAGGATGGCGATTTCGCGAGAGCGTGAGTATTTGGCGGATGCTACGGCTGTTATGTTGACTCGTTATCCAGAAGGGATGATTGGGGCACTCGAAAAGTTGCGAGATTATTCTCGCCCAATGGCGCGTCAATCAAGCACTGTTTCTGGCCTGTTTATTTCTAATACGCTTGAAAAAGGCTTTTTTTCTAACTTGTTCTCAACTCACCCACCCCTTGAAAAACGCATTATGCGACTTAAACAAAATGCAGGAAGATTTTAATGAAGAAGAAAAATTTGAGTTCTGGAGAAGAGCAAATTTCGATTATTTATTTTTGGTGGGTAAGTCTTAGGATTTGGCTTCGAAAAAATATTGTTGAGCGCTTTAGGAAATATCGTGCGCGTAGGCCACATCGCAGTTTTAGGCTGACTCGGCGGCGAGATTATATTCGACCACTCGAAATTGGCGGATATTGGAAAAACACTGGTGACACGTTGCGCTTTATCAGAGAAAATAAGCGTGTTTTTAGAAATCTTGTCTTGACGATTATGGGATTTTCTTTCCTTTTAATTGGCTTACTGGACGGGAATTTTTTGTCGAGCCTACAGTCGATTTTGGACGAGTCTAATAAGAATCATGGCAATCTTTTTGGTGAAGTTGGTAAGGCTGGTCTCCTTGTTTTGACCACATTTACCACTGGTGGATTGGTGCGTAGCCCAAATGATACTCAGAGGGTAGCAATTGCATTTATTGTGATTTTTGTGTGGCTGGCGGTAGTTCAGATTTGTAGAAATATTTTGGCCGGCAATAAAAAAAATAGCCTGCGTGATGCGCTTTATTCTTGTGGTGGACCAATAATTCCGATGATTGTTATTGTTGGTGTGATTTTTGTGCAGTTGATTCCGGCATTTATTGCGACAATTCTATTCTCGGCTTCTCGCTTAACTAACTTTATGACCGAAGGTATTGAAAATGCGTTATTCATGTCAGGGGCATTATTGCTGATTTCGATATCTGTTTATTGGGTGATGGGGTCGCTATTTGCGATGATCTTAACGACTATTCCTGGAACATACCCGTTTCAGGCATTGAAAATTTCTGGAGATATTATGTCGCAAAGGCGCCTAAAAATCTTTAAGCGAATCGTATGGCTAGTACTTTTAATTGTTGCTTTTTGGATGATAGTATTGGTTCCGTTGATTTTGCTTGTCAATCTTTTAGCAGGAAGCCTCGAGATTGTTAAAAATATACCTTTTATACAGATTGCAATGCTCGGCGTGACGAGTGTTTCGCTAGTTTTTGCGGCTGTTTATATTTATTTGCTTTACAGGAAGATTGTTGATGCATACCGCCGATAAAACTCGATATGCGGATTTGGTAAGATTGCTCAATCAATATTCTTTCGAGTATCATACTTTGGATGCGCCGAGTGTTTCTGACGCAGTTTATGATTCTCTTTTTTCTGAATTGAAAAAGATTGAAGCGGAAAGTCCGGAGTTAATTTCGCCAAATTCGCCTTCGCAAAGAGTTGGAAATGCGGTGAAGGGCGGTTTCGAAAAAGTTACCCATTCTACTCGAATGCTCAGTCTTAACGATGTTTTTTCGAAAGAAGAAGTCTCGGCGTGGTTTGAGCGCATTAAAAAACTCGATCCTTCGCTCGAAGAAGATTTTTTTGCTGATATCAAGATGGACGGTCTCGCCTGTTCGCTGATTTACGAAAATGGCGAATTTTCCCGCGCCGTGACTCGTGGCGATAGTTTTGTTGGCGAGGACGTTTCCGGTAATGTTAGAACTATTAAGAACGTGCCGATGTTTTTGCCAGAAGTCGAGAGTTTTAATGTTGGCAGGACGGAAATCCGTGGCGAGATTGTTATTTTGAAGGATGATTTTGAGAATCTCAATCAGTTCAGGCGGCGCAGTGGCGAGCCGGAATTTGCCAATCCGCGCAACTTGGCGGCTGGGACGATTCGTCAACTTGACCCAAAGATTGCGTCTCTCCGTCCGCTAAAATTTATCGCATACGATATTTTGCGAGAAAGTCAAGATGATATTTTGACCAATTCACAGGCGTATGAGATTTTAACTAAACTCGGCTTTTCTCGAAATTCACAAGCAGAAAAGATCTTTGGCGTTAAAAATTTATTCGAATTTATCTCGAAATGGGAAAATGAAAGAGAAACTTTGCCATTCAACACTGATGGCTTGGTGATTAAAATCAACGACCGCCAGAAATTCGCTTCTCTTGGAATTGTTGGAAAGCAGCCTCGTGGTGCGGTGGCATTCAAATATGCCGCGGAAGAGGCCGTGGCTGTGGTTGAAGACATTGTGATTTCAGTTGGTCGGACTGGTGCGGCTACACCTGTTGCGGTTTTTGAGCCGGTTCAACTCGCTGGGACGACTGTTAAGCATGCCAGCCTCCATAATGCGGATGAAATTGCGCGCCTTGATGTTCGTATCGGCGATACGGTTGTGGTTTTTAAGGCAGGGGATATTATTCCCAAAGTTTCTCGTGTATTGACAGAACTTCGAAAAGATGGTGCCGTTAAGTTTAATTTCGAAAATGCTCTCGCAGAACAATTTCCTGACGCGGAGTTTTATCGACCTGAAGGTGAGGTTGTTTACAGATTAAAGGGCGCCAATTCTGATCTAATTTTGAAGAAAAACTTGGCTTTTTACGCATCTAAGCAGGGGCTTGACATTGAAAATCTAGGTGAGAAAAATGTGAATCTCCTTGTTGAAAATGGTCTAATTTCCAGCCTTGCCGATATTTACGCGCTACAAAAAGCACAACTTCTCGCGCTTGATCGATTTGCTGAGGTCTCGGCGGGCAAATTGATTGAGGCAATTTCGAAGAGCAAAAATCCGCCGCTTGAAAAATTCATCGCCGCGCTCGGAATTCGCCATATTGGCGGCGAAACTGCCAAACTCCTCGCGGAAAAATTCCAGAATTTTGAAGCACTCAAAGAGGCGAGTTTCGATAATTTTATTAGCGTTGATGGAATCGGGGCTAAGGCGGCTGAGAGTATTTTGGCGTGGTTTTTGAACGAAGAAAATTTGACAATGCTCGAAAAAATGTTTTCGCTGGGTGTTAAAGTTCAAGAATTTTCGACCAAAAAGGGAGGAGTTTTAAGCGGTAAAAACTTTGTGATTACGGGAACTTTGGATGGAATTTCTCGCGAAGAAATGGCAAAAAAGATTGAAGATTTGGGCGGAAGATTCCAAAAATCCATTACACGCGATACGGATTTCTTGCTGGTGGGCGCAAAAGTTGGCGCCTCAAAACTTGCAAAGGCAGAAAAACTAGGAGTGGAGATTTTGGCGCAAGAGCTATTTAATAAAATGATTGATAAGGAGAATAGTAGTATGTCTATAACTAGAAATGCGAATAAGCTTGCTGTAATTTTTTATAATTTTTATTATAGGAAGGGATTTATCTCGGAAGAAGCATTTATCATAAGTTCTGAAGGTAGGGTAGAACAGTCTGACGAAGGGTTGAAAGTTGTCATTGATGAAGTATTTGGTATGAATCATGTGGGATTTCAAACAGCCTTTAGATATTTAATGAATAAGGGTTTGATATTGTTCGCGAATAGTCAAAAGACTCTGGACGGAAGTATGGCATTTGTGGGCCTTGAGCTGTCTCCAAGGGCTATTGATATTATAGAGAATGCCATAGAAAAGAACGGCGATCCTAATTTTAGAGAGGAATATGGAAGAGTTTTTGGTGTGAATATTGAAAGCTTGCTTAAAATTGATAATATAGAATCCGTCTTTAAGGGGGAGTTCGACATATCTTTGTTTAAATCTATGTTTGGTATATAGAAGGAATGTCTGTTTTTGATTTTTTTCCCAAAATCTGCTATAATTTTAAGATATGAAACGATACAATCCAAGCCAAATCGAGCCAAAATGGCAAAAAATCTGGGATGACGCCAAGATCTACCAAGTTGAGGCTGACCCATCAAAAGAAAAAATGTATATTTCTGGAATGTTTCCGTATCCGAGTGGTGCGGGACTTCATACAGGGCATGCACGTAGTTACACTATCGTTGATTCTATCGCGCGATTCTATCGTCAGAATGGTAAAAATGTCTTAAATCCTATCGGTTGGGATACTTTTGGTTTACCAGCAGAAAATTATGCGATTAAAACTGGAATTTCGCCTCAGCAAGCAACTAAAGAGAATATCGCTAATTTCAAAAAACAATTCAAGCGCTTGGGGATTTCTATCGATTGGAATCGCGAGATCAACACTTCTGACCCAGAATATTACCGTTGGACGCAGTGGATTTTTAGAGAAATGTACAAAAAAGGCTTGGCGTATCGAAAAAACTCCTATCAATGGTGGTGCGAAACGGATAAGACTGTGCTCGCTAATGAGCAGGTTGAAAGTGGAAAGTGCTGGCGTTGCGGTAATGAAGTTTCAAAAAAGGAAATGACACAATGGTTTTTCAAAATTACTGAATATGCGGACGAACTTCTTGCAGACATCGACAATCTCGATTGGCCAGAAAAAATTAAAACTATGCAGCGCAACTGGATTGGTAAGTCTGAAGGTGCCGAGATTGAGTTTGAGATTGCTGGTGGCAACAAAAAGGGTGAAAAAATCAAGGTTTTCACCACGCGTCCAGATACGGTTTTTGGTGCAACTTTTTTGACATTGGCTCCAGAACATGGTCTTTTAGAAGTTATTTCTGCGCCAGATAATTTATCGGAAGTCAAAAAATACAAGGACGCTGCTCTTAAAAAATCAGAGATTGAGCGCCAAGAAAACAAGCAAAAGACAGGTTTATTTACCGGAAATTATGCCATAAATCCAGCAAATGGCAAGCATATACCGATCTGGACTAGTGATTATGTTCTTGGCGGCTACGGCGAAGGCGCAGTTATGGGCGTTCCTGCTCACGATGAGCGAGATTTTGAATTTGCTGAAAAATTCAACTTGGAACTTGTTGAAGTTATCGAAAAGTCTTCCGATTTTACTGAAAAATGCTACGGTGGTGAGGGAAAGTTGATAAATTCTGGGCAATTCAACGGGCAAGATTCTGTTGAGGCTTCTTCGAAAATAATTTCTTGGCTCGAAGAAAAGGGCGTTGCCCGCGCTAAAACAACCTACAAAATGCGAGACTGGCTGATTTCTCGTCAGCGATATTGGGGATGCCCAATTCCGATTGCTTATGATGAGGATGGCAACGAGTATCTGATTCCAGAAGAAGATTTGCCAGTTGTCTTGCCGAATTTAACAGATTTCAAACCAGATGACTCTGGAAAATCTGCCCTCGCCAAGTCGCCAGAATTTATGAATGTTGAAGTTAACGGCAAAAAACTTCGTCGCGAAACTGACACTATGGACGGCTATGCTTGCTCGAGTTGGTATCTTTTACGCTACGCCGACCCAGCCAATTATGGCAAGGCTTGGGATCCGGAAAAAGTCAATTATTGGGCCCCAGTCGATTATTATGTTGGCGGTGACCACGCAGTTGCTCACCTCTTGTATGTGCGATTCTGGACGCATGTTTTCCGCGATTTAGGCTTGACAGATTTTGCGGAACCGGTTAAAAAATTGCTCTACCATGGCTATATTAACGCTGAAGACGGCTCCAAGATGTCCAAGAGTAAGGGTAATACTATCGACCCACTCGAAATCATCGACCAAGGCTACGGCGCTGACGCACTTAGAACTTACGAGATGTTTATCGCACCTTATGAACTCGATGCCGCTTGGGATCCGCGAGGTATCGCAGGCGTCTATCGATTCTTGAATCGTGTTTGGGTGTTAAATCAAGAATTTTTGAATGAAGAAGATTTGCCGGAAACTTCATCCAATTTCGATCAAGTTCAAAAAATTCAGCACAAATTCATTAAGAAAATCACGGAAGATTTTCGTCGAGAGAGTCTCAACACGGCGGTTGCTGGCTTGATGGAGTTGACTAATGAACTCTATAAGTTGAAGTTGGCTGGATTTTCCAAGGAGTGGAAAGAGGTTCTCGAAAGCCTTCTCAAGATGCTTGCGCCATTTGCGCCGCATATTTCGAGCGAACTCTGGGAGCAACTTGGCAACCCTGACTTTATCGAGCATTCTGGCTGGCCAACTTGGAATGAAGATTTGTTGAAGGCTGATAAGATCCAGATTATTGTTCAAGTTAACGGAAAACTTCGTGGGAAGATTGAAGTTTCTCCACAAATTTCAAAAGAAGAAATTCTAACGCTCGCAAAAGCAGAAGAAAATGTAGCCAAACATTTGGCGGAAAAGACAATCGTTAAAGAAATTTTTGTTCCTAACAAACTTATAAACTTGGTTGTAAAATAAATACCCTAAGCAAAATCTCGCCCTTCGAGATATAGGCGAGATTTTAGTTATTCTTCATCTTCTGGCAGGTCTACGAATACCCATCCGTCTTTATCGGCGTCCATCTTCAACCCCGTATATTTACCGTCTGCTGTTTTCTCGAAGTTTTCTATTCGAAGGCCGATCCTGTTTCTTGAGTCGGTCTTGAGTGCGTGTCCCTGAGTGATGTTGAAATTTAGGTCTTCTTCGGCAATAAGCATACTTGTGTGTGTTGGTGAATCGGGGCGGGCTTCAAAATAGCTCTGGTTGGCTTTGGCGTAAGTCCAGTCGTTTGAGCGGATAACACCCTCCTTTTTGAGGGTGATTGTTGAAGGGGCTTCAGTGGCTCGGTTGTCGATATCTTCTTGACTGAGCATCTCGTTATCAAGGCGCTTGAGACCAGAATCATCAGCTTTTATTTGTGATATTCTATCGTTGATGGTTGTTCCGGGGTCAATGATGTGTTCGTTGAATTTATCCATACCAAAAGCCAGCGCGGAAGACACAACCGCTAATTTCGCTAAGCCCTTAAGTGTTTTATTATTCGGCTTTTTTGACTTTTCCTGCTTAGATTGTTTGTGCTCTAAGGTCTCTGCCGACGACATACGCTCTATCTCTTGCCGTCGGACCCTCTCAGCGTAAAGCATCTGAGATTCCCAGTTTGCGTTATTGTTTGTTTGATATCCATTAAAATTGTTTGACATACTTTTCTTTTTGTTTTAATTTAGTATTATGTCAAGCATTATATCATAAAATAATTCTTATGTCAATAGTTTGAAGAAAATTTGTCTTGATTTATCTTGAAAAGTGGTGTATAATTGTGGGTGAATCTAAATAATAACCTAAGGAGAAACTTAAAATGGCACAGCCAAAGAAACAGAGTAGCCCACGAAAGACCGGCCTTCGACGAAGCCACCTTCGCTTGGACTTGGCTCGACGAGTGAATAAAAAATCCCCAGTGAAAGTTTTTACAACCAAAAAACAATCTGGAAAAGCTTTGAATAAGCAACTCGAAGATAATAAAACGCTAGCGGCTTAGTTTGCTGGCGTTTTATTTGTATTTGACAATTTTAATAAATATTTAATAATAAAGGAACCTTACTCAAAAATGGCATCAAATAGACATTTAGGACGAATTGTTGTTCTTCAAACACTTTACGAATATGAATTTCGAACAGGGTCCGAGGATAAAAATGTAAATCTCGGCGAGATCGCGCTTCGAAATCTGTCTCGCTATGAGGATACTATTGGAGATAAACAATTTGTTCAAGATTTATTGAACGGGATTATTGAAAAGCAGGTAGAACTTGACTCCAAGTTGCAGCCAATGGCACCAGAATGGCCGATTTCTCAGATTGCGCGGATTGATCGCAATGTGCTTAGGATTGGTCTTTTTGAACTACTCTACATGAGACAGAGTGTTCCGCCAAAGGTGGCGATTAACGAGGCGGTTGAACTTGCAAAGGCGTTTGGTTCTGATAATTCAAGTAAGTTTATTAACGGCGTTTTGGGAACCGCGTATAAACTTTTTGTGGAGGAACAAAATGGCGAAGAAGCAGGTCGAACACTTTAAAAAGTATTTTAACCGCGCCAAACGCGTTTCGATAAATGAAATTGTCCGCGAGCCAACTGCTGGCGGGGTGATTTTTCGTCGAAATGAAAAAAATGAGGTTGAGATTCTTCTGATTCAAGATGCCAAAGATCGCTGGACGATCCCTAAAGGCCACATAGAAGAGGGCGAAACCGCGCAAGAGACCGCCAAGCGGGAAATCGCCGAAGAAGCCGGCCTTAAAGAAACAGAAGTTCTTGGCTGGCTTGGTAAAATTAACTTTCGATATCGTCGCGTTGATAAACTTGTCCTAATGACGACGCAGGTGTTTTTGGTGCGAGCGCTTGGCGATACTAATGCGATCCAGAAAGAAGATTGGATGAACGGCATCAAATGGTTTTCTTTTGTCGAAGCGTTGGACGCGATTGAGTATGAAGATATCGGCAAACTTATTTTGCTTGCAATGAAAAAAATTAGACAGGAAAAATTATAATGAGTGGAATTTTACTAACACCTTATCACGATTGGGCTAAAGAAAAACTTGGCTATGATTTTAACGATATTCAGTTGTTGGTGACGGCCCTAACGCACCGCAGTTATCTCAATGAACACAAGAAATCTGCCAGCGAGCACAATGAGCGTCTTGAGTTCTTAGGTGACGCCGTGCTTGAACTCGTGGTAACGGATTATCTTTTTTCTAATTATAAAGAGCCAGAAGGAATCTTGACCGCTTGGCGGAGTGCTTTAGTGAGGACGGAGAGCATTTCTGCGGCCGGTGAGCGCTTGGGCTATGAAAAACTTATAAGAATGTCGCGCGGTGAAAAGCAAGGCTCCGTAAGGGCTCGTGCGGCGATTCTCGCCAACGCTTTTGAGGCTACAACTGGCGCAATCTACCTTGATCAAGGCTACACAGCAGCCAAAAAATACATTGAAGACAACATTCTTTCAACATTGCCGCAGATCTTGGAAGAAGAATCTTGGCGCGATCCTAAATCTTATCTCCAGGAGATCTCCCAAGGTAGGGATGGTTTTACGCCCGTCTATCGAGTTTTGGGTGAAGTTGGCCCAGACCACGAGAAGATTTTTACAGTCGGTGCGTTTGTTGGGGATAAGAAAATGGGCGAGGGTGAGGGTCCAAGCAAGCAGATTGCTCAGCAAGAAGCGGCTCGCGCAGCAATAAAATCTTATAAAAACCGCTCAAAATAATTTCAAGAATAAAATTCCGCCAGATTATTGCTTCTGGCGGTTTTTGAATGTGACCACGACTTCGATAGTGTTTTGCGATTTCTCTATCGAAACCTAGTCGATGTTAGGGAGATTTAGTCCACGGATTTTTCGCTGCAAACTCTTGGCATCGCCTTCTCGTGAGTCCCAATCAAACGGCATCCAGTCCTTAATTTCAATCCTTGAAACACCGTCACTGCGGAGATTTTCGAGAATGAGCGACTTGGTCTGTGCTTGGCTTGCTTTGTTGGCAGAAATTATCGGCGGTATGATAAACGCCAGCATAACAGCCAAAAGTAGAACTACGAGTATAAAATCAACAAAAGAAAATCGTCTCATCTCTCCATCTCCTTTCTAATGTGCTAATATTATTTTATCACAAAACTCGGTAATGTCAAATATTTTGTTCTTGATTTTTTGCCCAAAATTTGTTAAAATTAAAAAGATAATAATTTTAAGAGGAAATCAAGAATGCTAGCAATCAGATTACAGCGACTTGGTCGCAAAGGTTATCCTGTTTATCGCATCGCGGTTCAGGAAGCGCATCGGCATCCGTCGAGTGGGCGCGTAGTTAGTTACGTTGGTTCTTACAATCCGCACACTAAAGAAGCGCGAATTGAAAAAGAATTGGCTGAAAAATATCTTTACAACGGCGCTCAGCCAACCCCACGAGTTGTAAAATTGCTCGAAGAGGCTGGTATCGAAATGCCAAAATGGGTTAAAAAACCTGCTGCAGACAAGAAAAAGTCAATTCGAAATCCAGAAAAACTTCGCCGCAATCAACCAAAAGAAGAAGCGGTCGAAGAAGCAGAAGCCTAAGGCTTCACACAAAATCACCTCTAATCGTCAAAGGGGTGATTTTTTTATATAATATCAAGGAAAGGAATTTTATGAATAAAGAAAAGATCAGTACAACCTTTAATATTTTTTCAATTACTTTTGTGTCGATTTTTATAATGTCGCTGGTGGCACAATCGTTTTCAATCATTGGGATTTTGCTTAGAGCGCTTGCGATTGCTTTACCGTCAGCGATTTTTGTTTCGATCGGATTTCATTTTTGGGGTGGCAAGAAGAAGTAGTCTGAAAAATAAAATAAGCCCTTTTACGAGGGGCTTATTTTACTCTATCTCAAAGAATTTCCCTGCGCTCCACTTTGATCCTGCTAAGATATCGTATTGAATAAGTTCATACTCTTGAAGTGCTGGATTATTTTCTGCCACCTCTTTGGTGGTGAGTTTGGGGTTGGATTTTTTAAGTTCTTCGAGCAGATAGTGAAATGGCGATTTTTTGGCGCCAGCCAGATTGAGAACCTCGTTTTGGAGATAATTTAGACTCATCTGACTTAAAGGCTTTTGTTCTGCCTTAAAATTGGAGTAGATAAACAGCGGAGTATGCTTGGTTGTTTCGCTGTCAATTTT
This sequence comes from bacterium, assembly GCA_030530825.1. Taxonomy (NCBI): domain Bacteria; species bacterium. Next base: position 445,757 of record JAUMUF010000001.1, on the reverse strand, counting down.
ACTGGCGATTCCTGGCCAGTGATCTCCCCAGAACGCAACAATAGTTTTTTCTTCAAAGTTATTCAACTTTTCGATGAAATTTTTGAGTGCTTCATCAGATCGTTTAACACCTTGGAGATAGTTGGTCCATTCCTTGGCATCTGGGTCGGAAGCGTCAGTTTTGTTTTTAACTTCAAAATCAAGAGAGTTGTAGATATTCCCGCCGTAGGGCATATGGTTTTGCATTGTGACAAGATGTATAAAATCGGCGGAACTGCTATTTTTTAGCGTCTCAAAAACCTCGTTAAAGGCACTCTCGTCAGAAATATATTGAGAATTGTCAAGTTTGGCTGTGTGCTTCATCTTGCTTTCATCAATGAAATTCTTGATGTCGAGATTTGGATAAACGGTATTTCGGCGATACATTGTGCCTTTATAGGGGTGAATGGCGGTTGTTTGGTAGTTTTGCTCATTTAGAATTTTAGCCAAAGATGGAGATGATTTTTCTTTGTTCAAGATTGAACTATAGGGAATGGCGTTGATGAACTTTTTCGAAAGTCCAGTCAGCGCTTCGAACTCAACATTGGCTGTGCCACCGCCATATTCTGCCGTGGTGGTTTCACCAGAAGTGTGAGAATTTATAAGCGATCGGGTAAATGGCATCGGGTCGCCTTCGAAGTGATAAACATCGCGGATTCTTTCAGGGTCGACAAAACTCTCACTCATAATGTAGATGATATTGATTTTTTCATCCTTGAGTGACTTTTTGAGCGGATTTTGTTGCTCTGCTTGGAGAGAGTATTTTTTAACGATTCTATTGATTGTCTCTTTGTTGTAGTTGGCGGGCTTGTTGATTGTATTGGCTTGGAGCGTCGAAATCGTCCCCACAACAAAGCCGTTAGAATGAAAATTGAATGCAGAATTAGTGAAGTCAATCATAGATTTGAGCCAATCAACATCAACTGTTGTCTTGCCGAGTCGAGCGACCTCTGTGCGTAGGAATTGCGTATGTTTGAGGAGAAGATGTCCACTGACGAGCAAAATTATCGCGCGGAACACTATCTTTTGTTTCCAGTTGAACTTATATCGAGGGAGTTTTTTGCTGAATTTCCTAATTAAAGCCACCGCCAAGAGAACTATCGCTACCTCAAAAACTGCTCGCCAAAGATTTTCCCAATTAACCATATCAAGAAGCGAGCCGGCTTCACTCGACATCGCCAAATCTTCAATCAAAAACGGCGTATTGCGTGAGCGCATTTTTTCTGTATTGACAAACATAATAATTATAGCAAATATATAATAAAGTCCAACCGCCCAAGTGGCACTTCCGACGATCGCCCAGATAAAAAACCCAAGTATTGTCAGGATTAGAGTGCTGTATCCCGTTATTTCTGGGTGGGACTTCATAAATTCAGCTGCTTCGTTCACGCCAAATTGCCTTTCGAAGATAAATTGCGCCATCATCTGTCCAGCGATCAGCACCACCAAGGGCTTCAAGAGCAGAATGAGATTTTTAAGATTGAAAACCTTTCGAAAAACCATCCAAGCGCGCGGAAATTTGCGAGAAATTGGACTCGATAATTTTGAAGCCCGCCCCTGTAAATTCTTCTTGAAATCTTGTATCAAGCGTGAAGATTTTTGCTTGAAATTACTAATAAGTTTATGTTTCATAATCTATATTATACCAAACTCTGCCCGAAAAATAAATTTTAAGCAAAATTAAAGAAACTTATGGCATAATCATAATGTAGTCAGGAAAATCTGACTCAAAAGGAGGAAAATGACACTTTATTTAAGCAAACAAGGAATGAAAAACTTGAAAAAGAAAATTTCGAAGTTGGAGCGAGAAGAGAAGAAATTGGAAATGGAACTTCGAAATAGCGATGTTAAAGAGGATGAAATTAGGCAGGCGGAAGTTCTTGCGAGAATGGACGCGGTGCGGGATGAAATTTGGGAGAAGAAATCTCAGCTGGCAAGCGCCAAGATTCTCCATAGAGAAAAACACAGTGTTAAGGTTATGATTGGCTCGGTTGTGGAACTTTTTGATCGGGCGAGCGGAAAAGTCTTCAAGTTTCAACTGGTAGATAGTCTTGAGACCAACCCTACTCGTGGTAAAATCTCCAGTCAAAGTCCGCTGGGCAAAAGTCTGATCGGCCGCAAAGTTGATGAGATTATTGAGTTCACCGCAGGGCTAGCCAATCGTCAGATGGTTTTGGTGTCAATCGGCTAAGATTTTAATTTGAAATTCCCACCACTTCAAAATAAAAAGGCAATTCTTGGACGAGTTGCCTTTTTTCTTGTGCTTAAATGCGGTATAATTTAATAAAAGAAAGGAAAATATGGAACAATTTATTTTAATTTTAATCTTGATAGCGGTGATTGCTCTTGGGCTACTCGCAATTTTGGCGTTTCGAAGTATCCAAAATTCTGTCAAGAGTAGCCGTGAGCGCGAGAATTTGGAGCAGATTTCGACAATAAATATGCTCAAAACTGACCTTATCGAAATGAATAACGCTCTCAATAATATGCGTGAAAAGTTGGGCGAAAATCTCAATTCTTTGAGTGAAAAGATGAATGATAAATTGGAGAGAAATAATTTTCAACTTCAGAATTCGGTTCAAAAGCAATTGAGTGAGAGCACCAAGATTGTGGATGAAGTCTCCAAGCGCCTGACCAAGTTAGACGAAACCAACAATCGCGTCATCACTGTCGCTGATGAACTTAAAACACTTCAAAATGTGCTTCAAAATCCAAAACAAAGAGGAGTTTTTGGAGAGTTTTATTTGGCGCAAGTGCTTGAAAACATCTTGCCGCCCAACGCATTTTCTCTACAATACAAGTTCAAAAATGGAGAAATCGTCGATGCTGCTATCTTTTTGGACAAGCAAAAGATCCTGCCGGTTGACTCTAAGTTTAGTCTTGAGAATTACAACCGTATGATTGCGAGTGAGGGTGAAGAGCGCAGGCGCTTCGAAAAGTTGGTTCGTGATGATCTTAAAAAGCGAATTGACGAGACCGCCAAGTATATTCGCCCAACGGAAGGGACGATGGACTTTGCTTTTATGTTCATCCCGAGCGAAAGCCTTTATTATGATATGCTGGTTGGGCAAGTCGGGTCGGGCAGTAGTCAGCGCGATCTGATTGAATACGCCTTTGGTGAGAAGCGAGTCATTGTAGTGAGCCCGACGAGTTTTATGGCGTATCTTCAAACTGTCCTTCAGGGATTAAAATCGCTCCAAATAGAAGAGCAGAGCAAGGAGATACAGAAGCGAGTTGGTCAATTAAGTCAACATATCAATAAGTATGAAGAACTTATGAACAGGCTCGGTAAGTCTCTCGGTACTACTGTTAATCACTACAACTCAGCGCATAAAGAACTTGGTAAAATCGACAAGGATGTTGTGCGAATTGCTGGTGAGAGTGCGGGTGTCGAGCCTCAGCTAATTGATAAACCGCAAATTGATTAAATCCGACAGAAAAAGGCGCTCTGGCAAGGTCGCCTTTTTGTTTTGGATAGGTTATTTACAGGGGTCAGAAAAATCGACGGTTTGATTTTCCCTAATCAAAGGTTTGATTTATTCCGATCGACGGTTTGATTTTAACAAATCGCCAGCACGAATTGCTCAAATCATCAAGGCGATTTTATAAAATCGTGAAGACGAATTGGCGCAATCAACAAGGCGATATAAACGGGGCGTTATGAGCGCTGGTGTTCTTTAATAAAAAAATCCCAGATCTGATCAAGGGAATCTGGGATTTTGGTGAGTGTGTGGGCTATTTTTTGTTGTATCGAGATAACACAGTCTCAAGCCCGAAGCCGAACACGCCACCAAGTAGGGCTGCGCCAACATAAGTAGCAATTGCCCAAGCTGTATTGGTGCCTTCAATAGTAAATGCTTGAAGTGCTACGGCAATCGCTGGGTTGAAGATTGAACTCGCGCCAAGGATTGCAGAAGTTGAACCAGCAATCAAGAGCGCTACAAAAAGCGATCCGCCCACACCGAAGGCAACAGCTGAGTCAGCCTTCTTTTTGGCTACGGCAGAAACACCAAATGCGAAGATGCTCATACCAATGAATTCTGCCCACATCACAAGCATCTCTTTACCTTCTGGAATTGGGCTTGCGGTGAATAGCTTAGGTGCTTGCTGACCAAACTGCGCAGCTTGCTCGCTAACTGAAGGGGCAGCATTTATAAACGCAGAGATCAACACGAATGAAAGCATCGCACCAAGAACTTGCGCCACAATATAACCGACAGCTGGGATAGTTTTGATTTTCTTAGTTGCCCAAGCGCCGAGTGTAATTGCTGGGTTGATATGCGCGCCACTCAAAGCGCCAACCATCAATACTACCGCGGTGATACCAAAGAATACTCCGATTGGCTGACCTTGTGTTGCGATAACAACTGACGCAAGCAAGAATGTACCGATGAGTTCTGCTACGAGGCGCACAATGTATTGTGGCTGAGCAACTTCTTTAATAACTTTGTCGAAAAGGTCGCTTGAAACTGATTTGTTTGAAGCGACAACTTTTGCCTTTTTAACCTCAGGCGTGGTAACTTTTTCTTCAGTCGCTTTTTTAACTGAAGTTTTGGCTTTTGTAGATTTTTTCTTAGCCATTTTTCCTCCTTAAATTTTATATATTTTATTTTATCACAAAGTGCTTATTTTTTCAAAGTGTGATATACTTGTTTTATGAGTTTACATATTAAGCAAGAGAATAATCAAACTGAGTTACAGAAGCGGATTGCGGCAGATTTAAGAGAGAAGTCCATCAGGAAGTCGCTCGATACCGACTTCGAAAAGCCTCAACTTGATAATTCTAAGTATTTTGAAGGCACTAAACAGACGACAAGTCTTGCTGGTGTTTGGCTTTTGCTTCTTATTGCGGTGGGGATAGCGATTTATTTCTTTATAATTTTTGCTAAATAGTTATTGAATGTGGTAAAATAAGATATAATTATGGAACAAATTGAGCAAATTAGAATTGAGCTTTTGGAAGAGCTTGAGTCGTTGGTTAATCCAGCGGAAATCTTGAAGTCGCCCAAGATAAAAGAACTTTATAAAATCATACCTACCCTGATTGCAGAAGAAAAGGCTGCTTTTGGTGCGCAAGTCAATGAATTGAAGAAAGAAATTGAAGCACGAGTTGAGCAAATTTTGGCGGAAAAAGAGCAGGCGGAGATTGAACCTCTTGATATAACTGCGCCTTTTGCGCCTTCAACTCTGGAGAAGATTTCGAAAAAGCCAACGCTTTTGCTAGTGGAAAATGGCTCGATTCATCCACTCCAAAAAGAGTTGGAGCGAGTTGTGGAGATTTATACGCGCATGGGCTTTGAGGCGCTAGAGTCTCGCCAGATTGATAATGATTGGAATATGTTTGGCGCGCTTAATTTCCCTGAGAATCACCCAGCGCGTGACGGCTACGACACTTTTAGGACGGAGGAGAGTTTTATCCCGCCAGCCCACACTTCAACGATGCAAAATCGCGTTTTGAAGCACGGTCGTAAAGATTTGGAAGAGAAGGGTCAGATCGCGCATGTGTCTTATGGTCGGGTTTTCCGAAACGAGGACCTCGATGCCACGCACGAGCATACTTTTTATCAGTGCGAAGGTGTTTTTGTGAGCGAAACAGCAAATTTGTCGCAAATGCTCGGCACACTCCACGCCTTTTTTGAAGAATATTATGGTCAAAAGTTGGAAATTCGAACTCAGCCGGGATATTTTCCATTTACTGAGCCAAGCCTCGAATTTTTGATCGAAAAACCAGCCAGACTTGGTGGCAAAAAGGGCGAATGGCTTGAAATGCTCGGTTGCGGGATGATTCACCCAAATGTTCTTGAGGCGGCCGGCATCGACTCGAAAAAATATCGCGGATTTGCTTGGGGCGGCGGAATCGAGCGACTTGTGATGTTAAAATATGGAATTTCGGATATTCGTTATTTTGAAAGTGGAAAATTGGAATTTTTGAGGGAGTTTTAGGATGATAATTTCAGTAAATTGGCTTAAAAAATTTGTACCAAATTTGCCAGAGATTGGTGAACTTTCGCGCTTGATTGGCGCGCGCCTTGTCGAAATTGAAGGCGTAGAAAATTTGGGCGAAAAATACAAAGATGTAATTATCGCGCGTGTAGTTTCGGCGGAAAAAGTCGAAGGTAGCGACCATCTCAATCTCTGTAAAATTGACGACGGCGGCGTTCGAAGCGGCGTCAATCGTGATCAAGATGGCCTGATTCAAGTTGTTTGCGGCGCACCAAATGTTCGCGCGGGGATTTTTGTGGCGTGGCTTCCGCCAGAGTCGATCGTGCCGGAAACTTTTGGTAATGACAACTTCAAACTTGGCGCTCGTAAACTGATGGGCAATATGAGCAATGGTATGATTGCGAGTCTGCGCGAGTTGGCGCTTGGCGACGAGCACGACGGAATTCTCGAGATTTTGCCAGAAGTTTTTGGTGGCGATTTGAGTGCCGGTGATAGTTTTGCGGAGAAGTTTGAACTTAATGATTTTTTGCTCGAAGTTGAAAATAAATCCTTGACACATCGCCCAGATTGTTTTGGAATTATTGGTTTTGCGCGTGAAGTTGCAGGAATTTTGGGTCGAGAATTTCAAAATCCGGATTTCTTTAAATCCTCAAGTTTTGAGGCGGATAATTCACAAAATATATCTATTGAAATCCAAAATCCAGAACTTTGCAAGCGCTACACTGCCACTACTTTTGATGTTTCTGAGATTGTCGAAAATCCAGATTTTACGCTCGAGAAAACTTATCTTCTGCGTTCTGGAATGCGGCCAATTGATACGATAACAGATTTAGCCAATTTATCAATGTTAGAGACTGGCCAGCCGCTTCATACTTTTGACTTCGAAAAACTCCAAAAGTTGAATGGCGGTGAAAGCGTTAAAATGGTAGTTCGAGGCGCCTTCGAAAATGAAAAACTTGAACTCCTCGATGGCAAAATTATCGAAATGGCGCCAAGCGATATCGTGATTGCTACTGGTAAAAATGGTGAAATTGCTGTGGCTTTGGCTGGCGCGATGGGCGGTGCTTCTACTAAAATTGATGAAAATACTCGTCAGATTTTACTGGAGAGCGCGACTTTTAACCTCTATAATTTGCGTAATACCCAGATGCGCCACGGGATTTTTTCTGAAGCGATTACACGCTTTACCAAAGGTGTTCCAGAGATGATGACGAGAAAGTCGCTCGATTTCTTCGGTGAGAATTTGATTGCGCTTGGAGGAAGATCTATCGGCTGGGTGGCGGATTCTGGCGTAAATTCTGAAAATTCGAAAGGCGAAATTTCTGTTTCTGACGACAAGATTAACGCCGTTCTTGGTGCGGAATTTTCGAGCGAAGAGATTCGAAAAACTCTTGCTAATGTTGGGATTGTGGCAAAATCTGATAGTGAAAATATCTTCGAAATTCCATTTTGGCGCAACGATCTTAAGATTGAAGAAGACTTGATCGAAGAGGTTGGGCGACTTAACGGATATGATAATATTGGGCTGACTTTGCCAAAGCGTGATTTTCGTGCGGTTGAGAGTGAAGATTTTGATAAATTACAGACAAAAATTCGACAAATTTTGAGTTCGGCGGGCGCAAACGAGGTATTGACATATTCATTTATTCATGGTGATTTATTGGAAAAATTCGGCCAAAATAAGTCTGAAAGTTATAGGATTATCAATTCAATTTCGCCAGATCTTCAGTACTATCGCCAGACCTTAACTCCATCGTTGCTTTCCAAAATTTCTCAAAACATCAGGGGTGGATATGACGAATTTGCTATTTTCGAGATAAATAAATTGACGCTCAAGCCGCTCGGATTGGACGCGGAAGGAGTGCCAAATGAGATTAAGAACCTTGCGTTTGCCTACACCGCCAAAAAGGGAGAGCATGCGTTTTATCAGGCAAAATATTTCTTGAATTTCTTGCTTGAGAAATTAGGCCTAAAGTTGGCAGTAAAACAATTTGATAGCCCGCTGGCGCTTCATGGCGGCTGGGAGCCTAAGCGCTCGGCGTTTGTTGGCATAAAACAAAATGGTCAATTTGTCAATCTTGGAGTTCTGGGTGAATTTAAAAAATCCGTCCAAAAAGGCTTCAAATTGCCAGAAGCGACGGCTGGTTTTGAGGTTAACCTCGAGAAATTGCTCGAAGTCACTCTTGGCAGCGAGAAAAAACTTAAAAACTTCTCTAAATTTCAGAGCGTTGAGCGTGATTTAAGTGTAAGATTTACTGAAAAAATTGATTTTGCGCAAGTTCAGAGTGCTTTCGAATCAAAAAAATCGGCTTTCGAAAATACAGAAATTGAAATTTCTCCGCTGGATATTTTTGAAAAGAGCGGTGAAATAACTTTTTCTTTCAGATTTAAGATTACGCCATTCGAAAAAACTTTGACGAGTGAAGAAATTAACAATATTATGGAAGTTCTGTCAAATCAAGGTAAAAAACTTGGTGGCGAGATAGTTTAACGGAATTTAAGGAGGGAAAATGGCTAATAAAAAACTTCAAACAGGAACGACTAAAGGTCAAAGGGTTGCTATTTGGGCGATTTTGATATTGACAATTGGATCAACCATTGCGTTGTATTTTTCAATGTTTTTGGGGCAGAAAAATCAGATTGCCGAGCATAAAGCATATCAAGAGAATCAAAAAAAGTATCAGGATGACTACAAAAAATATCAAGACAAACTTGACCAGCAGGCTAAAAAGTTGTCTGATATATATTATGCGGAATTCTCTCAGTATAAAAATCGAGTCGCCGCCTTTAACTCAACCGATGCTGAAAAGGCCGGCGTAAAAACAGAAGATTTGAAGGTTGGTAGTGGCGCTGAGATCAACTATTCTTCAATTAAATACACTGCTTATTATATCGGCTGGAAGCCGGATGGTACAGTTTTTGATGGCAGTATTGATGGTGAAAAATTAAAGAACCCGCTTTTTGTCGAAAAGCAGGGCGACAAATGGCAAATGATTGAAGGTTGGACTGAAGGTGTCAAAGGTATGAAAGTCGGCGGAATTCGAGAGATTTCTATTCCGTCTGCCAAGGCCTACGGGCAAGCCGGCTCACCCAACCAAACTGACCCGGCCAAGTCTATCGCCCCTAGTGAGTCGATCAGGTTTGTTGTGATGATAATTCCTGACACAGAAGCAATTACGCCGCCAAATCCTGCCGATTACGGATTGGGGGCTTAATGCTTGATCTTGCGATTATCGGCTCGGGACCGGCGGGACTCTCGGCTGCAATTTACGCTGCGCGCGACGGTCATAAAGTCCAAGTTTTTGAAAAAACTGCCTTTGGCGGCCTCGTTGCGAGCAGTGAATTTATAGAAAATTATCCAGGCTTCGAAGATGGAATCTCTGGTCTGGAGTTATCCAAGAAAATGCGCGCTCAGGCGGAAAAATTCGGCGCCAAGATTGTTTATGGCGAAGTTTCCAACATCGAAGAGTCTGAAAATGCTGTAAAATTCACAGCAGATGGTCAAAATTTTGAAGCCAAAACGATGCTTCTTGCTGTCGGAAACTCTTATCGCAAACTCGACCTACCTCGAGAAGACGAGTTCTATGGCCGCGGGATTCACTCCTGTGCCACTTGCGATGGCCCCATCTATGCCGGCCAAACTATCATTGCGGTTGGCGGTGGTAATTCTGCCGTGACAGAAGCGCTATTTTTGAGCAAATTCTCAAAGGTAAAATTATTAGTTCGAAGTGAAATTCGCGCAGAAAAAGTTCTTCAAGAACGGCTGAAAAAGGCTATCCAAGAAGGTAAAATCGAGATTTTTCTTGGTGCGGAGGTTGAAGAATTTTTATTCGAAGAACAAGGAAATTTTGAGAAAATTCGCGGTGCGCGCATCAATCAAAAGCGTGAAAATGGCCAAATCGAAACTTTTGATATCGAGGCGGCTGCCATCTTCGAATTTATCGGACTAACACCAAACACCGATTTTTTGAAGGATTCTCCAGTAAAACTCAATGATTTTGGTGAGATAGCGGTAGACTCTCATCTTAAAACTTCCGGCTCTAGAATTTGGGCTGCTGGAGATGCGATCGAGAACGCCACCAAACAGATCGCTGTTGCGAGTGGAAATGGCGTTCGGGCGGCGCTGGAAATTTCAAAATTTATAGAAAATCTGGCCGAAATTTGATACAATGGTAAAAAGTAAACGAGGATTTTATGGATACTAAGAAATTTGAAGAAAAGATAAATCTAGCAATTGCGCATTACGAAGCAGAACTTAAGAAAGTTAGGACCGGTCGCGCTCATCCAAGTATGCTTGAGGGCGTTCAGGTTGAGGCTTACGGTGCTAAAATGCCGCTCAATCAGGTGGCAAATATCACGGCCCCTGAAGCGTCGATGATTCTGGTGACACCTTTTGATATCAATAATATTGCGGCGATTTCTAATGCGATTCGGGCTGACCAAACTCTTGGCTTTAATCCGAGCGATGATGGTCGAGTTGTGCGTGTGCCGGTGCCTCCTTTGACTGAAGAACGACGCAAGCAGATTGTTAAGCAGACCTCTGAAAAGGTTGAAGATGCTAAAATTGCGCTTCGAAACATTCGTCAAGATGCGTTCAAAGAGGCCAAGCATTTGAAGGACGACAAAGAAATCACCGAAGACGAGCAAAAGCGCTTCGAAAAAGATTTTGATGAAAACATGAAGAAAATGAACGCTAAAATTGACGAGATTTTCAAAAATAAAGAAAAGGAAATTCTCACGATTTAAGGTGTGAAAATGGAAATCCCATCGCATATAGGCTACATCGTTGACGGGAATCGTCGCTGGGCGCGGGCGAGAAATTTGCCCACGCTTCAAGGCCATAAGCAAGGTTTTGAGGTGCTGAAAAGTATTGTTGAAGTTACATTCTCTCGCGGGGTGAAATTTGTTAGCGCCTATATTTTTTCTACAGAGAACTGGAATCGCTCTGCGGAAGAGGTTAAATATTTGATGAATTTGTTTGAAAATTATTTTTCGAAAGAGATAAAAACGCTACACGAAAAGAACATTAAAGTTGTATTTTCAGGCAGTCGGGTAGAGAAAGTTTCGAAGAAATTGGTTAAAATTATCGAGCGAGCCGAAGAATTGACTCGTGCCAACACTGGCGGAACGCTGTGTCTTTGTTTTAATTATGGCGGACAGATGGAGATTTTGGATGCGGTGAAATCTTTGGCCGAGAAGATTGAAAAGGGTGAAATTACGGCTGGGGAAATTTCTAAGGAAAATTTCGAGCAGAATCTATACAATCCAGAAATTCCGCCCATCGATTTGATGGTTCGCACTTCTGGCGAGCAACGAATTTCTAATTTTCAGTTGTGGCGAATGGCTTACGCGGAAATGATTTTTCTTGATAAGTCTTGGCCCGAAATGACTGAGCAAGATGTGGATTTTTGCATTGAGAATTATAATAAACGAGATAGAAGAATGGGAGGGGATAGTAAGAAATGAATTTGATTTTGGGGATTTTAGTTGGACTTTTGGTTCTGACAATTTTGGTAGCACTACATGAACTTGGCCACGCTTATGCTGCGATCAAAAATGGCGTTGTTGTTGAAGAATATGGAATAGGATTTCCGCCAGCCGCAATTAAATTTAAGAAAAAGACAGATTGGATTTTACCAAAAGGTACACTTGTGTCAATCAACTGGTTACCTTTGGGTGGGTTTGTGAAACTTCAAGGCGAGCACGATTCGGACTCTGGTAAGGGCGATTATGGTGCGGCGAGTTTTTGGGGCAAAACGCAGATTTTGTTGGCTGGCGTGGCGGTCAACTGGGCGGTTGCGGCTATTTTATTCTCTATTTTGGCTATTTTTGGCTTACCAAAGATTCTACCTAACCAGTTTATGATTGCATCTGATGCACGAGTTACGGGTGGCGAAGTTGAGATTACGGAAATCGTTAAAGATATGCCTGCTGAAGTTGCCGGCTTGAAAACAGGCGATGTTATTCAAAGAATTGCTGGCGAAAAAATTTCTTCAACCGAAGATGTCGCGAGATTATCCAAGTCTAACACCGGTAAAACAACAGCCTTCGAGATTACTCGAAATGGCCGCGTAGAAGTAAAAAATGTTCAACTTCGCGCAGAAAATAAAGATAAGAAAGGTTTTGCTGGGGTCGGGACTTTCAAGAAGGATGAGCAAATTCACGCAACTTGGAGCGCGCCAATTGTTGGCGTTGGGACAACTGTACAGTTAACGGCTGAAACCTTTTCTGGCGTGGGCAAGATGGCTGGTAACTTTTTCTCTGGGCTTTTCGAAAAGATAATTCCAAGTGAATCTGCGCAAAAATCCGCCAATGCTAAATTGGATGAGGCTGGCAAGGGCGTGGCGGGCCCGATCTCAATTATGGGTGTGCTGTTTCCTAACGCTACGGCAATGGGTATTAAAATGGTCTTGTTTTTGGCGGCGGTGATCTCTCTCAGCCTCGCGGTGATGAATACTTTGCCGATACCAGCACTGGACGGCGGTCGTTGGCTTTCAACATTTATTTTTCGAAAGGTTCTTAAAAAGCCTCTCTCTGCTGAAACGGAAGAGAAGATCAACCTTGCCGGCTTTGCTTTTGTGATGGGACTTTCTCTTTTGGTGATAATTTCTGATTTTTTCAAGGTGTTTTAAGATGAAAAAGTTGGTCAAAAACGAATGGTTACGGCTTTTGTTTTGGATAATTTTTCCGCTTCTGGCTTATCAGATCGCTAAAATTTCAATATCGGCAATTTTTGGATTTCTAGCAAAGGATATTCTCAAAAATCCAGAAATTATTAAAGAAACTTTATTCTTAGGAATTTTTAATCTGGCATTTTTTTGTGTTATGCTAGGGCTTATTTTGTGGGTTCCAGCCAAAATCTTTGGTCAAAAAATCTCCAAAAAAACTCTCGGAACAGACAAACCTTTTGATTGGGCGGATTACGGCTGGGGTATTTTGGGCTTTGTCGTTTCGATTTTGCTGGCGGGAATCTTGAATCAACTTGCACAGAATTATTTGCCTGGATTCAGTGTGGGCGAAAAACAAGATGTTGGCTTTTCGCAAGTGGCACGACCGCTGGATATGCTGATTGCGTTCTTCTGCTTGACAATTTTGCCGGCTTTTGTAGAAGAGATTATATTTCGTGGGGCGATTTATGGGTCGCTTCGAGAGATTAAAATTTCAAAAAACCTCGGCAAAGTTAAAATCAAAATTGGTGGCTGGATCCTGGCGATGATTATTGCGAGCGTGCTGTTTGGCTATGCTCACGGTCAACTCAATGTGGCGTTGACGACCTTTGCTATGAGTGTGGTGATGTGCGTGATCCGCGAGAAGTTGACCGACTCGATTTGGGCCGGCGTAGTGCTTCATTTTTTGAAAAATTCAATCGCGTTTTTCTTGCTCTATGGATTGCCGATTTTACAATTGATGCGTTGACATTACGGGGTGGATTTGATATAATTTCGTGAACGAAACAAGGAGGATTTTATTTTATGAAACAGGTTTTTAATATTACAAAAATTGGAAAAGCAGAGTTGGAGGCTGAACTCGCAGAGTTGATTTCGCAAAGGAAGCAGATTTCGGAAGAGGTTGCGACTGCGCGTGAATTTGGTGATTTGCGTGAAAATAGTGAGTATGATGCCGCGCGCAAGAAGCAAGGCTGGGCAGAGTCTCGCATTCAAGAGATTGAGAATATTCTGCAGAACGCTGAGATTATTGGTGGCGGAGAAAAGGGTAAAATTGGCCTTGGTAACACTGTAAGTCTCAAAAATCTTGAGAACGGTAAGACTGTCAAATATTCGATCGTCGGTGCGGTTGAAGCCAACCCGCTTGAGGGTAAGATCTCCAACGAGTCGCCAATCGGTATTCAATTAATGGGCAAAAAACTCAGTGAAGAAGTTGAGATCTCCACACCAAAAGGCGCAATTAAATATCAAATTGAAGGTATTGCTTAATTTATGTAAATCTCTTTGAATTTTCGAAGAGATTTTGTTTTAAAAATTGAATTTCTCCCTAAAATCTGTTAAAATAAAGCAATGAGACTATCCAAACTTTTTACCAAAACTAGCAAAACTTCACCATCTGACGAGGTGGCAAAAAACGCCCAACTTTTAATCAAGGCTGGATTTATCCACAAGGAGATGGCGGGTGTTTATGCCTACACTCCGCTTGGGCTTAGTGTTTTGGAAAAAATAAAAAACATCATTCGTGAAGAAATGCTCAAAATCGGCAGTCAAGAGGTGATGATGACGACGCTTCAGCCTCGCGAAATCTGGGAAAAAACTGATCGCTGGGACGATCAAAAAGTCGATAACTGGTTCAAAACTCGCCTAAATGGTGGTGCAGAACTCGGTGTTGGTCTCACTCATGAGGAGCCAATTGTGGATATGGTTGGGCAATACATTAATTCTTACAAAGATTTGCCAATTTCGGTTTTTCAGATCGGAAATAAATTTCGAAATGAACTTCGCGCCAAGTCGGGTCTAATGCGTGGTCGAGAATTTTTAATGAAAGACATGTATACTTTTGCTCGAAACGAGGAGGAGCATCTCGCACTTTACGAGCAGGCGGTTGAGGCTTACCATCGGGTTTATATTCGGCTTGGCTTGGGTGACACGACTTTCCGCACCTATGCTGACGGTGGAATTTTCACCTCCAAGTTTTCGGACGAATTTCAAACTTTGAGCCCAGTTGGCGAGGATAAAATCTTTGTGGATTTTGACAAAAAAATCGCAATCAACGAAGAAATTATGACGGACGAAAATCTTCAAAAACTCGGCTTGAAGCGCGAAGATTTGGTTGAGCAAACTTCGATCGAAGTCGGCAATACTTTCCATCTCGAAAGCAAATATACCGACGCTTTAGATGTTTATTTTACAGATGAAAATGGCGAGAGAAAGTCTGTGATTATGGGTTGTTACGGGATTGGCGTGTCTCGATTGATGGGCGCGATTGCGGAGAATTTTGCGGATGATAAAGGTCTTGTCTGGCCAGAAAATATCGCTCCGGCGCAAGTTTATCTTGTTCAAATTGGTGAAAAATCTCGCGATTTGGCGGAAGAGGTTTACTCCGAACTTTTACAAAGTGACGCCGAAGTTATCTTCGATGATCGTGATGCTCGTCCTGGGCAAAAATTCGCCGATGCGGAACTTATGGGTATTCCATACCGCGTGACGATTTCTGATCGTTTGCTTGATGATGGCAGGTTCGAAGTTGTTTCTCGCGCGAATGGTAATCTTGAAATGCTCTCAAAAGCAGAAATTTTAGAAAAATTCTCCAAGAAATAAAAACCACCCGCTCGAATTGAGCGGGTTTTTGTTTGATTTGCGCCACTATTCCGCTGGTTTGTGAATTAGTGGAAGCCTGTTTTCTGGTATGGTGAAATTACCCTTCCAGAAATCTGGGTGCGTTCCTGCCGGCGAAGTGTCGGCGGGTTTTTTCTGGTGGAGTGTGGCGTAGCCTACGCCTTTTTGGATGTTTGCCATAAGCTTTCCCCCTATGTGCCGTAGCGACTCTTGCGAATCTCTCGCAACGCGCTAAAGTAAAGTTCGTGAATTGGCTTTTCAGCCCCAGAGATTAGCAAGATCTCTGAAATTGGTTTCGAAATCTGTTGATCCCAGTTTGCAAATTTTGGCCCAAACAAGCCAAGGTCGCTATTCCAGACCATAATTTTCGAAATCAGCACCGTGCCGTTTTCGAAGTGCTTTTCAACTTCGCCAACGGTGAATTTTTCGTTGTCGATTTCAATAATTTGGACGATGTCGCCAGATCTGAACCTTTTTTTCTTCACTCAAAGAACCTCCAATTTAAAGTCTCTCGACTGTGGAATAAAATTTATTTTAACATATTTTGAATTAAAAAGCAAGTTTTTCTGGAAATTTTCTCCAAAATGTGCTAAAATTGAAATAATTATGGCTACAATGAAAGAATTACGCGATGAGCGACTCAGAAAATTAGAAGAAATCCAAGCGCTGGGGCTTAATCCATTCCCAGCCGAAACTCACCGCACGGCGATGGCGGGCGAGATTATTGATAATTTCGAAAAAATGGAAGGGCAAACCGTATCTGTTGCGGGGCGAATTGCTGGTATCCGCAAGTTTGGTAAATTGGCTTTTATCGTGCTTCGAGATTTTTCGGGCAAGATTCAGCTTTTCATCACGGCGCAAAGTTTGGCGGAAACTTCTGTTGAGGGGAATCTTCTCGGCATTAAAAATTTGAATTTGCTGGACGCGGGCGATTTTGTTCAGGCGACGGGCGAAGTGATTCGTTCAAAAACTGGCGAAATTTCCGTGGCGACGAGTGAACTCAAACTTCTTTCGAAGTCGCTTCGACCAATGCCAACAGAGCAGGATGGATTTACTAATAAAGATGAGCGCTTCCGCCGTCGATATGTTGATATGAATGCCAATCTGGAAGTTCGCGACCGTTTTGTTCGTCGCTCCAAGTTTTGGCAGGCGACGCGTGATTTTTTGAATCAGCGTGGATTTTTCGAAATTAACATTCCCGTGCTCGAGCATACCACTGGTGGCGCCGATGCCAATCCGTTTGTAACGCATATGGATGCGCTTGACGATGCGCAATTTTACCTTCGAATTTCGCACGAATTGCCGCTCAAACGGCTCCTCGGTGCTGGCTTCGAAAAAGTTTATGACCTCGGTCCACGTTTTCGAAATGAGAATTACTCGGACGAGCATTTGCCAGAGCATATCGCGATGGAATGGTACGCTGCTTACTGGGACTGGCGCGACGGGATGGCTTTTCAAGAAGAAATGTTCAAGTATGTTTTGAGCGAAACTTTTGGTACTCTTCAGTTCCGCTTGGGAGAGTTTGATGTTGACCTTTCCAAAAAGTGGGAAGAATGGGACTACGCCGAGACGATCGAAAAGCGCTACGGCTTGAATCCTTACACTTGCTCGCTCGAAGAAGTTCAGGCGGCGCTTAAAGCCAACAATCTCGAAGTTGAAAAATCCGACAATAAATCTCGCGGAATCGACAAATTGTGGAAGAATATTCGAAAAGATGTGGCAGGGCCGATTTGGCTTATCAACACGCCGACGTTTATTTCGCCACTAGCTAAAACTCACACCGACCGCCCAGAAATGACGCAGCGTGCGCAAGTTGTGATCGCGGGATCTGAGCTCTGTAATTTGTTTAGTGAGTTGAATGACCCGATCGACCAATTGAATCGCTTTGTCGAGCAGCAAAATATGCGCGACGCAGGTGATGATGAGGCGATGATGCTCGATATTGATTTTGTCGAAATGCTCGAATACGGCATGCCACCAGCCTGCGGAATGGGCTATAGTGAGCGTGTTTTCTGGATTTTTGAAGGTGTGACTGCGCGCGAGGGCGTGCCTTTCCCGCAACTCAAGCATGAGGTTTCCGCCACGACCCGTGAGATTTATCCAGATTTGAAGTTTTAGGTATTTTGTATGATTCTTACAAAGAAATTAGTTAGAAATTTACTCACCGCTGTGGCGATTTTAACCATTTCTGCCACTGCTTTGATGATTTTTAGCGAGAAAAATCTTCATAACACAATTATTGATATAGTTGTGCTTCTGACTGGCTCGATTGCTCTGGTGATGGCGGTATTAACTGAGGCGGAACTTGAAAGAAATGCACGCCGGACGCAAAAACTTCACTCAGAGATTTCAGAGATGCTGATAGAAATCTGTGACATCAACCACGATAATGAAATTTTGAAGAAAAAACTTCAGCAGGAACTCAAAATCGACCAAGAAATTTCGAAGAAGATCGACCAACTTTCGAAATAAAAAATACTGCTCGAACTAACTTTCGGGCGGTGTTGTTTTTATAGAATAAACATAATCGCCTTGAATTTTCGGCTAAAATCAGTTAAAATATAATTATGAAAATTATTGCTTTTAGTGTTCGAAAAGATGAATTGCCATATTTTGAAAAATTTGCGGCGGATTTTGATATAACTTACGCCACAACAGAAAAAGAACTAACGGCTGAGACGGCGCATCTGGCAGAGGGCTTTGATGCGGTTAGCGTTTACACTTCTTCGCCCGAAGTTAATGACGCTTGGCCAATATTAAAAGAGTTGGGCATTGGATTTTTAACCGTGAGGACTTGTGGCTACGACGGATTAGATTTGGAATTGGCCAAAGAACACGGCGTAAAGGTTGCTAATGTGCCACGATATTCTCCGTCTGCGATTGCGGAATTTGCCGTGGCGCTGACACTATCTGTTGTGCGCAAATTGCCTCTTGCTCTCAGGCGCTCACGCGTTCAGGACTTCTCTGTTGGGGGACTGTTGGGACGCGAAATCAACACGATGACAATCGGAATCGTCGGCACTGGCAATATTGGTCGGGCGGCGGCACGAGTTTTTAAGGCTTTTGGTGCACGAGTGATTGCGTATGATCTATTCGAGAATGATGAAGCAAGGGAGATTGTTGAGTATGTTTCTCTCGAAGAACTCTTCTCCAGAAGTGATGTAATTTCGATTCACGCGCCCTTGACTGACGATAATTATCACTTCATCAACGACCAAACCATCGCCCAAATGAAAGACGGCGTAGTGATTATTAACACTGGTCGCGGTGGTCATATCGACTCGAGTGCGCTCCGAGATGGGCTTGTTTCTGGCAAAATTGCGGCGGCTGGACTTGATGTCTACGAATTTGAGAAGCAGTGGCTCAAAAAAGATATGAGCGGTCAGGTGATTCAGGATGCGATATTTCGAGATCTCAAGAATTTGCCCAATGTGATTATGACGCCGCATATTGCATTCAATACTGATGTAGCGGTTAAGAATATGGTGAAAATTTCGACGGAAAATTTGATAAGCTTCAAGAATGCGGGAGTGTGCGACAATGAAATTACTAAATAAAATATTTTCGAAGAAGAGTTGGGCGAATGCTTTCGCTCTTTTCTTGATCTTGTCGGTTGTTTTTCTGCCGCTTTCGGCTCATGCGCGTCGCTCGAAGGAGCAAGCCGATCCTCGCGTGAATGATTTTATTTTTTCTAAGTTTGATGGCGATTATGTGCTTAAGCGTGACGATAAGGGTAACTCTTATCTGGAGGTTACAGAGAATTTAACGGCGATTTTTCAATATGAAAATGTCAATCGAGGTATCGAGCGGGCTATTCCGCGTAAATTTGATGGTCGGATAATCTTTGATAATCAAGTTGAAGCGTTTCGAAATGGTAAGCCCGAGCGGATTGAGTTGAATCGTCGAGAGGGTGATTATAGTGTTTTCAGAATTGGAAATCCAGATATTTATGTTGCTCCTGGACCACAGGAATATACTTTAAAATATAAACTATACAATGTTTTTGCAAAAAATTCAAATAAATTGATCTTGAATACTAATGGTGCTCAGTGGAAACAGCCATTCGTGTCGGTTCAGGCTAAACTTACGGTTGATGATTCTGCTAAAAGTTTTTTGGCTGATGGGTTTGATTGTTATCAAGGTCGCGAAGGGTCGACTGAAAAGTGCTTAACCTCAAACAAGATATCTGATAATCAGTTTGTTTTTAATCAATTTAATCTTTTGGCTGGTCAGAATTTAACTTTTTCTGTCAATTTCAAAGACGGGGCATTCCCTCAACCAACACTGTCTACATGGGATTTTATTGAATCGATGATTGTAGTTTTAGCGGTTGCTTTGGTTGTAGGTCTATTGGCCGTATTGATTGCATCAATTATCTGGCGAATAAAAAAGAGCCGTGAAAATAGAATAAATAAATCTGTCGCGCCTCAATATCTGCCGCCAAAAATTGAAGAAATTGACATTCTCGATGCGGGTAATTTGATGAAATCTTCCAAAAAGCTCACCGCAGCGATCCTTTTCTTGGCTGTTAATGGCAATCTTAAAATTGTTGAAAATGAGAAGAAAGGTGTTTTTGGCCGTAGGGTTTTGACTTTTGAGAAGTTGAATGAAGATAATCTCAATAGAGATATACTTTCTCTTTTGAACAAGATTTTCATTGGCGGAAGCGAGACGGCCGACATTTCAAAATTGTCGCAAGGTAGGGCTCTGCAAATTCAGAGCGCTGTCGAGAATGCTGGATTTTACAGCACCAAATATTATGCCAAGATAGCCAAAGAAAAGCCATTTAAGATTTTTATGGGAGCGTTCTCAGGATTTATGGTGCTGAGTTTTGTGGCGTTTTTTACTGGCCTAATGTTCGAACACATCATTAATGCTTCCGTTTTTATACTTTTCGCAATTGTTTGTTTTACGATGTCGACTCTCGGCCAAATAGTTATAAATTCTAAGCAGAAGTCAAAACTCGGTTTTGAGATGGAAAACTATCTCAAGGGACTTAAAATGTATATAAGATTGAGCGAGGTGGAGCGACTAAAATTTAATCAGAGTTTTGAGAATTCTGAGAGATTTAAGGAAGAATTTGGCGGCTCTCGTGTTAAACTGTATGAAAAATTATTACCTTGGGCTGCGCTCTTCGGGCTTGAAAAATCTTGGTCTAAATTTCTTGAGAAAGAGTTTGCCACTGAGAACTACTCTCCAGTTTGGATTGGCGCGATGAATGGATTTTATATCGGAAATATAGCCAGTTCAATCAACTCAATTTCTTCGACTGTTAATAGTTACTCTTCTTCGATTTCGAGTTCAAGCGGTGGCGGCGGAGGATTTTCTGGCGGCGGCGCTGGCGGTGGTGGAGGTGGAGGTTGGTAAAACCTTTGTCCCAAGATTGAAATTTTCTTCGAAATTTGCTAAAATTAAGAAATGAAAGCAAGAACTCGATTTGCGCCAAGCCCAACGGGCTACATCCATGTTGGGAATGTTAGGAGCGCACTTTACCCATATCTTATCGCCAAGCAGACTGGTGGTGATTTTATCCTTAGAATTGAAGACACAGATCAAGCGAGATTTGTTGAAGGCGCCGAGGATTTGGTTCTAGAAACTCTAAAATGGCTCAGGCTTGACTGGGATGAGGGTCCGATTTTGGGTGAAAATTCTCTTGAGAACGGAGAATTTGGTCCTTATCATCAGACTGAGCGTCGTGAAATTTATCTTAAATGGGCTCAAAAATTGATAGAAAAAGGTTTGGCCTACGCTGATCCATATTCTCCAGAGGAAGTTGAAGAATTTCGCAATCAGGCTAAGGCGGATAAGCGCGCCTTTCTGTTTCGTGATCATCGCCCAGAAAATCCACCTCAGTGGCAACTCGGAATGCCTCTTAGGTTTAAAACGCCAGAAATTAAGCGCTACACTTGGCGTGACGCCGTTATGGGCGAACTTTCTGCTGGTCCGGAGGCTTTGGATGACTTTATCTTGATTAAGGCGGATGGTCTGCCAACTTATAACTTCGCTCATATTATTGATGACTTCGAGATGAGGGTTACGCACGTTATCCGCGGGTCGGAGTATGTTGCATCTACGCCTAAGTATCTCTCTCTTTATGAAGCGCTTGAGATCACTCCACCGGTTCTTGCGCATGTTCCGCATATTCTTGCGCCTGCAGGCAACAAAAAACTTGGCAAAAGAGACGGAGCTAAAAGTGTGAGTGAGTATCGTGATGAAGGAATCTTGCCCGAAGCAATGCTTAATTTCTTGGCGCAACTTGGTTGGAATGATGGAACTGAAGAGGAGATTTTCTCGCTTGACGACTTGGTAGAAAAATTCTCGCTCGATCGTGTGCAGAAATCTGGAGCAAGATTTGACGAACAGCGACTTTTATGGCTTAATGGGCAGTGGATTCGAAAGATCTCATTGGATGATTTGTTTGAGCGAGTTAGAGAATTTTGGGGTCAAGAAGCCATGAAGTCGACAGAAGATTTCAGGAAGAAAGTTCTCAGTCTTGTGTTTGACAGGCTTAAAACTCTTCGTGACTTGCCGGCTGCGAGTGAGTATTTTTTCACCGAGCAGAAGCCAAATCTTGAGATGATCTCAGGTAATAAGCAACTTAAAAAAATTGAAAAATCGCAGATTGTGGATATTCTGTCATCTGTTATTGAAAATTTCCAAGCGATTTCAGCCGATGATTGGACGGCAGAAAATCTCCAAAAATCCCTCAATCATCTGCTTGAAGAATTGAGTCAAAAGCCAGGGATTTTATTCCAGATTGTGCGGATTTGTTTGACTTGGGCGCCATTCTCGCCAGCGCTTAATGATACTTTGGCGGTTATTGGCCGAGATGAGAGTATCAAGCGTCTCGAAAATTCTCTTCAAGAAATAGAGAAAAATTTATAAAATAAAATCGCCTTTTGTCAAATATAAGACAAGGGCGATTTTAATTGATTCTATTGATGAGTTTTGAGATTGTCTCGGATTTCTCGTGCGATAATTTCTGGTATCTCTATTGGGGCTAAATGTCCTGTGTCGAGGCTGATAATTTTGGTTTGCGGGAAGTATTTTGCTTTATTCTGCTTGGAGAGAGGCAATGTTAATTTGTCGCGGCTCCCGTGGAAAATCATTGAGACGGCAGAATATTCGCCAGAAAAGAACGGCTCGCTCAGCGGAATCTGAGCCATTTTGGCTTGTCGGGCAAATTTTAATGGTGAAGCAAAACTAAAAATCATGTTTTCGAACACATTTTTAACAGATTGAGCGCGCCAAATTTTAATCAAGAATAGCGCTTTAATTGGTGAAAATATCGGTAGATTGGTTAAGGCCCCGATTGCTGATATAGAATTTATTTTCACGCCCAGAATTGCCTTTGATGGGGTCTGAAAAACTGGATTGATGAGTGCGGTTGGGATTCTTTCGGAAAAGTCTTTTGAAGGAGAAAAGCATCCCATTGAATGGCACACGATCAGAGAGATTGCCCCAAATCGTTGCTCTATCTTCTCCATTATTTCTCTGTTCCAGTTTCTTAAATCTTCCGCTTTTTTTATTGATAGAAAATCGCTTTTACCGTGATTGGGCATTTCGAGAAGCAGAATCCTGAAATCTCGCGCCAATTCTCGCCCCAAAAAACTCATTCCGTAAGCATTTCCGCCAAAACCGTGTATCAAAACGGCGAGCGGCTTATTGTCTTTTTTGGAAATATAAAAAGAAGTCTTCAATCCATTCTTATCTGTCAAAAATCCGTGCTTTAAGGAAGTGGAAAATTCATTCATAAAACTATTTTACACTCTTTGGATAAAAAATCAAGTTGTTGAAAATATGGCAGGATTATGATATAATGCGGTTATGTTTACAGGTGGGCAAAACCAAGGAGATACGCGTGGCTAATCCGTTGAGGCTTGTTTTGGTGCGTCATGGCGAGAGTGAGGCCAACACAGTGCAGAATGCACAAAAGCGGGGTGAAGTATCGCCGATTGAAGACGCTCTCTCCACGCGCGCAGATTGGAAGCAGCGCCTAAGTCCTAAAGGTCGAGAGCAGGCTCGAATTGCTGGCAAGAAGTTGCGAGAGATTTATGGCGATTTGGAATTTTTTGATGCGCATTATGTTTCTCCATTCATTAGGACGCGTGAAACTGCTGTTTTGATTTCTGGTCAAAAACAAGTTAAGTGGCGGATTGACGATAGACTGTCTGAGAGAATTTGGGGTATCTATGGCGCTGTTTCTCGTGCGGAGCAGAGGTCGCATTTTCCGCTGACCGCTAAACTTGCCAATGACGATCCGTGGTATATCAGATACGATGGCGGTGAGAGTCTTTTTGATGTTTACAATCGGTTCAAAGCCTTTCAGTCTAAATTATGGCGTGAAAATTCTCGTCAAAATGTCTTGATTGTTGCGCATAAACAGTTAATCCAGACGGCTTGCTACGATATTGAAAAATTATTGCCTGAAGATTGGGATAAGATTTGGGAAAATAAAAAATACGACATTCCTAATTGTGGCGCGGTGGAATTTTCTCGAGTGAATCCGCTCGATTCGCGTGATATTAGAGAAAACTTCTCTTGGCGAAGGTTTCTTGATTTGGGCGGTGGCAAAATTCCTTCAGAATTTCAAAACTGGGAAGAAATCGGCGGGGATAAGGCATTTTTGACGGATGAATTATCCTCGCAAATCATAAATTATCGTCCATTTATGGATTAAAATTAGATTTTTGAACTTTTTTCAGAAAAAGTGTTGACACTGTGAAATGCTTATGCTATACTCTTAAATATAAGTTGATGTGCTAATCAAGGGCGATTGTTATATTTTCATCTCCTAAATAGCACTTATACAAAACAAAATTAAAAAAATAAAAACAAACGCCCCTGGGTGGGCGCACATCAGCAAAAAGAAAATCTCGCGGTTTGTTGTTAGGTCGTGAGATTTTCATTTTTTTTTTTTTTTTTTTTTTTTGTGACAGATTTTGAATTTCGAAATTAAAATCTCTTTATATTTTGAAACGCAAGCGTTTTGTGCTATAATATCGGAGATTATGTTTAAGCAAAGAATCACAAAAAGACTCGAAAAATATGTTAAAAAATACCTCATCAAGCACCCTGACATTAAGTTGATTGTGGTGGCTGGATCTGTTGGTAAGACAAGCTCTAAGTTGGCTATTGCTACGCTTTTGAGTGAAAAATATCGCGTGCGACTTCACGAGGGCAATCACAATACGCATCTGAGTGCCCCTTTGGCGATTTTGGGGATTGATTTTCCGGGAAATCCAAGGAATTTTTGGCAGTGGCACAAAGTTTTTAAGGCGGCGAGACAAAGAATCAGGGCGCAAAGCGCGACTGAGCCAGAAATTATTATACAAGAACTTGGTACGGATAGACCTGGAGACATTGAGAAGTTTGGGCAATATTTGAGTCCTGATTTGGCTGTGATTACTGCGGTAAGCCCTGAGCATATGGAGTTTTTTGGGTCGCTGGATGCGGTGGCACAGGAAGAACTTTTTGCTGCTAATTTTTCTAAAATTGCTCTAATAAATCGTGATAGCGTGGCGGCGGAATTTTCTAAATATTTGACGAATTCCAATTTTAGCACTTATGGTGCGTTGGTGTCAGCGGAGTACAACTTCGAAATTGATGATTTTAATCTGGTTGATGGCTATGTCGGAAAGGTAAACTCGCCAGAATTTGGGCAATTTCCAGCCAAGGTTAAGGTCTTTGGCGATCATTCGCTTTTGCCGGTGACTTCTGCTGTGGCTGTGGCGGTAAAGATGGGGCTTTCTCCGGATGAGATCGTATCGGGACTTGGTAAAATTCAACCTGTTCCTGGTCGGATGAATTTCTTGCGCGGGGTGGAAAATTCTCTGTTGATAGATGACACATATAATTCTAGTCCAGCGGCTGCTGAAGCGGCGCTTCGAGCACTTTACAGTCTAAATGTTCCATCCAGGATTGCGATTTTAGGCAGCATGAATGAACTCGGCGTTTCCAGTGCGCAGGAGCATCAAAAACTCGGCGCTCTGTGTAACGGTGCGATGCTTTCTTGGGTTTTGACTGTTGGAGATGAAGCGGAGAAGTTTTTGGCACCGGCGGCTCGGGCCAACGGTTGTCAGGTTAGAAGTTTCCGCACGGCGATTGAAGCGGCGACTTTTGCACATAAAGTCCTTGAAAAGGGATCGGCGGTACTTCTAAAAGGCTCGCAGGGTGGGATTTTTCTCGAAGAAGCCACCAAGGTTTTACTTCACAATCAAGAAGACGCGCGATTTCTTGTGCGCCAAGATAAAAAATGGCTCGAAGAAAAACGAGCGTTTTTCGAGAGTTTTTCTCAGTTTGAAGAGGACGAAGTTTAATTTATGCCAGAAATTATAGCAATTGTCAATGAGCAAGATGAGGTCATTGACTCGGTTGATAAGGATAAATTTGATAAGAGTACTGGTCAAATTTACCGAACGGTCGGCTTATTTTTAATCAATAAAGATGGTAAAATTTTGATCCAGCAGCGATCGTTGAGTAAAAAAAACTTACGCTGGGGAATGGGATATTACTGGTGCTGCGGGTCATGTTGACTTTGGTGAAAATTATGTTGAAGCAGTTATTCGTGAGGCGGAAGAAGAGGTCGGCTTGAGGCTCGAGAATGTAACTTTTTTGAGTAAAACTTTTGGCGAATATCCTGGAAATCGTCGCCGATTTACCGCGATTTTTATGGCTGTGGTTGATTTTGAAGTTGAAGATTTGACGATTTCTAAAGATGAGGTTGAGCAAGTCAGACTTGTGAGTTTTTCTGAGCTCGGGCGTATGATAAAGTCTAGCGAGATGAATTTTACAAAATATTCATTAAGTAATTTGGCGGAGAATCAAGAAAAGATTGTTGAATTTTTATCGACAAATAAAATCGAAGCGTAAAATCTTGCTTCGATTTTTAGGGGGAATTATTCACACGCGATTTTATAAAGCGCGATGCCTGCGGCGACAGAGACGTTGAAGCTTTCTTTATGGCCGAACATCGGAATTTCGAGGATTTGATCGCATTTTTGTATCAACTGTGGCGTGATGCCATGGACTTCTTCGCCCAAAAGCAGGGCGATTTTTTCTGTTGACTTAAAATCTTTGAGTGGAGTTGAGCGCTCATTTTGCTCAAGCGCTACCACTGTAAATCCTTGTAATTTTAACTCTGAAATCGTTTCGAAAATATCATGCGATACTTCGAAAGGGGCCAGATCTTCTGCGCCGAGGGCGGTTTTGGCGATTTGTTTAGTTAGTTTTTCAGCGATAAATGGTAGGCGCTGAGTCCTGGAAAAATCTTCATTTGGCAAGGTAGGAAAGGGCGTATATCCGCTAAAAATAATCTTAGAAATGCCAAAACCCTCGCTGGTGCGAAAAATCGCGCCAACATTATGCGTGGAGCGAATATTGTGCGCAAGGACAACAATTTCGCGCGCGGGCTTTTGAAAAGTTTTCTTCATTATTGATATTTTAACAGATTTTGAAGGAGAAAAAAAGAGTCTCTTGGCCCGCTAGAAAAATTTGAAAAAGTAAATTGCTTGTGGTAAAATAGTGATGATGAATGAGCAAGAAGTTCAACAGCGTCGACGCGAGCAGGAAGAGCAGGCGACCGCCAAGCGAGCGGATATTTTGGGGCTGAATTATCTTGATACGAGAGATTTTGAGGATACTTTTCAACTTCAAAAAGATCTTTTTACTAAAGAGCAGATGTATGCTGGATTTTTGGCGGGGCTTCAGACTGGGTCGGTTGAGCCGCATGTGCCTTGGCGAGTTATGATCACTTCTCAGACACCACGCAATATTATCTCTAAATTAACTAAAAAATACGCTGATATTGGCGGGACGATTGAATTTTATTTGATTTCCGAATTTGCCTGGAAGAAAATCATGCGGCGCTACGACCCGCCAAAAGAGGTGATTTATGATGATATCGAGATCGCGAAAGAAGGCGATAGCGTTACTTTGGCGGCTGTTTCCCAAACGCTTAATAATGTGGCGAGCGATAAGATTTTTGATTATCTAATCGATCAGGCGGATAGGCTTGGCGCGAGCGACATCCATATCGAGAACCAACGACATTCGATCCGGATTCGAATGCGTGTTGATGGCGCGCTTCACCCTGTGGCGGAACTTTCTCGAGATCGTTATCGCGTGATTATGGGTGAGTTGTCGAGTCGCGCTGGCGTTTCGATCGCTTCGAGTAAGTCTCAATCAGGGCATATCCAGAAAGATATTTTTCGAGATGGTTCTTCTCACCTCTTAAATTTGCGTGTCGAAACCGTCCCAACGATGTACGGCATGGACGCGGTGCTTCGACTTTTCAACTTTGACGAAAGCATGCTTCAACTTGATCTTCTCGGCATCGATCCGGCGCAAAGGGCGGAAATTGATGAAGTTATCTCGCACCCGCGTGGAATGGTGCTGATGGTTGGGCCAACTGGATCTGGTAAATCGACGACGCTTTATTCTATGTTGAACGCGCTCAATACTTTGGATAAAAAAATAATCACGCTTGAAGACCCGATTGAATACGGCATCGGCGGGATTTCACAGATTCCGATTGATACCACTAAAGGTGCGGTTTTTGCGGATGGCTTGCGATCGGTGCTTCGACTTGACCCAGATGTAGTGATGGTTGGCGAGATCCGCGACGTGGATACGGCGCGCACGGCGATTCAGGCTTCTATTACGGGTCACTTGGTGCTATCAAGTTTTCACGCAAACTCTACTGCTGCCGCGTTTTCTCGAATGATTGATATGATTGGCCACAATCCGATTTTTTCAAGCGCGATTAGGCTTTTGATTGCGCAGAGACTTGTTCGAAAATTAGACAATAATAAACAAGCCTATCAGCCAGATGAAGTAACCAAATCTTGGGTTAGAAAGGTGATGGCTGGCGTTTCAATAGATAAGTTGCCGCAAGATATCTCTGGTGATTTTACTCTTTGGAAGCCTGTGGTGAGTGAAGAAAGTCCTTTTGGCTACAAAGGGCGCGCAGTAGTAATGGAACAAATGGTGGTTAATGAAAATATCGCGGCCTTTCTTCGTGGAGAGCGCGGAATCATCTCAACTGAAGCGATTGAGGCTCAAGCGCGCGAGGATGGAATGCTTACGCTTCTTCAGCAGGGCGTGGTGATGGCACTGCGTGGCGAGACGACTTTAGAAGAAGTTAATCGCGTGATTTAGCCCTTTACTTTTCTCCAAAAGTTTGATATAATAAACCTTGAATTGTAAATATTAAAGTTAAAAGTGAGTAAATATGAGTTTTGAGTTAATCAAAAAAGTTAATGACGCACAGAAAAAGCCAGCAGTTTTGGACGTAAAATCTGGCGACACTGTTCGCGTTCACCAAAAAATTAAAGAAGGTAACAAAGAGCGAATCCAGATTTTCGAGGGTGTTGTGATACGTACAGATCGCAAACAATCCCACACTGCTCGAATCACCGTTCGAAAAATCGCCAGCGGTGTTGGCGTGGAAAAATCTTTCCTTCTTCACAGCCCATTGGTTGAAAAGATTGAAATCGTTCGCCGAAGTAAAGTTCGCCGAAATTACCTTTCATTCTTGCGTAATCGAAGCGGTAAATCTGCTCGCCTCAAACCAGTTGCGTTTGATCGTGAGGCTGTAAACACTTTGCCTGAAGCGCCAAAGGCTGAAGAAGTAAAAGAAGAAGTTGCTGAAGAAAAAGCGGAAGCCTAATCTTATAAAATCCACTCGCTAGGGGTGGATTTTTGATTGAAAAAGTATTGCGGTTATGGTATAATTTAATCATTATGATACTTGCCATTGATGCTATATTTAGATTTGATAGTCCCGTGTATGCGTTTATATTTATAGTAATTGATATTTTTGCTATTTCTGTAATTGCAACTTTGCTGTCAATTACTAAAAGATTATCTGAGTTTAGCGCTCTGAGAGCAATGTCTAAATTCTTATTTTTTGAGGTGTGTGCTGTTGTGGCGTTGTCGGTATTTGACGTTTTGGCTTTTATTCTTTTACTTTTTATTTCTCCTGGAGGGATTTGGTACTGTTTAATTTTCAATCTGGATGTTTTTCTAGTATTCTATATCGTCGAGCGGGTTTTTGCGGAACCTAAACGTGCTAATAAATCTCAAAAAGATCTCGAATCTCAAAACCGTCCCCCTCAACAATAGCGCCGAGAAGTTGCATTTCGGCATTCTTTATTGAATTTTGATGGGCGTATAATTCTGCAGAAAAGCGCATTTGCTCGATTTTTTTCTTGGAAATAGCCGCCTCGCCCCCGCCAAAATCCGCATTTTTGCGATATTTTACTTCTGTAAAATAATAAGTTTGGCCCAATTTGGAAACGATGTCGATCTCGCAAAATTTAGTGCGCCAATTTCTTGCTAAAATCTCGTGGCCCTGCATGCGCAAAAAATCCGCGACCTTTTCTTCCGCCTTATCGCCGAGTTGCTTGGTGGTGATTTTGGTTTGTTGTTTTTGCTCTTGTGGTGGTGAAAATTGTTTAGGAATTTCCGCCACAGGCTTAAAACTCTGTCGATGTTGAGAACTCGCGCCGTACTTAATCAGCGCTGAGCGATGCTTGGCGGTGCCGTAGCCGGCGTGATTTTCAAATCCATAATGAGTAAATTCAGGATTTTTGGCGAGATCGCTCATTAGATTATCGCGATAAACTTTGGCGTAAATTGCTGCGGCTGAAACGCTCGAAATCAGAAGATCCGCCTTTTTGAGCGTTGAAGTGTGGGCTTCGAGTGGGGTGCTGGCGAGAAAATTGATAGTCCCGTCGATGATGATTTTGTCGAATTTAACGTCTTTTTCTCGACATTGGATTTGGATTTTTTCGACAGCGCGGCGAGTGGCGAGTCGTAGGCTTTTGGCGAGACCAATTTGGTCGATTTCGGCAGAGGAGACTTCACCCAGCGCAACAATTGCGGGCGAATTTTTGATTTTTTTCGCCAGAACTTCTCTTTGTTTTTTAGTTATAGCCTTGCTGTCGGTAAGGCCGTCAATTTCTGCGCCGTTCAAAACGCACGCACCGACCACCAGCGGACCAGCCCATGCGCCACGGCCAACTTCGTCAATGCCAAGAATCACGCGCAAGTCTCCAGCACGGATGATAGGGCGGATTTTTCCGACAAGGTCACCCAGAGAGAATATTTTTTCTTAACTGAAATTTGTCGCTTAACATATTGGCAACGGAAATTCTTGTTGGGCGGAAGCCAAGTTGCGGCATCGCTGTCTCCCTTTTTCTGGTTGGCATCACCTTCTGAGGCCAAAAGGTTGAGTGGGTCGTTGGCAAGTTCAATTCTTCTCGAAAATTCCAGATTTTGTGCGCCTTTTTGCCAGGCATCGCTGAGCGCCACGACGTGGTCGATTTGGACCGCTGCTGCGTTTTTATTTCTTTCAAAATGAATTTCTTGGCCGGTGTAGGGGTCATTGAGGATACCTGTTAAGATTTGGCACTTTGAGTTTTCGGTTGTGTTTTTTAGATCGCGTTTTAAGATTCGATTGCGTGTGTCGCAGCCGCTCGCGTCTTTTTGCCAGCCGTCGCCAAATTGCTTGCGTGAATAGCCAGTCTTGGGTGCGCGACCTTTAACTTCGAGACTTTCTAAGTCTGTTTTGACTGAAGAAATTTCTTTCGAAGCGGCAGAATTAGGCTCGGTCTTTACTTTATTTTGGTAGAAATTTTCGTTAAAAACAATCCCGGCAATTGCCACAATTCCAGCGACAATAAGCGAAACTAATCTGCGCCTTCGAAAAACTTTATCCATAAGCCTTATTATACAGGATTTTTGGCGAGATTTCGAGAGGATTTTTAAAAAAATGCTTGACGCGCAAGGAATAATTTGATAGAATAAAAACATACGCGGGTTTAGCTCAGTTGTTAGAGCGCTTCCTTGCCATGGAAGAGGCCAGGAGTTAGAGTCTCCTAACCCGCACCACATGTAGAATTAAACAAGCCATCTACAAGGATTTACCTTGCAGGTGGCTTTTTCTTTTATACAAAATACGGCACGCGCTGCAAGGCGTGTCGTATTTTGTTTATCCAACTGAGGTGAGTATTTTGTAGATAGTCGCCCCTGCGGATAAGTGAAACCAAAGAAAACACACACCTTAACAATCAGGCATTATATCAAACCAAGCAACCTTCCCAAAGTCGCCTAATCAGTAATTTATAAGAGGTCAGACAGATAAGAAGATTGCTTCAATCGAGGGGTTCATTTCGGTCGGTAGTTGTCCACCCGCTATCGGTCGAAATGAGCCTCTCGAAAAGGAAATTTTATGAAGAAAATATCAGAAGACGACTTCGAACTAAAGTTTGAAGAAATCAAAAATGAGAAAATCGAAATCGTCGAACCAATTAAAACACAAAAAGGAGAAAATATGAAAACACCAAAAACTATCAATAAGATTAAAAATTTTGACTTTAACCGATTCTTTGGCAATCTCGCAATGATCATTATCGCAATTGCCGCAATTCTCGCCCTCGGCTTCTACCTTGGCGCAGAGCATCAGAAGAGAATCAACCAAGATTTTAACCAAAAAGTCTCGGAGCAAGTTCGAAATTTAAGTCAAAAGTAAGCCCAAAGGTTGCGGATTCCACGCCAAAACCTTCGCCTAAAATCGAAACTGCGCCCCAACCCCAAGCGCCGGCTCTAACGGAGAAAAAGCCTGCGCCCTCGCCCCAAATCTCGCGAGTTCACAGGAGTTACGGGCGGTGTGAAGAGTTTCGATCTGAAGTCGAAAAATACCCGTGGGATACGCCAACAATGCTCGCCATTATGCGCGCCGAATCCGGCTGTAACCCGCTCGCCGACAACACCGGCCTCAACCGAGATGGCACCGTTGACCGCGGATTATTCCAGATCAACAGCATTCACAGCTACCCCGCCCAAATGCTTTTCAACCCTGCGCAAAACATCCAGATCGCCTACAAAATCTGGCGAAGTCAAGGATACCGCGCGTGGAGCGCATACAACTCAGGGGCTTACTTAAAATTTAGATAATCAAGGAGTCAGAAATGGAACAACAAATACTCACCAATTTTTGTAAATTTATGTTTGATGAAGGCCTTGCCACGATTCAGTTTGAAGATGGCGAATACTTCGTAAATTTTGATGAAGACGCCGTCAGTGGATTTCTCAACGAATACGCCGACAGCAGCGGACTTTTCGACCAAGAAGAACCTGCCAGCATTGAAGCATATCACGAATATTGGAGCAAAGGATTTTAATATGAAAATTCAAGTTAAATACATACCAAGTGAAATAATTTTTCGAACTAATATTTTTACAGGCAAATTTGAAGAAGTGCCGTTTTAATTTTAAGAAACAAGGAGTCAGATATGGAACCAAAAATTAGTAAAGATTTAAGTCAAAAACTCAGCCAAATTATTTCGAAATTGAAAGCACCAAAAAACCAACGCAACAAATTCGGTAGCTACAATTACCGCTCGTGTGAAGATATTTTGGAAGCAGTCAAACCGCTACTGGTTGAAAACAATTTAACCTTGACCATCAGTGATGAAATTATTGTGTTGGGCAGTGGCGCAAGTTCAAAGACCGGAGGTGATGAGGTTTTTGGCGAAAGGTTTTATGTTAAAGCCACCGCCAAGTTAACGGATGGCGAACATACAATCGAAGCTTCGGCTTTTGCTCGCGAAGAATTTAACAAAAAAGGTATGGACGCGAGCCAGATCACCGGCTCGGCCTCATCTTATGCGCGAAAATACGCCTTGAATGGTCTCTTTTTGATCGATGACACCAAGGACGCCGACGCCACCAATACTCACGAGAAAAAAGCCGCAAAACCTGCGCCAGCCCCAAAGCCCACCAAATTCCAAATAAACCCAGAAGATCGCCAAAAAATTGCGGATTTCTTGCTGGACAAAGGAATTTCGCCGGGCAAAATCCAAATCCGTCTCGACAAAATTAAATCTCAGGCGGAAGTGGATGAAATAATTCTACAAATTGAAAAAGGAGCCAACTAATGGATAATCAAATCACCAAACCGTTCGAAACTGAGGCGGAACTCAGACTAACTTCGAAAAACCTCAAAGATAACGCCCAAGCCCTCACCATCGAGGGCGAGGCTGGCGTAAAAGAAGCCAAGGCATTAAAGAAGCAAATCGCCGCTTACACCAAAGATGTCGCTGGCAAGCGTCTCGACTTCACCCGCCAACTCGACCAAATCAAAAAACAAGCAATGGATTTGGAGCGAGAAATCGTGGCGGACGCCAAAGACGCGGATGAAATTGTTCGAAGCAAAATGCTTACTTATGAGCAAGAACTCGAAGAAAAACGAAAAGCCGAAGAAGCCCGCCTCAACCAAATCGCCAAAGATTGGGAAGCGGCAACCGTGGCTCTGGCGCCAAAAATTATCGACGAAGAAACTTTGGAAGAAGCCAAAACTCTCGCCATTGCCCACTTTGACGGCATTGCGCCAGCAGATCAAAAAACGCCAATTTTGCTTGCGGCCAAGGCTCGCCTGCTTGCCAACTTCGAAGAGCAACTGCTCACCATTCAGCGAATTATGAAAACCGAAGCAGAACGCGTTCAACTGGAGATCAAGCAAAAAGAAGAGCAGATCGCCCGCGCGCTTGAACTTGAAAAAGCCCAAAAAGTCGCCGCAAAAACCAACGCCGCACCAAGATTTGGCGCCCGCACAAAATTGGTCATCGAAATCACCAACCCAGACCTCGTGCCACGAATTTTCTGCACGCCAGACATCGCCAAGATTCGCGATTTTGCCAAGAATAAAAACATCGCCGAACTCGAAATCCCCGGCGTAAAATTAACCGAAGAACGAACAATTTAAGGAGAAAAAATGTCATTCAGTAAAGTTATTCTGCTCGGAAATCTCACCCGCGACCCAGAACTCAAAACTACGCCAAACGGCGCAAATCTTGCCAATTTCACGGTGGCAGTCAATCGAAACTACACCGCTCAATCTGGCGAAAAACAGACCGAAACCGCCTTTATCGACTGCGTGGCGTGGGGTAAAACTGGCGAAACAATCAGCAAATATTTTACCAAAGGTCGGCAAATTCTGGTCAGCGGTCGCCTCAATCAGCGAATTTGGCAGGACAAAGACACCGGCAAAAATCGCTCCGCGCTGGACATTGTGGTTGAAGAATTTAGTTTTGTGGCTGATGGCCACAAAGCCGAACCTAAAAACGATAATTCACCAATTTCAGGCGATTCGATCGACCTAAGCGACATTCCATTCTAATGAAACGCAAGATTTCTAAACGAGAAAAAGCAATTTTAAGGAGAAAGTTAAGCAAGATGTCGCTCAAAAACACTCAAGTCGCCATTTATTGGGTTAGCCCAAACGGCGTTAAATACAGTAAGATTTATAAAAATTTAGACCAAGCAGAGCAAGCCCGCTCGTGGCTAATAAAGCAAAATATCGACCCTGCCAACATTGAACTGGCGGTGGTGATGATAGATAACACAGTAAAGGAGGAAAATGGCAGGAGCTAAAGCAGGTGGCCTAAAAGCCGCCGCAACTAATAAAGCAATTCATGGCGAAGATTTTTACGCCAGAATTGGCCGCATCGGTGGCAAAAATGGCATCACTGGCGGATTTGCCGCCAACCGAGAGTTGGCCGTTGTCGCTGGTAGAATTGGCGGACAAAAATCACGCCGCGGCCCAGCCAAAATCAAGATTGAAGAAACTTCGAACAGCCAAAACATCGAAGTTAAAGTAAATTAAAATGAAAAAACCAGAAGAAATTTTACACCTACGGATTTGCGATTATCTGCGCCGGAATTACCCCGACGTTATCTTTCGCACCGACTTTTCAAGCGGTATGAAGATGACGCCCGGGCAAGCCGCCAAGCACAAGAAATTTCAGAGTTCGCGGGCTTATCCGGATTTGTTTATCGCAGAACCAAAGCGTAGCAAGAGCGGGCTTTTTCTCGAAATCAAAGCCACCAATATTTATCGAAAAGATGGCGTGACGCTTTTGAAAAATGAGCATATCGAAGAGCAAGCAAAAATGCTGGAAAAACTTCGAAATAAAGGCTATAGCGCGAGTTTTGCGTGCGGATTTGATGAGGCTATTATGCTAATTCACGCTTATCTTGGCGAGCCGAAGGAAAAGAAAGTTGAATTTTAATAATCCAACCCCACAAGGGGCGAGAAGCCCCCGAATCTCAAAAAATCTCGAGGGGAGGACCAACAATAATTAACTAATAATATATTTAAGCGTGGTGGCTTAATAATAGGAAAAGTTGGTCGTCCCTTGTGGGGTTGGATTATTGAGAAAGGGAGAAACTGTGAAAAGATATAAGTTATTAAAAGACCTACCTTTTGCCCAAGCAGGCGACATTTTCAAAATGATGGACGATGATGGTCGTGAAGTTTTAGCCCCAGAAGAGTGGTTGGGCTACCGCCACAAAATAGTTATAGAAAAATTAGAGAACCTCGACGATTGGTTTGAAGAAACTAAAGAATTAAAAAAATATTGGTTCGTTGATGGTTTCGGCGGCATTAATATAGGGATAATTGGTGAATACTTAAATACAGAGAGGAAACTAAAAGATAGGCTCGCTAAACTTGAAGAGAAGATTAAGGAAAGAGTTGTATCTAATATCAAGGATAAATAAAGATGATTAAAAAAGCATATGAAATTCCGAACGGCGATTATCTGATTATAGATAACTTAAAATTTCAGAAGAGCAATAACGACAGTCGTTTTGTAAATATTAAACCACTCTTCCCGACAATGTTCCCAGAAGGTGGATTGATATACGCATTAGATAAGTTTGAACAGATTGATGAACATATATGGAGGAGATTATGAGCAATATAGAATGTCTTAACTCTAACTATGCTTACATCGTAGTCGAATACGAAAATGGTATTGTTAAAAATAAATATCAGTTTTCGACAAAGAATTTGGCTAAAACATTTGTTAAAACAATGGGCAAAGACTTTAGATATAAAGGACAGAAGAAAAAATGAAATACATAATTTTTGACATTGACGGAGTATTAGCAGACTGCTCACACCGCCTCAAATATATACAGGGTGACAAGAAAGACTATGATAAGTTTTATTCTTACGATGAGGTTTGGAAAGATGAGGTTATAGAAAAAGGCTATCGCATTTTTAGTGATTTAGAAGAAGTTAGTGAGGAAATCATCTTCATTACTGGGAGAAACGAGAGCTGCTATCACGCCACCAGAAAATGGTTAGACGAGAAGTTGCTTGCTAGATATTGCAAACTGTTTATGCGACCCTCGAACGACTGGAGACCAGCTCACGAAGTCAAAGAAGACCTCATCAAAAAGTATATAGGTTTTAAAAACATTCTCTTCGCTTTTGACGATGACGACAAAATCAATGAGATGTATGCCAAGCATGGGGTGATGTGTTATAAGCCAAATATCATCAATCATAAACACAATAAATAATATAGACAAGGCAGTGCCAATAGTGTATAATTATTATATATGGCGATTAAGAAAATTAGCGAAGAAAAGAATAATAATGATGTTTTAGGTAGAACCATTTTGATTGAGAACGGCGACCTAGACGCATTAAAAGCAATTGTAGAGTCTTACGGATTTAAGGATGAGGAGTCCGCTCTAAGATTTTCTCTAGCACTACTTACCACGGCATCGAATAAATCTATTGTTGTTGAAGATGGGGCGGATAAGCAGTATATCAAACCGTCAAATTCGCTACTCAAGGAGAAGTCTAAATAATGCCGGCTAATCCTACTAGAAAGTCAGACTTTAATCCTCAGGATTTAATTCAGACACAAACCGATCTTGAAGGTAGGGTTGCTGAAATTGAGGAAAAAATTTCTACTAATGAAAAATTTGTGGAATTTTTTACTAAATCCATCTCCGATTCAAAAAAGATAGAAAAAACCTTTAAGGATGCTTTTGTGGATATAATAAAAAAGGATGATAAGGTTCGAAAGAGTATTAAAAGCTTAATACAGGAAAGCGATCGGCACGATATAAAAATGACTTTAAAGAAAATATCGGGATTTATTGGATGGATTGTATCTCTTGTAATTACTGCGATAATAACTGCAGTTATAACATCGCTACTCACTAATAATAAATAAAAACACCCCGTGCTAGAGAGTGTTTTTCTGGTTCTATCGTACTATTGACTTTTTAACATGCTCGTGCTATAATAAAATCATTGTGGGCGGCTACCGGCTTTAAGTTAAATTAAAGTTGTTGTAGCGCCTTTTTCTTTTGGCGCGGAAAGGGTGAAGAATTGTCAGAAAAAGCCAAGAAACCAAAACCTAAAGCCAAGGCTAAGATTTCTAATAAATCAAAAAGTGGATTGACTCCCAAGCAGGAGTTATTTTGCCAAATTTACGCCAGCGATCGAGAGATCTTCGGCAACGGCACGCAGAGTTATATTGAGGCCTATAATGTGGATTTGAGCAAGCGAGGCGCTTACTTGACCGCCAGAGTTGAGGCTTCAAAATTATTAACAAAACCTAACATCTTGAAGAGAATTGATGAAATTTTTGAAGAGAGTGGATTGAATGATCAGTATGTTGACAAACAGCTCGCAAAATTGATCATTCAAGATGCGGATTTTAAAACGAAACTCGGGGCGATCAAGGAATACAACACCCTTAAACAGCGAATCGCTGAACGCCAAAAGAAACTTGACCTCTCTATTGAAGGGCAAAAATTAACCGTCAGTTTAACTGGCTTTGTGGGGCGAGATGAATAAAGTGTCTGTCAATCTTCACTATAAATTTGAGCATTTATTTGAAGAGAAGTGGCGAAATATCGTTTATTACGGCGGTCGTGGTGGGGGAAAGAGTTTTGCTGTGGGCTGGTCGCTATTAAATCGGGCAAGAAGCAAGAAACTTCGAATTTTGTGTACACGCGAAATACAGGGTTCTATTAAAGATTCTGTCCATAAATTGCTGAGTGATATTATTAGGAAGTATAATTTCTCCGAATACGAAATAACTCGCGACTCTATTAGAAATAAGTTGACTGGATCAGAATTTTTATTTGTTGGACTTCGAGACAATGTCAGCAAAATTAAATCTTTCGAAGGTGTAGATATTTGCTGGGTTGAAGAGGCTCATAGCGTAAGTCTTGAGAGTATTCAAATTCTTGTACCAACAATACGTAAAGAAGGCTCTCAATTGATCTGGACTTTTAACCCAGAAACGCCGAAAGACGCTGTCTGGACTGAAATTGTGGAACGAAAGACCGATCGTGATGTTATAGCCAAGATTGACAGTCATGATCTCGAGAGAATTGGCCAACTCCCAGGTCCACTTAAAGATGAAAGAGAAAAGATGAAACAAGCCGACTATGAGGCTTATCGGCATATTTGGTTAGGAGAATTTAAGACAAGCAAAGATGGTGCGATTTATGCTAAGAAATTATCCGAAATCGAGAGGGGAGATCAGGTGGGGATTATTCCACACGACGAAAGCCGTAAAGTCTACACTGCGTGGGATTTGGGCAGGCAAGACACTACGGCTATTTGGTTTTACCAGATTAAAGGCGGACAAACCTACTTTATTGATTACTACGAAATGAGCCAAGAAACGCCAGCGCATTACGCAAAGATCATCAAAGAGAAGCCTTATAACTATGGCGCGCATTTCTTGCCTCATGATGGCGGGACGCAAACTTGGGGCGAAGAGGCGACTCGGGCGGATCTGCTCAGGAAATTAGGGCTGAATAATATTGTAATTTTGAAGCGCAATCGAATTGCCGACGGTATCTCCGAGGCAAGAATGAAGTTGTCGTCATGTTTCTTTGATAAAAATAAATGTGAAAGAGGACTAAAATGTTTGTGGTCATATCGCTACAAATATGATGAGAAAAATCAAATATTTTCGCTCAAACCGCTCCACGATTGGGCGAGCAACGGTGCGGACGCATTTAGATACGCTATCCAGAGTTTAACGCTGGCTATCGGTTACGAAGGTTATAGTGTGACAGATGAGGATTATGATTATTCTGAAGATTTATTCAATGATGGATATTATTAAAAGGAGGTGAGAGATGTTTGAAAATATGCCAGGGTTTCTATCTAAATTAGTTAACGCAGAAACTGAAACGAGTCGCGGAAAGGTGGGTGTTGAGATCGTAAAGAACAATGGAGAGATTGTAGGAGTTAACCTTAAGCGACAGACAATTATTAATTTTCCACAAGAAGATAATCAGCAAGTATTATTGGCGATTACGCAAAAAATACTTGATCTCAACAAATCTGCCAGAGAGAAAGAAACGATCAATATTAGGCTCGAATCTAAAAGCGGTAGAATCACTAGAATGTTTGTTACGAACGAACACCAAGAAAATATTTCATAGATATTGAATAATTATCGCATTTATGCTAAAATATTAACATAAACGAGGTTACGCAGAGTCATAAAGCCTGCCAGACCGTGATAATATTAAGGTTTTTTAATATTGTCGCTTTCTGGTAAGGCTTCTTTTTTATATCTCCCGGGAGGCGACGGGAGGTTTTTATGTGAGAAAAAATTGAAAGTAGGGTGGAAATAATGAAGTAAATTAACAATTTGGAGATGATGTTTGGGGTTGATTTTTAGATGGGGTAGGTCTATAATTAAAGAATGAAAAAATTCTTGATGCGGTTATTCTTGGTGGTAGTCTTTTCGATGCCCGTATGGCCCATCGTTGATTATCTGTTTGTTGAGAACTGTGAAAATGAATCAATCATATTAACAGACGCAACGGAAATAAAAGCCGGAGAAAAAGATACTACAAATAGAGATGAAGACGGCAAGATTTATCGAGAACTAGTGAAAGATGGCAAGTCTGGGGAAAGTCGAGTATGTAGAAGAGGCTCGTCTAAAATATCAGAAACGATTATAGAGAAAGCTGAGCCACCCGTATATAATGTCTACACATATAGATACAAAAGCCCCGTATCACCGCCATCTTCATCAGGCTTATACTATAGTGGGCAATTCGAGGATGAACCTACCGCCATTTGCGCAGACGGAACATACTCATACTCAACGGGGCGAGGCACCTGCTCTGGACACGGCGGTGTTGATGAATGGCTGTAGCGATTGATTTCTTGGCAGATTTATGTTAAAATAGGGTTATTATGAAGAAGATAGTTACTATAATTGTCGTTCTTACTTTGCTTGGGGGTGGGGCTATTGGTTTTGTAAGTCTGAATAGTTATATTAAAGAGCTTAATTCTGAAATCTCAAAACTAAACAGAGAAAAAGAGTTCTTAGAGGAGTTCAGGAATAGGTCAATAGCAATAAGGCCAACCCCCGAAGAGGTCCTCAAAGAGGTTAATGCGCTTATTAGGGTAGACGCAGGAGTTGATTCGGTAATTCTGGACGATAAACTAAACGCTAGTGCGCTGCTTAAAGCACAAGATATGGTTCAGTATAATTACTATGATCATGTAAATCCAAAGACTAAAAAACACGGTTACGAATATATTACATATCTGTCGCCCAATGAGTGTGTGTATATTGGTGAAAATATAGCACGAGGGTCAGTAAGTGTTAGTGCTAAGGATAGAGTTGATAGTTGGAGGAATTCTAAATCTCATTATGAAGCAATGATAGACCCCCGATACTCAAAAATAGGATTCGCTGAGATTTTTGATCAGGGTCCAAGCAGAAAAAATGACCCCTCCACTATAGCCGTACTTCACTTCTGTCAGTCTAAATAAAATATTAAATATCCAAACATCATCTCCTTTAACTCATAAAGGAGATTTTTATATGTCAATAAATTTTGGTAAGGTTGGGTCTGATGGTAGAAAAGGAGTCTATTGGATTGGTCAAAATGGTAATCTATATATAAAAGGTAATGATGCACCAACGCAAGATTTGGGCAAATTTAATCATCAAGACGGGGTGGGTCTATATGCAGAAAAGGGTGGAATAAATAGCAAATTTTATAGAAGAGTTGATGATTGGAATAAGAATGATGCAGCAAAAGTATCTCAACCACCAAGCTCAACTGGCTTACATTATAGTGGCGGCGCCTCAAGCGGTCCATCCGCAGAAGACCTTCGTCAGCAGAAATTCTATCAGGGGCTTCTTGATAGCCTACCTGGCAGAAAGGCTGCTACAAAATCACTCATCGACGAGAAATACAACAACTCATTCAACAAATTAACAAATCAACGCGACAATGCGTTCAGGAACCTTGACAGCGAACAATCCAAATTGGATCGACAACGCTCGCGTGCGTATGGGCAAATCCAGAACGACAGTCAAAATATGCTCCAAGGCCTCAATACTCAAATTGGTATGTATGGCGCAGGCAACTCAAGTGCGGCGCAAATGGGTGCGATTGCCACAGCGGATCTTGCTAATAAACAAAGTTCTGAGATTACAGACGACTACAATGATCAAGTGTCTAATATCTCTTCTGCTCGCGCTAACTTGCGTAAAGAGTATGAGGATGAAAACAACGAACTCAACACTTGGAAGAAAGAACAGCATCAGGCGGCGGACGAGAAATTCCAAAATGAAGAGAACAACTATCGAAGCAAGATTGGCGGTCAAGCCAATTTGGACGCGGTGGTCAACTCCTTCAAGAATATGAAAACCCCTGACATAAAACTCGATAAACTCCCAGAATATAAGGCTGATGGCCTCTCTAAAGTCGATCTCGCAAGCCAAGCGGCGCAGAATCAAGGCCCAAGCCTAACTGCTCAGCAGGCTCAAAAATACTTTGCTAATACTTCAAGCGTAAATTCTCGCAAGAAGAGCGAAGATGATGACGATAAGCCGGTGATGTTTTAATTATTTGAAAGGAGAGAGATGAGTTTCTTTGACGATATGATAAAACTCTTCATAGGGTTCGTTTAATTTATGGGTTTTTCGAAAATATTGTAAAAATAAGCACAATGCGATATAATTATTATAGTGAAAAGATTGAATTTTGGGAAGATTGTTAGCGGGATTTTGTTGCTAGTGATAATCGGTGGCGGGTTTTTGGCTATTGTTTTTAGGCAGAAAATCTCAGATTTTGTCAAGGCGAATAATTTTGTGCCAAGTAATGAAATGCGTGAGTTGATTGCGAGCATAAAATTTCAGCCAGAATCGGAAATTATAGTAAAAGCAACTTCACCAACACTTTTAAATAGGCAAAATTTCAATCAGAAATGTAAAAATAATTTTGAGGGTGGATCGGTTTTGGGATGCTATAAGGCGGATGAGATTTTTATTTTTGATATTGACAATTCTGAACTTGATGGTATAAAACAAACAACTCTCGCGCACGAGGCGCTTCATGCGGTATGGTCTAGAACGCCCGAAGCGGAAAAATCTCGGCTAAAAAATTTGCTTAACGCGGACTACGAACGAATTAAAACGCCAAAACTTGAAAAAACAATGTCCGCCTACGCCGTGACGCAGCCTGGTGAACACGAGAACGAACTTCACTCAATTCTTGGTACGGAATTTTTTGACCTTTCGCCCGAATTGGAGGCGCATTATTCGCAGATTTTTCATAATCGTCGCGCGGTGGTGGAATTCCACAAAAAATATAGTGAAAAATTCGAAAAGTTGGAGCAGGATTATGATCGGCTGAAAACAGAGGTCGAGATTTCTAAAAAAGAAATTGAAGCCGCCCAGCAGGACTACTCGGCTAAAATCGAGGCGGTTAATAGCCAAATTGTGGATTTTAATCAGAAAGCCAAGAATGGCGATTTTTCCTCGCAGTGGGAATTCGGCGCAGAGCGGTCAAAACTTCTTCAAAAAACGAGATTTTTGGATGACTATCGTGAACAAATCAACTCGCAAATCGCCAATTTTAACGCTAAAATTAAAGAGTTAAACAATATTTCTATTAAAAGTCAAGAACTTCATCAAGCGATGGATTCCAATCTGCCGGAATCTTCTCCCAGCCTTTAATTTTGCGCCAGAATATGCTAAAATGGTTTTGTGGCAAAGTTAAAAACTAAATTTATCTGTCAAAATTGCGGTGCTTCGTTCCCAAAATGGACGGGCAAGTGCGAGAATTGCGGAAACTGGAATACTTTGGTCGAAGAAATTGTCGAAACTTCGGCTAAAAATGTGGTAGCGCAGAGCGCTGGCAAGGGCAAAAAACTCCAAACGCAAAATCTTGATGACATTATTTCTGAAAAGAAG
The DNA here is from genome assembly GCA_030530825.1 of bacterium. Lineage (NCBI taxonomy): Bacteria > bacterium. The sequence continues at coordinate 402,448 of JAUMUF010000001.1, read as the reverse complement.
CAACCGCGGATTTCTAGCGGGATTGCGGATTTGGACGCGGTTTTGGGCGGTGGATTTTTGCCTGCGGGCGTTGTTTTGATTGCTGGACAGCCCGGAATTGGAAAATCAACACTTTTAATGCAACTTTCTGGTGCGATTGGCGAAACTCGAAATGTGCTGTATGTTTCTGGTGAGGAATCTGCCGAGCAGGTCGCGATGCGCGCCAAGCGACTTGGGGCGAGTGGCGCGAAGAATCTGAAGTTTGCAGCATCAGTTTCTGCTGACGATATTGCTTCGACAATCGGCGCGGGTGACTTCGAAATGGTGATCATCGACTCGATTCAGACGCTGGCGATGGCGGAGATTTCGAGTGCGGCAGGGAGCGTTTCGCAGATTACCAATTCTTCAAACTTGATAATTCAGGCTGCCAAGAATTCTGGCACCGCTGTGGTTTTGGTTGGGCATATCACTAAAGAAGGCTCGATTGCCGGCCCTAAAACGCTCGAGCATATGGTTGATGTAGTTTTGAATTTTGAAGGTGATCGATATGGCGGTTTTAAGGTTGTGCGCGCGGTAAAAAATCGTTATGGGTCGACAAGTGAGGCGGCGATCTTCGAAATGGATGAGGCAGGGCTTAAAATTGTTGAAAATCCTTCGGCGGCGCTTTTGGCTGAACGTCAAAATACGGATGGCTCGGTGATTTTGGCGACGCTTGAGGGCACGCGTCCAATTTTGGTTGAAATTCAGGCGCTGGTTTCTAAAAGTAATTTTGGTTACCCAAAGCGCGCGGCGAGCGGCTTCGATCTAAATCGCCTCAATCTTTTAGTGGCGGTGATTCAGCAGCGCACCAAACTCGACCTTAGCGACAAAGATATTTTTATCAATGTTGTTGGCGGGCTGAAGTTGAACGATCAGGCGGCGGATTTGGCGGTGGCGATGGCAATTGCTTCGGCCGCGGCTGGAAGAAAATTGAATGACGGCGTGGCTGTTTTTGGCGAAATTGGCTTGGGTGGTGAAATTCGCACCGCGCAACAATTCGATCGTCGCGTATCGGAAGCCAAAAAATTGGGCTTCAACGAGATTATTACGCCACAAAATTCAAGCAAAAGCAAATTTATTCGCCCAGTTAAAAATTTGCGCGATGCTTTGATTCAATATTTACAATAGTTAAAATAAAATTATTTTAAGGAGAAAAATGACAGAGATTTTATTATTTTTAATTTTGGGATTGTCGTTGATGACATTCGTCGAAGTCGTGTCGAAAGGTCCAAAATCGCCAATTATTTCAAAAAGTAAGGGGCAAATCCTTGTCGATACTTCGATTTTGATCGACGGGCGATTCTTGGCTGTGGCGAAGACCGGTTTTATCAACTTTGATATTCTTATCCCTCGAAGCGTTGTTGGGGAACTTCAAATCCTCGCTGATGGTGGCGATGACGAAAAACGCGCTCGCGCTCGCTACGGCCTTGATGTGATTTCGCGCCTTCAAGAAGTTGCTGGGCTTAATGTTTCGATCCTCGCTGACGGTAATTCCGCCGCCGAAGGTGTCGACAATCGCCTACTTTCTTTGGCTAAAAAAATGAGCGCGCGTATCTTGACTGCTGACTATAATCTCAACAAAGTTGCCAAGGTTGAAGGCATCGAAGTACTCAATATTAATGAACTCGTCCAATCTGTCCGCGCTGATTTCTTACCAGGAGAAAAATTGATGCTGGAGATTTCTTCAAAAGGTAGTGAAAAGAAGCAGGGTGTCGGGCATTTGCCTGATGGAACAATGGTGGTTGTCGAGAACTCCGAGAGTCTTGTTGGTGCCACGATCGAGGTTGAATTTATCCGCTCGCTCCAGACGGCCGCTGGCAAGATGATGTTTGCGCGTCCTGTTCAGCACGGCAAACACCAAGGAGCGGTCAAAGGTCGCGCGCCAGTTTCGACGACTCCTTCTTCGAAAAATGAAGCAAAAAATCTAGCTGAAAATTCGAAAAAATCTGCACAAAAACCAGCGAAAGATTCTTCAAAAAATCAAAAAAACTCGCCAAAAAACCAACCAAAATCGCCAAAACGCCGTCGCACGCAAAAATCAGCAGAAGCGAGCTTGGTGGAGTTGGCGAATCGGGAGTAGAATTTCGTGAAAAATAGACAATTTTTGAAGTTTTTGTTGGTTTTGTATAAGCCTGTTCGATTTTTGGCGGCGACTATGGCGATTTCGATGATTTTGATGCAGGTTTTTTCGGCATCGAAACAGTTTGTGGTAAAAGCCATTATTGATCTGCCTAATAGCGCTGGTGGATTTTCGGTGGAGAAACTATATGGACTTATTTTTTGGCTGATTTTAATAACGGTTGTCGGTCTTGCGTTTTTCTATTTGTCGAATATTTTGCGAGCGGTGGTGATTCGAAAAATTCAAGAACCGTATATTGCGAATTTGCTTTTTACGGATCTGAGTAGAAGAAATCATAGTTTTTTCTTGGATAATCATTCTGGTAAAATAGCTTCTTCGATTGACGAAATTTCGAGCGAGGTAACTCGGTTGAACGCGACTTTTTCGAATTCGGCGGGCTTTGTTTCTTATCTCGCGATGATGATAACGAACCTGATGCTGATTTATTCGGTCGATTTTATGGCTTTTATTGTTGCGACGGTGGTTTTTTCATTAATAATTATCATTCGAATTATTTATTTTCAAAAAAGATATTTGCCACTTTCGAAAGAGGCGAATAATTTTAGTCGAGAATATGTTGGTATTTTGAACGATTCTGTGATGAATTTCAGTTCAATTCGAATTTATAGCGCGATTGAAGATTTTGCGAAAAAACTCAAAAATCGAAAATTCGAATCTGTTAAACTCAATGTTCGCGCATCTGTTCGCGAGGTTTCTTTTGGATTTTATGCGAATGTGATTTATACTATAATCTTCGTAATTATGATTTTTGTTATGGTTGGAAAAATTCAATCTGGGGAGGTCACTCTTGGCGGCTTGGTTATTTTTCTTAATGCAATGTCCAGCATAAAAAATGATACCACGCTTTTTGCTTGGTCATATCTTGAAATGGCTGATAAATTGGTTCGCTTAAAGAGCTGTTTCGAGCTACTTTACTCGGGTGATATTTCTGACGATTTCTCCAAAAAAGACATAAAAATCAAGAATGGTCAAATTGAATTTAAGGATTTGAATTTTGGTTTTGAGGGCAATGAGATTTTTCGAGATTTTAATTTAGTTATCGAAAATAAGCAAAAAATTGGAATTATAGGCGAGAGCGGAAGTGGAAAATCGACTCTGATGAGTTTGTTGTTGAAGCTTTATTCGCCTAATGACGGCAAAATATTGATTGACGGAAAAGATATTTCTTGTCATAATTCGAGTTCGCTTTATAGAGAGATTGCTTATGTTTCTCAAGAGACTATTTTGCTTCACGATACGATCTTAGAGAATATTAAAATCGCCAAACTAAATGCTACCGATGAAGAAATTTTTGAGGCGACCAAAAAAGCTCAACTTCACGATTTTATTATTTCGCTCGAAAATGGCTATGGAACTATTGTTGGTGAGCGTGGAATGAGGCTTTCGGGCGGTCAGCGACAGCGAATTTCTTTGGCGAGGACTTTTTTGCGAAATTCGAAAATTGTGGTTTTCGACGAGGCGACCAGTGCTTTGGATAACAAAACCGAGGCGCTCATTCAAGAAAATATCGATAAAAATTTCGAGAATCAAACGATAATTTGCGTCGCTCACAGATTATCAACTTTACAAAATATGGATAAAATCTTAGTCTTGAAAAAGGGTAAAATTGTCGATTTTGGCGAGCCGAAAGATATAATTACTAAATACGACAAAAGACGCTAAGTGGATCTGTTGAGTTATGCTTAAACTTGAAAAGATGTTGTTTTTTTGCTAAAATTAAAGAAGAAAGGAAATTTATGGCAGACTTTAATAAAATTTTGAATGCGGGTGATTATAAAAACGGAATTATCAATGTTGTGGTCGAGATTCCAACAGGTTCGACTCACAAAATCGAATGGAATCGCGAACTTGCGGTGATGCAACTTGATCGCGTTGAGCCAAAGGCTTTTGCTAAGCCTACAAACTACGGTTTTATCCCACAAACTTTGGATGAAGATGGCGACGAGCTTGACGTTCTTCTCATCACAAATGATCCGTTGACGACTGGTGTTTTCTTGGAAGCACGAATCATTGGCGTTATGAAATTTGTTGACGATGGTGAAGTTGATGATAAGATCATTGCTGTACCTGCGGACGATCGCGATACCGGCAACGCGTATAACAGCCTCAGCGATTTGCCAGAGCAGCTCATTAAACAGATCGAGTTCCACTTCAATCACTACAAAGACTTGAAGAAACCCGGCACAACAAAGGTTGAAAAATTCGCTGGCGTTGAGGAGGCGATTGAAGTTATCGAAGAATCCATCAAACGCTGGAACGAGCAATAATTCAATTAGTATAAGCCAAAGCCCAGTTTACTGTAGAGTAAGCTGGGTTTTAGTATATAGCAAAAAAGTTTTTAGTGGTGGTCATTTTGAGCTTTACTGGGCAGGAAATCGAGGATTACAGGGCAGTAAAAATCCCTCTACTGGTGGGTAGAGGGAAGTTTGGAGGTGCTTCGGCCTTTATTTGCCTTGGCGGCTGGCGTGTTTTGCTTGGCGAATGGAGCGAGCAGCTAGCTTGCGCAGGAGATTTACTGCGTTGATTTTTTCTCCTTGGATGAAGCGTAGCTTCCTTTTGGCGCGGAAGAAAATTTCTTCTTCCATCAGTGAAGCGATAGTTGATGCTTTACCGATGAAAATCGTATGACTAAACTCATCCGACACTGCGTCTACGCGTAACGCGCTCAGGCATTCTTGACTGTCAAAGATACTGACGCTGCAGTTGCTGGTCTGTGCCGCCGAGATGAGTTTGGCGGCTGCCTTCTTACGCCGAGCCAGCACTTTTGTATCTTCTCCTTGCTCGATGAAGATTTTGAGCACAATGCCGTTAAGCTCATCCAGCTCTTGGGGTGAAAACGCATACGATAGGCGGAGAATTTCTGCCTCGTCCAGCCCCGATTGGTCAAGGAATTTCCAGATGGGGTTGGAGCTAAGCTTTATTTCAGCCTCTGCGCGGGCAAGTTTTTGCCGAAGGGAATGGTTTTCTATAACCAGCCCAACCGCTTTTATAGTCGGTCCCGCGAGTTGCGCCTCCGTTTCTTTTAGTCCTTGCTGAAGAGTTATATTATCAAGAATGGCAGTAGGGCACATTCTGATAGGAGTGGTGGGAAGAGTGTTGCGGTTAAGTTTCTTTGCGCTCATTAAAAACGCTCCTTTATTGATATATTTCGCCAAATTTTCAAAGGACGATTTACATATCATAACATATAAAATACTTTAAGTCAATATAAGACCCCGCTTTTATGGCGGGGCGAGGGGTCGGTTTTAGCTTCTATCAAGCATGATGCGGGCGGCGTCGTAGCGATTATTGACGGAATAGTTGGTATAATCAATCAGTCGAGGGTTATCGAATGAGCTGATTTGTGCGCTGTGCTTGCTGTGACTGCGGTTTCTGCTTAGCAATACAAAGTCGAATTTTCCCGACTCGATAGTCTGACTTATGTTATTGCCGTCGTATTCGTTGACGCTAAAAAACTCCGATTGCGAGTTAAGCATTTGCCAGAATGAAGAGTATTCTCCTCTATCCAGACTTTCATTACCAAAGAAAGCCACCTTAAAATATTGAAGTTTCTGAATGTCGCTTTCTGAAAAGCCTTTGTCGAGAAGAGATTGTTTAAGTGTGTCCATCTTGTTGATGGCGGCATCACTGACCTCTTGCTTGGCAATTTGTGGGGCTGACACCCGAGAAATGAAGCTTTGCTGGCCTTTAACGGTGTCTTCAAGCTTGGTGATCCGCTGGTTGAAGTTGGCGATATCGTCTGTGGCCTTGATATTGATGCGCTTAGCCACATCGCTGACTATGGCATCATAGAACATCATCTGTGGTGAAGTCTCCATTTGCTTAATCTTGGCCTCCAATTCGGAAACTTGCGCTTGGAGGGTGAGATTTTTGCTGGAAACATCTTTATACATCTCATTGAGCTTTTTATATTCCTCGTGGTCAAAGATGTTAATTTTGGCCTGCGGGGCTTCTTTTAGTTGCTTCCTGAGAGATTCTGCTTCGGATGATTTCTCGGATATCCTCTTATTGAAATCAACTCGCTCATTGTGTGCGATGATTTTGTCTCCCTCAAGCTCCGCGATAGTGGCGTTTAGCTGGGCGATTTGCGCAAGCAACTTTTCTTCTTTCTGATGAAAAGAATCTTCTTGCTGTTGGAGCGTTGCTTTAAATTCCCGGCGTTCTTGTTCAAATTTAGCATTAAGAGTATCGAATTTCTTCTGTAACTTTTTGAAAGTTTTATTACCTTCAATCGACTCTTGCTTGTTGTCTTTTTGAGATTGCTGCTCAGCGTGTTCTGCTTTGTGCTGCTTTATCCGTTCCAGATACTGCGGATCGTCGTAAAACATATCGCATGCGAGATTGTGTATCTCGTCCCAACGATCAAGTGTGAAGCTGTTGCGGATTCTTTTACCTGTCAGCATTTTGTGGAATAGATCGGGTAGCTCTTCGTCCAGAAAGAGCCTTTTGCCGTTTTTCTCCACAAAAGTCGCTGCAAACATATACTGCACAAGCTTGTATTTACTGCTAAACTTGGCCGCATTCTCAACTTCGACATCGAGACCTTTCTGTAGGGTTGATTCTTCTTCTGAATAAACTTTGAAGAGTTTGCGGATTTCGCGCATTTCAGACTCACTAAAAAGCGGTTGATTGGGCGTGAAAATTGTAGACTCAGCAGGCACGGTTAGACTTTTTGCGAAGTCAATAAAATCTGGTTGCTTACTGAGAGGGATTACGATGTGAAGCGGGATTGGATTGTTGTGCTTGGCGCCTTTGCGCATTTTGCGTTTTGCTCTGTCCAGTTTACTTGAACTCATTTTTCTTATTGCTCTTTTTGTCATTTTTAGAGCCTCCTTGAAAAGATTTTTGTCAGCACAATAAAAACTAAAACTAATTTTGAAAGTGCTATAACAACACAATTTTAGCAAATTTCAAGTTAAAAATCAAGGCTAAGCGCTTTACTAAGTGGAGAAATTCTGCTATACTTTATAAATGGAAAAAGGCGAACTTATTAAACTGGCGAATAAATTTTATACAGAAGAAGAAGTCGCGCGTCTTGAAGCGGCGGTTGATTTTGCGAGTGAGAAGCACGAGGGTCAACTCAGAAAGTCTGGCGAGCCGTATATCACTCATCCGTTGAAGGTAGCGGGGATTTTGATTGAATGGGGGATGGACGCAGACACGATTATTGCGGGCGTGCTTCATGATGTGGTTGAAGATACTGAGACGCCGCTCGATGAGATTGAGGCGACTTTTGGTGAAGATATCGCATTTCTTGTTGATGGTGTGACTAAAGTTGGTAAAGCCCGCAGTGGTATGAATAATCTTGAAACTTACCTGCCGCAGACTAAAGATAATCTTTCTAAACTCTTGATTGCGGTTGGCCAAGATGTTCGTGTAGTCATTATCAAACTCGCCGATCGCCTTCATAATGTCCAAACGCTTGAACATATGTCGCCCGAGAAACAGAAAAAAATCGCCCGTGAAACGCTGGATGTTTTTGCGCGGATTGCCGACCGTCTTGGAATGGGTCGTGTGCGTATGACTATGGAAGAAACCGCCTTTTCTTATCTTAATCCAAGTGAATACAAGCGACTTTCTAACGAAATCCGCAAGCGTCTCGGTAAGTCGACTCGCAAACTTGGTCGTGTTCGAGAAGAGGTTGAGAGTGAACTCAAAAAGGCTGGGATTGACTTCGAAATTTCTGGTCGAGTGAAGAGCGTTTATTCGCTTCATAAAAAATTAAAAAAGACTAAAGGTGATATTGATCGCGTTTATGACTTGATGGCTCTAAGAATTATCGTCAAAAATAAGGATGATTGCTATCGTGTGCTGGGGATTTTACACTCGATCTACAAGCCGATGATTGAGCGGATCAAAGATTATATCTCTATGCCCAAACCTAACGGCTACCAGAGCCTTCATACTACTGTTATTACACCTTCTAAGTTGATTGCGGAATTTCAGATTAGGACAGAAGAAATGCACGAATTTGCCGAGCGCGGTCTTGCGGCGAGTTTTCATTATCACGAGCAGAAGTCGAGCGGTGCGTATCTGAGCGGGGCGACTTCGCGCGAGCGGATTCCGCAGGCTGGTCGTCCAGAGACCAAAGGCAACGGCGGACTTTCTAATGAGCTCCAATGGATTGTTCAACTCCAAGATGTGGCGCAAAGACTTCGAGATGGCGAGGAGATTGACCCAGAGCAACTTCAGATTGATATTTTTGGTGATAGGATTTTTGTTTATTCGCCAAAAGGTGATATTTATAATTTGCCAGAGGGAGCGTTGCCTTTAGATTTTGCCTATATGGTCCATAGCGATGTAGGTAAGCACGCTTACGCCTTCCGTGTGAATGAAAAAATCCACGCTTTCGATAAACCGCTCGAAGAGGGTGATGTGGTTGAAGTCATCACGCGCAAGACTTCTTTGCCTAAAGTCGATTGGCTTGATCTGGTGAAAACTTCACACGCGCGGGTGAAATTGCGTGCGCAACTTCGAAACGCGGGGCTTTTGGGGCGAATTTCCAATACGGCTGCGGCGCAGGCTCAGCGACTTCGAGATAAGTTTGGTAAATAAATCTATTTTCCGCTCAAATTATGGGCGGATTTTTTGCTTTTTCAAAACGCTTATGATATAATAGGAATGAAAATTTTAGAAATTAAAAGGAGACAAAATGTCTAAAAAAATTGCAATTAATGGCTTTGGTAGAATTGGTCGAAACGCCTTCAAACTATTTTTCGAAAGAGACGATGTCGAGGTTGTGGCGATTAACGATTTGACTGACACCAAAACTTTGGCGTATTTATTAAAACACGATACTGTTTACGGAAATTATCATCATGAAGTTTCTTCGACTGATAACTCTTTAATTGTAAATGGTAAAGAGATTAGGATTTTAGCTGAAAAAGATCCAGCTAATTTGCCTTGGGCTGAGATGAAGATTGATGTTGTAGTTGAATCTACAGGCTTGTTTACTGAAGTAGAGAAGGCTCGCGCACATATCACTGCTGGCGCCAAAAAAGTCGTGATTTCTGCTCCATCCAAGGGCGAGAATGCAAAGATGGTTGTTCTTGGCGTTAATGAGGATACTCTAACTCGCGAAGACGATATTGTTTCTAATGCAAGCTGTACAACCAACAGTGTCGCCCCTGTAATGTCAATTCTTGATCGAGAATTTGGTATTGAAAAATCAATGATGACAACAATTCATTCTTACACTGCAAGTCAGCGTTTGGTTGATGCTCCTTCGAAGGATCTTCGGGAAGCGCGAGGCGCCGCCGAGAATATCGTCCCTACAACTACTGGGGCGGCGATTGCTACGGGTAAAGTTATTCCAGCTTTAGAAGGTAAATTTGACGGTTTGAGTGTTAGGGTTCCAACTCCGACTGTTTCGCTTAGTGATATTACAGCAGTATTGAAGCGAGATGTAACAAAAGAAGAGATTAACGAAGTATTTAGAAGGGCTTCCAAGATGCCATTCTATCAAGGAATTTTAGCCGTAAGTGAAGATCCTCTTGTTTCGAGTGATTTCAAAGGAAATTCACATTCTACAATTATCGACTTGGCTCTTACAAATGTCGTAGCGGGTAATTTGATTAAAGTTGTAGCTTGGTATGACAATGAGTGGGGCTACTCCAACCGTCTAGTTGAATTAACTGCTGACATTGCGGCAAATATTTAAGGAATTTGAAAATGAAGATTTATCTTGGAGCGGATCACAGGGGATTTTATCTTAAAGATAAGGTTTATGATTATCTGAAGTCGCGAGGCTATGACGTTGAAAAAATCGGCGGATCGGACTATGATCCAGACGATGACTTTCCGGTTTTTGCTAAACAGGCTGTGGCGAAAATTTATTCAAGCGAAGATGCGGACCCGCGGGCAATTTTAATATGTGGCGGCGCTCAAGGAATGGGAATGGCCGCCAATCGGTATAAGGGCATTCGCGCCTCTGTTGTGTGGGATGCGGAGGAAGCCAAATGGACACGCAATGATAATGACAGTAATGTGCTTTGTCTTCCTGCGCGGATTTTCGATCAAGAGACGGCTGAGAATGAACTTCACGACACGCTTGATACTTGGCTCGAAACGCCTTACGCTAACGCCCCAAGATTTAATAGAAGAAATAAACAGATTGATGAGGTTTAGATGTCGGTGATTTGTCCAACAATTTTAGCAACAGATTTAGATGATTACAACTATCAGGTTGGTCGGCTTCAGCCTTTTGCTGAGCGAGTTCAGATTGATATTACTGACGGTGTTTTTGCGCAAAATCAGACGGTTGGGCTTGGCCAAATTTGGTGGCCCGAGCATTGGAAGGTGGATCTACATTTAATGGTCTCTAATCCGAGCGAATATATCGATCAGGTCATAAAAATGAAGCCCAACATGGTGATTTTTCACTCAGAGACAGAAGAAGACCTCGTGCCAATTTTTGAAAAGTTAAAGAAAGAGACTCTGATCAAGCCTGCGGTTGCACTACTTCGATCAACTGTTCCTGAAACAGTGGCTGACGCAATTAATGCTGCTGAGCATGTGTTAATTTTCTCTGGAAATTTGGGACAGATGGGCGGCAAGGCTAGCATGATGCAACTTGAAAAAATCCGTCTCGTAAAAGCGATCAACCAAAATGTCGAAATTGGTTGGGACGGCGGCGCCAATCTTGCTAATGTTTTTGCACTAACTCAAGGAGGCGTTGATGTGGTTAATGTCGGCTCGGCGATCGCAGGTGCGGCTGAGCCTGAGCAAGTTTATCACACAATGGCTAATGAAATTACTCGAAAGGGCGCAATTTAATGGCTCAATCGGGTGGGGCAGTTAAGATTTTATCAGTTGGATCAGCAACGCAAGATGTTTTTTTGCGAAATTCTAATGTTCGTGAAAAAATCTCTATTGATGGGTCGACCGATGCTTCTGCTCTTAAAATGGGCTCCAAGATTGACCTTAATCGTGTATATTTTTCAGTTGGCGGAAGTGCTGTTAATACGGCTACTGCTTTTGCGCGAAACGGCATAGAGTCCTCGATAATGTGCTCTATTGGACAGGATTTTGCTGGTCAAAATGTCTTGAAGGCGCTTGATTCGGAGCATATTGATACCTCTAGAGTTGCGATTTCGCCAATTTATAACACAGATTACACCACATTTTTATTAGATGGTCAAGAGCGAGCAATGCTTGCCTATCGAGGTGCTTCCGGTCGGTTGAATTGCGACAACTTGGATTTTTCTCAAGAAGAATTTGACTGGATTTATGTCTCCAATCTGTCTGGTCATCTTGATCTGGCTGAAAAAATTTTTCAAAAGGCTAAAGATAAAAATATCAAAATCTTCTGGAATCCTGGTAAAAAAGAATTCGAAAAACCAGAAGTTGTCCGCGCGCTGACCGAAATGGTTGATATTTTTCAACTTAACAAAAACGAGGCTTCGAGCCTAGTAATTGGAGACACGGCCGAAGAATTGTTAACGCGATGCGCAGGATTTGCAAAAATCTTAATTTTAACAGATGCAGAAAATGGAATTTGGGCCACTGATCGGCGGAAGATCTTGCGCGCCGGACTGTATGAAGATGCGCCGGTGCGAGATAAAACTGGGGCTGGTGATGCATTTGGTGCTGGGTTTTTGGCCCAATGGTCGCGCGGTGCGGATTTGACTCAGAGCGTGATTTATGGCAGTGCTAATGCGAGTTCTGTGATTCAATATTTTGGATCGATTAAAGGGATTTTGAGCGAAACAACAACTCTTCACTCTATGCCAATGGCAGAAAAGGACTTTTACTATGCTTAATCTGGCTGATCTATTGGGCTTGCGTGGCTCTGATCGGAAGAAATTTATTTTCGAAATTGAGAATCTAGAGAAAAAAGTCCCTAGCGGAAGAAGCGTTTCGGCAAAAATATTGGGCAAGATTTACTTGGACTCGGCAGAAATTGTGCGGATTTTAGGATTTTCAGATATGGATGTACTAAAAAACGAGGCCGTGTCTGCTCTAAAGAATAAGTTTCTTGGCGAAAAAGTTTTGGCTAAGGAAGACGATTTTTGGAAAAAATATTCTCGCTCGGCCGTTGTGGTAAAAGATGGAATCGTTTCAGCCAATAAAGAGGACATACAGAAGTCGTTATCCGACGATAGGGATTGTCTAAGTGGATTTCAAAAATTGCTTCAAGAAGAGATTTGTGAAAGATTTGCTAAAGAAATTCCAAACCTTACATTTGACAAAGTTAATAAAATATTATTTAAGGAGAAAAAATGAGATATCAAATTTGTGTTTCTGGAGCGGCGAGCGGAGAAAGTGTGGCTGCTTCTAAAAATTTAGCGTTTCGGCTTGGCGCGGAGATTGTTCGACAAGGTAAAATTTTGACTACTGGTGCGACGGTTGGATTGCCACATTTTGCTGCACTCGGTGCAGTTAGTGTCAAAGGTCGTACTGGCTTAAGTGTTGGATTTTCGCCTGCTTCGAGTTTTCGTCAGCATGTAAACACCTATAAATTGCCGTTTGTACCTTTTGATTATATCAATTTTACGGGTATGAGTTATGTTGGGCGTGATACACATTTAGTGCTTTCTAGTGATGCGGTGATTACTGTTGGTGGGCGAATGGGCTCGCTACATGAACTTGCTACAGCGCTTGAGTCTAAAAAAGTCTGTGGTGTTCTGCTTGGCAGCCGCGCTTTGGCAGATTATGTGCCAACTTTGCTCGAAAACATCGAGAGTCCTGGCACCAAGGAGATAATTTACGATACGGATCCTGAGCGTTTAGTGAAAAAAGTCATTGCTGCATTAGATGAGAAGAATAAAGATTTCAATCCGCCTCGCAATGACGAGCATTTATCGATTAAGCGTTCTGGCAACGGTTAAAATTTTTCAACCCTGAGAAAATACAGGGTTGATTTTTTATTAAAATATTATATAATTTAGGATATGAGTAATAAAATTCCAGCAAGAAATCTTATTAAATTTTCAAGCGGGCTTTTACCGGGTGAGATAATTTTACTTTGGCGTATAAATTTTGGAACTTTCAATAATAGATCGCATTTTCCAAAATATTTTAGCCAGACTTACGGAATTGACGCACCTGTGAGTCTGAATAGGATGGTTGAAGATGGATTTGTTGGCGTTGATGATGTTTATGATTCGCTCGAAGAATTTGCGACAGTTGATTTTATGCGTCGAGCTTTGCGCGACCATCGAAATATTTCTGGTCTTTCAAAGGAGGGGCGAAATGGTCTTCTTGATTTAATGGAAGTTGAATTTTCGGAAAAAGATTTAGAAAGTTTGTTCGAAATTCGTGGCTATTCTTTGACTGAGAAGGGCCAAGAGGCTCTTCTTGAAGGCCAAGAGGCTGTTGACCGCCACCCTAAGAAGAAGTTCTAAATCTTGATAATTATGAAAATAAAAAGTAAAATATAGATATGAGATTATTCCAAAAAATCCATCGGCATTATATCGCTTTTGCGTTTTCTGTTGTGGGGTTTTTGGGGTTTTTAGCGTCTGGATTGCTCGAGATTAAGGGTCTTAATGGGCAAATTTGGCCCGTTCTGGCGAGCGTATTGTTGATTTGTTTTATTGCTATTTCAAGAAAATATTGCTTAATAATAGTATCTTTGTCTGCTATACTATTCTCATTCTGGCGAATGTCTGGATTTTGGGATAATTTTGATTTTGTTTCTAAATTCGAAAAACAAGAAGTTTTTATTTCTGGCATTTTAGCCGAAGATCCAGATATTACAGAGAAGGGTGAGCAGCGTATATCTGTAAATTTAGAAAAAATTGGGGGTAAGGATGCTGGCGGTAGGTTATTTGCTATCGTGAAAAATAAGGTAAAACTGCGTCGTAGTGATAGAGTCTTCTTGCGCGGCAAATTATCTAAAGGCTCTCGAGGGACTGTAGGTGTGATATTTAGGGCGCAATTTGTCAAGTTGGAAAAGCGAACAGACTTGGTGCGCGACATCAGGGATAGTTTTGCTGGAGGGATTAAGCAATTCATCTCTTCTCCTGAGGTAGATTTAGGACTCGGCTATCTTTTGGGGCAGAAAAATTCTTTACCAGAAACGCTTGAGACGGCGCTAAAAATTACGGCATTAACTCATATTGTAGTGGCGAGCGGATATAATTTGACGGTATTGGCTAATTTTTCGCGACGAATTTTTCAAAATATATCCAGAAAATTAACGCTACTCTTGATGATTTTGCTTGTCGGTGGGTTTGTCTTGGTGGTTGGTTTTACGCCAAGTATGGTGCGCGCCGGCATTGTTGCTATACTTTCTGCTATATTTTGGTATTTTGGCAAGCGAACAAATCCCTACTTTTTACTGATTTTTGTTGCAACAATGACGCTGTTTATCCGTCCAGAAAATATTTTTGGTCTTGGATGGCAATTATCTTTTGCGTCATTCTTTGGAGTGATGATTTTGTCTCCAAAACTGAAAGAGTTCTTATTCCGCGAGCCTGAAAAATTACCCGCTCTAATATCGACATTCTTTGAGACATTTTCTGCTCAAATCTTGACACTACCACTTATAGTTTCTGCTTTTGGGGTATTTTCTACTGTGTCTATGTTGTCTAACTTTTTTGTCCTACCGCTGGTTCCGCCGGCAATGTTAATGGTATTTTTAACGGGATTTTTTGCGCAAGTATTTACACCTTTGGCGCAGGTTTTTGGATGGGTATCTGAGATGATTTTGAAGATTTCGATTGATATAATTGACTTTTTTGCTGGAATTCCTGGTGCTCAAATGGAAATAAAAATGCCCGATTTTGTTCCCTTGATTTTTTATGTCGTTTTGGCTTTGTTTGTTCTATTTTTAGAAAAATCAACTCGTAAAACTAAAATTATGCTAGAAAATCCGGCTGAATAGTGGAGATTTTATGCGTAATTTGGTAAAATAATTGAAGATGCTAGAAAAAATCATAAAATCCGAGTCTGAAATGAAACTCTTTGGCCAGGAGATTGCCAAGTGTCTTGAAGGCGGCGAGGTTATTGAATTGATCGGCGATGTAGGCGCTGGAAAAACTACCTTCACTAAAGGTTTGGCGTTGGGTCTTGGCGTGTCTGAAACGGTTTCTAGTCCAAGTTTTACTATTTCGCGAGTATATGATGGTCGTGATTTTACGCTTTCGCACTACGATTTTTATCGTTTGGCTGATGCGGGTATTCTCTCGCTTGAAATTGCCGATGCACTTGAAAACCCTTACAATATAACAGTAGTAGAATGGGCAGAGAGTGTGTCAGAAATTTTACCAGAAAATCGAATAAAGATCGAAATCTCTAAAACTCCCGAAGATTTTCGAAAAGTAAAAATTGAAGGAGTTGAATTATGATTTTTTTGATCGAGACTTCAACTGAGTTTTTACGAATGTGGATTTTTGACGGCGAAACGGAAAAACACAGCGCTGAAATTGCGCTTGGAAGGCAGATGAGCGAGCAAATTTTGGCCGAAATATCGAATTTTTTGACACAAAATAATCTTACTTGGCGTGACCTAACCGCGATTGGCACCTTTGCAGGGCCGGGAAGTTTCACCGGTCTAAGGATTGGTGTTACTGTTGCTAACACCTTGGCTGACGCATTGAAAATCCCAATCGTTGGGGTCTCCAATTCTGACTTTTCAAAAATTGGTGAAGAAAATTTACGCCAGGATTGGCGAGAACTAGCAATTGGTAAATTGAAAAACGGCGAAGATCATAAAATAGTAGAAATTTTTTATGGAAAATCCGCCAATATCACTAAGCAAAAGAAATAAGGAAATAAAATTATGAAATTATCAATATTTTTAGGAAAAATCATTCAAAAAATCGCCCGACTTCGTGGAGGTGGATCTGCCCTGCCGGGGCTTTTTATGGAGAGATTCAACCCTAAATTTCTTGCTCGGACTCTTGAAAGTCTGCCATACGGCGTGGTTGTGATTTCTGGAACTAATGGAAAAACTACCACCACCAAGATGGTAGTTGAACTTCTCGAAAGCCAGAATTTGCGAGTTTTTACCAATAAGACTGGTTCCAATTTTGTCCGCGGTGTGGCCGCCGCCGCATTAGAAAGTGTTAACTTGCGCGGGATTTTGCCTGCGGACATCGCCGTTCTTGAACTGGACGAGGCGCACGCAGTTCACTTTGTGGAGCAAATCCACCCGCGATATTCACTCCTGCTCAATGTGATGCGCGACCAACTTGACCGCTTTGGCGAGATCGATTTCACGGCCGGCCTTCTTCAAAAGATTGGTGAAAATACTCGCAATTTAGTTTTCTTGAACGGCGGCGACAATCTTCTTTCTCGAAAAGATTTTTCGAAGGGCTTTGTAAAGGTTGTGAAGTTTGGCGCCAGCGAGAAGTTGGCGGAATTCTTCCCGAATGATGAAGAGATTCATGGCGATAATTCTTCAGACTTGCGTTCAAAACATCCGCAGGATATCGACTATTTGCTTGAAGATTTTTCCAAAACATCAGCGCAAATAATTCACCAAGAAACTCGCAAGAACTTCAATTTACAGATTAGTGGAATCCACAATATTCTCAATCTGACCGCTGCCTATGGTCTGGTGAGAGAAATTCTGAAATCGGAAAAAATAAAAATTCTTGAGGAGGATCTTGAAGAGACTATTTCAGAGATTAAGCCTGCGTTTGGTCGTGGCGAGATTATTAAGATTGGCGAAAAAGAAGTTGAAATTATGTTGGTAAAAAATCCTGCTGGCTTTCGCTCCAATCTGAAAAGTGCCGATTTGACAAATGCGCAAATTATGATTGCGATTAACGACAACTATGCTGATGGGCGAGATATGAGTTGGCTGTGGGATGTCGAATTTTCCAAAATGCTTGACGGCTCTGTTGCTAAAATCTCAGGAATTCGCGCTTATGATATGGCGCTGAGATTGTTTCATGATGAAATTCCATTCGAAAATACTGATATAAATACGGATATCCGCTCAGCGGTAGAAGAGTTTTTGAGTCAAGATGGCGATAAGAAAAAGATTTTTGCCACCTATACGGCAATGCTTGAGATTCGCAAAGAAATTTCTAAATTAACAGAGGTGGAGAAAATTTTATGAAGTTAAAAATTGTGTGGCTCTATGCCAAGAATATGAACATTTACGGTGATTATGGCAATATCTTGGCGCTAAAAAAACAGGCTGAAATGCGCGGAATTAAGCCTGAGATTGTCCAGTATAACGAGGGTGATGAATTTCCACTGGATGCGGATATTGTGATTGGCGGTGGCGGTCAGGATAGCGGGCAGGGCAAAATTCAGGACGACCTTCTTAAGATTGCGCCAATCTTGCGAGATTTGGCGAAGAAGGGTGTTCCGATGTTGATGATTTGTGGGCTTTATCAACTTTTTGGCGAGTATTTTGAGACTTCTATGGGCGAAAAAATCAGCGGAATTTGCCTTTTTCAAGGTGTGAAAACCGTTGCTGGTGAAACTAGAATGATTGGTAATATTGTTGAAGATTCTGCCGAGTTTGGCGAAATTATCGGCTATGAAAACCACAGCGGACAGACTTTCATTTCGAAAAACACTGAAGTTCTTGCTCGAGTTTCGAGCGGAGATGGCAACAATCCCGAGAACCATACCGAGGGCGCGCGTTATAAAAATGTGATCGGAACATATCTTCACGGATCAATTTTGCCCAAAAATCCTGCGATTACCGAATTTTTCTTGCGAGAAGCGTGTAAAAATAAGGGTGAGAGCTTGCTTGAAGTTCTGCCGGAATTTCGAGACGACTTCGAAAAACTTCAACAAATTACAGATATGGCTCGCCAAATCGCCAAATCCCGCCCGCGTTAATAATTTTATTGTTATATATTTTAAACGCGGTTTTGATTTTTTACGCAAAATATTGTAAAATAAAATAATGATAGCCAAGCGGAAGTTTAAGTTAAGGTCAAAATATAGGCCAACCGGTGATCAGCCTACAGCGATCGCTCAACTTGTTGCTGGTCTTGAGAGGGGCGAACGAGAGCAGACTCTCCTTGGCGTGACTGGCTCTGGTAAGACTTTTACGATGGCGAATATCATCGAAAAAACCCAAAAACCGACGCTGATTCTCGCTCACAACAAAACGCTCGCGGCGCAACTTTATTCTGAATTTAAGGAGTTCTTCCCTGAAAATGAGGTTCACTACTTTGTCTCGTATTTTGATTATTATCAGCCTGAAGCATATATCGCCAGCACAGATACTTATATCGAAAAGGACTCGCGCATAAATGAAGAAATCGAGCGTCTCCGTCACGCCGCCACCGAGGCGCTCCTGACTCGGCGCGACACGATTATTGTTTCGAGCGTGAGTTGTATTTATGGCATCGGTAGCCCTGCGAGTTATCAGGAAATGGCGCTTCATCTTAAAGTTGGCGATCGTTATAAGCAAGAAAAGTTGCTTAGACATCTTAAAGATATTCAATATGATCGAAATGATGTGGATTTTGCGCGCGGGACTTTTCGTGTGCGAGGTGACACGGTTGATGTGATGACGGCGAGTTCTGACTTGGCTGTGCGGATTGAGTTTTTTGGCGATGTGATCGATCGGCTTGTTTTGATCAATCCTTTGACTGGCGAAATTTTAGAAAAGCCGGCGCATTTTGATATTTTTCCTAATTCTCACTACGCAACACCGCGAGAAATTATTGAGCGTGCTATTCCGCAGATTGAAGAAGAGTTTTACGCGCGCCACGAGTATTTCGAAAAAAATGAGAAATTTCTCGAAGCCCAGCGTCTTGCTCAGCGCACCAAATATGACCTTGAAATGCTCCGTGAGACTGGTTTTGTTAAAGGTATTGAAAATTACACGCGCTATCTGACTGAGCGCAATGTGGGCGAGCAGCCGGCGACGCTTCTGGATTATTTTCCGGATGATTTTTTACTTCTTGTTGATGAGAGTCACATGACCTTACCGCAGGTTCGTGGGATGTTTAGAGGTGATCGCTCGCGGAAAACTGTGCTGGTTGATAACGGTTTTCGTCTGCCGTCAGCGCTTGATAACCGACCTTTGACTTTTGATGAATTTTATGGTCATATAAATCAAGCGATTTATGTTTCGGCGACGCCGGGCGATTTCGAAATTGAACATTCGCCGGCGCCCGCTCAGCAGGTAATTCGCCCAACTGGACTGCTCGATCCTGTGATTGAGGTGCGACCGATTGAGGGTCAGATTGATGATTTGATGGAGGAAATTCGTCAAAGAGTGGCTAAAAACCAGCGTGTTTTGGTGACTACTTTGACCAAAAGGATGGCTGAGGATTTGAGCGGATTTTTGGAAGAAAACGGCGTTAAAACGGCATATATTCATAGTGAAATTGATACTTTGGAGCGGGGTGATATTTTGCGCGACCTTCGAAATGGAACTTACGATGTGTTGGTCGGCATCAATCTTCTTCGAGAGGGCTTGGATTTGCCTGAAGTGTCTTTGGTGGCGATTATTGATGCGGATAAAGAAGGATTTTTGCGAAGTGAAAGTGCGCTAATCCAGACAATCGGTCGTGCGGCGCGCCACGAGGAGGGAAAAGTTTTGATGTATGCCGACAAAATCACGCGTTCAATGCGGGCGGCTTTGGACGAAACTTCTCGGCGTCGCGAGATTCAGCAAAAATATAATCAAGAAAATGGCATCACGCCTCGAAGTGTCGCCAGTGAAATCAAAGAGGGATTGCGAGCGATTCTGCCGGCTAAAGACAAGAAGCGGAAACTCGATCTTAAGCGTATTCCGCGCGATGAGTGGCAGAATTTAGTGGTGGATTTGACCTCGCAGATGAATGCGGCTTCGGCAAGCCTTGAATTTGAATTGGCGGCAGATCTTCGCGATCAGATTGCTGAAATTCGAAAGAAGATGTTGAAATAAGCCTCGAAAAGATGTAAAATTTTACATATGAACACGATTGAATCTATCACGAATTTTATTTTCATCCCAGAAACTAAGCGAGAAGATCTGCCCAATATCGATGCGATGATTGTTCTTGGAAATGATCATGTCGAAACAATGGTCGATGTTTTCGAAGTCTGGAAATCTGACAAGATTAAAAAGATAATCCTGTCTGGGCATAGCAAAAATTCAGATAAAAAGCCAGAAGCTTTGAGGTTTTTTGAGCGTGGTCTGGAACTTGGGGTTCCGCGTGAAGCGATGATTTTAGAACCTAATTCGACAAATACAAAAGAGAATTTTGAAAATGTCGCCAAAATTTTTGCCGAAAATAAAGATTTTTCGAATTTACAAAATGTTATGATTGTGTGCCTGAATTTTCATACGCGCCGATCTTTGATGACTGCTAAAAATTTCTTGCCAGAAAATATCAACTACTATTTTCTTCCGACTATTGACGAGCGAAATATTCGACCAGAAGATTGGTGGAATGGTGAAATTTCGAAAAATCGCGTCCTTGAAGAGGTTGGGCGAATTAGTCAGTATTCGATCAAGGGTGATTTATCTTTGAAATAGAATTCATAAAAATCTTGACTTCTTTTAAAAAATTTGATAAACTAGAGAAGTTAAGCACGAGTGGTGGAATTGGTAGACACGCTAGTCTTAGGAACTAGTGCCAATTGGCGTGAAGGTTCAAGTCCTTTCTCGTGTACCAAAGAGAAGCGATCAGATAAAACTGGTCGTTTTTCTTTATTTTTCTTCCGAATTTTGGTATAATTTAAGATATGAATATCACCACAGAAGAAGTTAAGCATTTGGCGCGGCTTTCGAATATTTCTTTGAGCGAAGAAGAAATTTCCAATCTCCGCGGCGATCTTGAAAATATCGTAAATTACATCAAGCAACTTGACAAACTCGACACCGAGAATGTTGAGCCAACTTATCAAGTCTCGGAAAATCAAAACATTTGGCGCAATGACGAAATCGACAATTACGGCGTTGAAAAGCAAGAACTTTTGGCGCTCTCTGGCGAGAATGTTGCGAGCGATCAAATTAAAGTTCCAAAGGTGTTGTAGGAGAATTATGACGAATATTTTTGAAATTAGAGAGATGATTTTGAGTGGTAAAACTTCCGCTCGAAAAGAAGTTGAAAAGGCACTCGAAAAGGCTAAAACTTTGGCTGACTTTAACGCACTCACGAGTTTAACAGAAGAGCGCGCGCTTAAAAGGGCGGATGAAATTGACGCTAAAATTTCCGCTGGCGAAACAATTGGACGACTTGCGGGCGTTCCGTTTATCGCTAAAGATAACTTCTTGGCATTTGGCGCGCCTTCGACTGCCTCGAGCAAAATGTTGGGCGACTTCGAAACGCCAATTCAAGCCACGGCGATGGAGAAATTGGAGGCGGAAGGTGCTATTTGTATCGGTAAGGCTAATTTGGACGCTTTTGCTCACGGTGGCTCAACAGAAAACTCTGCTTTTGGTGTGACTAAAAATGCGCTCGACCAAACTCGCGTTGCGGGCGGCTCATCTGGTGGTTCTGCTGTTGCGGCGGCGCTTGATATTGTGCCTTTTACGCTTGGTACGGACACTGGTGGGTCGATTCGGCAGCCGGCAAGTTTCAACGGTGTTTATGGTGTTAAGCCGACTTATGGTACGGTATCACGATTTGGCGTGGTGGCGATGGCATCTTCAACCGATACGATTGGTGTATTTACTAAGACCGCTAAAGAGGCTGATCTTGTGATGGAAATTATGAGTGGTCTTGACCAGAAAGATATGATGACTTTGCCGGATTTTTGGCAGACTGCTCAAGCGCCAAAGAATGCCAAAATTGGTGTCGTTAAAGAATTTATGGGCGAAGGTGTCGATGAGGAAGTTCGAAAATTGACAGAAGATTACATCGAAAGGCTTCGAAGCGCTGGTCATACGGTTGAAGAAGTAAGTTTGCCGATGAGCAAATATGCATTGGCAATTTATTACATCGTTATTCCGGCGGAAGTTTCTTCTAACTTGGCGCGATATGATGGCGTGCGTTATGGACTTCGCTCAAAAACCGCCAAATCTTTGGACGAAGTTTATGGTCTTTCTCGTGATGAGGGCTTTGAAGCAGAAAACAAACGCCGAATTATGATAGGGAGTTATGTTCTTTCGAGCGGATTTTATGACGCATATTATCTTAAAGCGCAAAAAGCGCGCACTCTCCTCATTCAAGAATTTAACAAACTTTTTGAAAATTATGACTTTTTGATTAGTCCGGTCGCGCCAACGCCTGCCTTCAAAATTGGCGAAAACGCGCACGATCCGCTCAAAATGTATCTGGCGGATATTATGAGTGTGCCAGCGTCGATGGCGGGCTTGCCTGCGGTGAGTGTGCCGGCGGGCAAAACTTCTGACGGCTTGCCAGTTGGTGTCCAGATTATTGGTAAAATGAAATCAGATGCTTCAATTTTGGCTTTGGCTGATAGTTTGGAGGAAAAATAATGGATGTTTTATTGCTTGGTGTTGCGATTTTGATCTGTGGGGCGCTGCTTTTCTTTGTGCTAAATATCACCAAGCCAGAGACGATTCGCTTAAATAAAGAAAAATACCAGACCAATTGGCTTAAGATTGAAAATTCGATCCAAAAAGATAACGCCGCGAGTTGGCATTTGGCGATAATTAATGCGGATAAATTGGTTGATACGACGCTTAGGGAGTTGAATTTTGACGGTCAAACAATGGCGGAGCGCTTGAAATCTGCCCGCGAGAAATTTTCTTCGCCCAACTCTTTGTGGCATGCACACAAACTGCGCAACGTTATCGCGCACGAGGCTGATGCGGAGATCAACTACGATCAAACGCGTCGCGCACTGGCGAGTTTTAAGCAAGCATTGAAGGATTTAGGAGCGATTTAATGGAAGAAATTTTGAAAAACTACGAAATAACTATCGGCATCGAATGCCACGTTCAGTTAAAAACCAAGACTAAATTATTTTCTGGAAGTGATAATGATGCGAGAGAGAAGACGCCCAATGAGGCGACTTCGCCAATTGATTTTGGCTTGCCAGGAATGTTGCCAGTTTTGAACAAAGAGGCGGTTAGACTTGCGGTTCGAGCTGGCAAGGCTTTGAATGCCAAAATTTCGAACGTTAGCCGATTTGATCGAAAGCACTATTTTTACCCAGATTTGCCAAAGGGTTATCAGACTTCACAGTTGTATCAGCCAATTATCGGTGAAGGAAAAATAACACCGGTTTTGCCGAATGGGGAGACTTTTGATGTTAGGATTGAGCACGCTCATCTTGAAGAAGATGCCGGAAAACTCACGCACCACGGCGATTATTCACTGGTTGACCTCAACCGCGCCGGTACGCCGCTGATCGAAATTGTCTCAATGCCGGATATTCATTCCGCCGAGCAAGCGCGCGCTTATGCTGAAGAACTTCACAAACGAATGGTCTTTGCCGAAGTCACCGACGGCGATCTTTATCAGGGCAATATGCGTTTCGACGTTAATATTTCTGCTCGAAAATTGGGCGAAGAAAAACTCGGCACACGCACAGAAATCAAGAATCTCAACAGTTTCCGAAGTGTTGAGCGAGCGGCGCAATATGAATTCGAGCGCCAAGTCAAACTTCTTGAAAAGGGAGAAAAAATCAAGCAAGAAACGCGTGGCTGGCTGGACGACGAGCAAAAAACGGTTTCTCAGCGTAGCAAGGAAGAGGCGCAGGATTATCGCTATATGCCCGATCCGGATATTCCGCCGATTATTTTGACTGATGAAGAAATCGCCAAAATGCAACTTACCTTCCCTAAAATGCCGGATGAATTCAGGGAATACTTCTCGGAGTTTAATCTTGACAAATCGGTGATTGATTATATTTTGTCCGATTATCGTCTAGCAGAGTTGATGCTTGCCACTTGGGGCAAGGGCTGGGCGAGTTCGCAAGAAGAAATCATTAAATCTTACGAAATCAAAGATTATTCGCTCGAAAATCACCATGAAAATATGAAGAAAATCTTCAACCTTTTTGCTTCGACTCCGATTGAAGAAATTGATCTCGACAAGGTTTATCAGGGCTACGTGGGTCCAAAGCGACTTTCGCAATTGGCGGAATTGTCACGCGCGGGCAAGATTTCTTCTAACGCGATGAAAGAGATTTTTATGGCGCTTTTCGAAAATGAAAACTTGGGTAAAATGCCAGAAGATATCGCCAAGGAGAAGAATTTGATTCAAGTTTCTGACGAGGGCGCAATCGCCAAAATCGTCGATGAAGTCCTCGCTGATCCGGCTTCACAGAAAGCGGTCAAAGACATTCGCGCGGGCAACGATAAAGCGATCGGCTTCCTTGTTGGTCAAATCATGAAAAAATCTCAAGGAAAAGCTAATCCGGCTCTTGCGCAGAAGTTGATTCGAGAGAGGTTGTAGAGTCTTAAAATCGCTCAAAATATATGGGCGATTTTATTTTTAGCCTAAAACCTATTGACATAAGAATTATTTTGTGCTATAATGCAGTTATTGATTTGCAAAAATCAAAATAAAAACTATAAAATAAATTAAAGGAGAAAGATGAGTTCGGCTGCGGAGATCTTAGTCGTAATTCTATCTATTTTTCTGGCGATCTTTATCGCGCTTGGCATCGTTACTTTTATCCTGATTATCAGGGTAAGCAAACAAATTGGCGATGTTGCGGAAAACTTTCGAAATATTTCCAACGGCGTGGATAATGTGGTCCAGAATATAGCACAGATTTCATCGCCCATAATTATTGGAAAAGCGATGATCGACATTTTCAAAAATTTAAAGAAAAAAGGAGAAAAAAATGAGTAAAAAAGGTAAATTTGGTCTTGGATTAGTGCTTGGTGCGGCTGTCGGCGCAATTGCGGGAATTTTAACAGCGCCAAAATCCGGTAAAGAAACCCGACAAGATTTGAAAAAGAAGGGTAAAGAATTTGCTGACGACGCCAAGGTAAAATTGGACGAAGCAGGAAAAAATGTTGAAAAATTCGGCGCAGAAGCAAAAGAAAAATTCAATGTTTTCAAAAAAGACGCAGATAAAAAAGTTGGCGAAGTCACAGAAAAGGCTAAACTTGAGGGCGAAAAACTTCAAAAACGCGCTCTAAACACTGTCGAAAACCTCAAGAAAAAAGTCGAAAAGAAAGACTAATTCTCGAAATGAAAATCTCCCGTCGGAATACGGGAGATTTTGTTATTTTTGCTTGTTTTTGAGCGTGGCTGGCAAAGTTATACCATAGATTACGAAAATCATAAACCAGATTAGATTTGGCTTGCCGTTAATTACGCTAAAAATGTACGCAAGAAGTGCGCAAATTGCTGTAATTCCGTAGAGGATTTTTGCGGCTTTGTTTTGTTCGGCGTTATTTTTTGGGTTTTTCTCGCTGCCCTTGATGATTTTCTCGTTTTTCCTCATAATCTCTCCTTAAATTTTTACCAAAACAAAAGTGTTTTTACCTTTTTTGATGAGTGAGGTCGTTGCGATTTGCTGATCTTCGGTGATTTTGATGCCATTAACTGATATGGCGTTGCCGGAAATCAATCGGCGAGCCTCGCCTGCTGATTTTGCTGTATTTGTTGAAGTTAGTGCCGAAATTACGGATTGTGTGTCACTTGCGACTGGAATTTCTTGCGTCAAGATTTCGATAACTTCTGGCGAAATCTGTTCAAAATCGCCCCGACCAAACAATATTTCGGTGGCTTTTTCGACCTCCAGAGCACGGTCGGCGCCGTGAATGAGCGTGGTGACTTCGTGCGCAAGAGTTTTTTGGGCGATCCTGAGGTGTGGTTCGGCTGTATGGCGGGCTTGGATGTCTTCAATTTCTTCTTTTGAAAGTGTTGTGAAGAGTTTTAGGTAGTCGATTGCGCCGGCGTCGTCTGAGTTAAGCCAGAACTGGTAGAACTTATAAGCGCTGGTTTTGGACTCGTCGAGCCAAACGGCGCCACCCTCGGATTTGCCAAATTTTCGGCCAGTGGATTTATTGACCACGAGTGGGGCGGTCATCGCGTAGACTTCTTTTCCGTCAGATTTGCGTATGAGTTCTACACCAGAAAGCAAGTTGCCCCATTGATCGCTACCGCCAATCTGAAGATTAACGCCAAGATTTCGATTAAGGTGAAGAAAATCATAGCCTTGAAGTAGCGTGTAAGAAAATTCCGCAAAACTCAAACCACCACCATTTTTAATGCGTGATTTGAAGAAATCGCGAGAGGTAAGTTCCGCCATATTAAACTTCTTGCCTACATCGCGAAGGAAAGGTAAAAGTTGGAGATCTTTTAGCCAGTCGTGGTTATTTACGAGCGTAAAATCTTTGCTGGAGAATAATTTTGAAACTTGATTGGAGAGCGCCAATGTGTTCTTCGAAATTTCTTCGAGCGCCAATAATTCACGCTCTTCGGTGTCGCGCATATCACCAATTACGCCGGTACCGCCACCGACGAGCAGAACGACTTTATGACCCCGATCGAGGAATCTTCGAACCATCATATAGACTGCCAAATGCCCAACATGAAGGCTGTCCGCACTAGGATCAGTGCCGAGATAAAGTGTAAAATTGGTATTGTCTATAACGCTCTCATCTGTAAAAGTGGTTTGATTCCAAAATCCACGCCATTTTAGTTCTTCTGATAGTTTCATTTTTTCTCCTTTTATTAAGACTATTTTACCATATTTTACTTGAATTTTTAAGCATAATTTGTTCGAATTTCTTGAAATTTTTTTCGAAATAAATTATAATTATAAGCAGTATGACGGAAAAGTTGAAGAAAACCAAGGAGAAGTTAAACTCGAAGTTGAAAAAACCGCTTCGAAGTAATAAAAAATCAGATAGCAACCTTAGTTTGTATGCTAATCTTGCACACCAAAGGCGTTCTAAAAAAGACGCTGCGGCGAGAAAGCGTGCGGAGTATTTGGCGAGTTTGCCTAAAAATCCGGTGAAGAGATTTTTTTATCGGCTTCATCCTAAGCGAGTTTTTAAGTTTATCTTTTCGAAAAGGGGGCTGTTTTTCTTCTTGAAATTTGCGGCTATTTCTGTGATTTTGTTGGTTCTTCTTGTTGGTGGACTTTTCTTGTATTATCAAAAGGATCTCAATCAGATCCGTCCGTCTGAACTTTCAAAGCGCGTTCAAACTACCGTTTCTAAATACTACGACAGAAATGGCGAACTCCTTTGGGAAGATAAAGGTACTGGTGATTATAAGTTGGTTGTTGAGGGATCCGAGATTTCTGACTGGGCAAAGAAGGCCACAGTGGCGATTGAGGATCGCGAGTTTTACAAGCATAAAGGTATTGATTTGACGGCGATTTTGCGTGCAACTATTAATAACTTTAAGGGTGGCGCAACTCAGGGTGGATCAACTTTGACTCAACAGTTGGTTAAGCAAGTTTTCTTCGCTGATGAAGCAGCAGAGCGAGGCTTGAAGGGTATTCCTCGAAAAATTAAAGAGATGATTCTCGCGATTGAGGTTGAGCGAATGTATAGCAAAGACCAGATTATCGCACTTTATCTTAACGAGTCTCCATACGGCGGACGCAGAAACGGTATTGAATCTGGTGCTCAGACCTATTTCAAGAAGTCTGCTAAAGATTTGACTTTGGCGGAGGCTGCGCTTCTTGCTGCTATCCCTAATAATCCAGCCGTCTATAACCCATACAACACTCAATTTAATAAATCTTTGATTGAGCGTCAGCATAAAGTTTTGGATGATATGGTTGATATGGGGTATGCTACCCGTGCTCAGGCTGACGAGGCTAAAAAGGTGGCGATCTTGGATTCCATTCAGCCAGAAACAGACCAGTATAAAGATATCAAGGCGCCACATTTTGTCTTAGAAGTTAAGAAGAAACTCGAAGAAGAATTCGGTGTTAAGGTGATTCGTGCGGGAGGTTTAACGGTTAAGACCACTCTTGATTCGAAAGCCCAGAGTTTTGCCGAATCTGCCGTGGCTAGTGGTGCTGGTACTTTGTATTTGACGGGCGCTGATAATATTGCGTTGACCTCAGTTGATCTTGCGACTGGTCAGGTTATTGCTCAAGTTGGATCAGTAGACTATCATAAAGCAGGATATGGTCAGACTAATGCGGCAACTTCTACTCTCGACCCAGGATCGAGTATTAAGCCTATAGTTGACTATGCGCCTCTTTTCAACAAGCAAGATGCAGTTTACACACCAGGAACTATTCTTCGTGATGAAAACATTGACAGACTTTATTGTGGCGGAAACTCTAGTCAATGTCAACTGCGTAACTTTACGGGAAGGTTCTATGGAGATGTCACTATTAGGCAAAGTCTTGGTAACTCGCTCAATATTGCTGCCGTAAAATCTTTGGCAATTGTTGGACCTAAGGAAGGTATTGCTACCGCAAGAGAACTTGGTGATGTTTCCTACTGTGCAGGAAATGCTGAAGCCGGTCTTTCTGCGGCGATTGGTGGTGGATGTTCCGTCAGGCAAGATGAGCACACTAATGCGTTTGCGTCTTTGGGGCGAGGAGGAGTTTATAAACCTGTAAGTTATATTCTTGAGGTTAAAAATTCATCTGGAGAAAAACTAAAAGAATGGAAAGACTCTCCTAAACAGGCAATCGATCCGCAAGCCGCTTATATGGTGAGTGATATTTTATCAGACGCTAATGCTCGCTCGATGGTTTTTGGCGCTCAGGCTCGAAGTTTTGGCTTCGCTATACCTAATGTATGGACAGCGGCTAAAACCGGAACTACCGACGACAGTAAAGGGCGTGCTAAAGATTCTTGGATGATGAGTTACTCTTCTGCTGTGGCGACCGGTGTATGGAGTGGAAATCATGATGGGTCTGCGCTTCGAACATCGAGAAATGACACCGTGCGAAGAGTTATGCATGACTATATGACGGCAGTTCACCATAATCTTTACGCTGCTAACGGAAAGTGGAAGGCTGGGGATAAAGTGGTTCGCCCTAGTGGAATTCAAAATTGCTCGATTGGTGGCAGAAATGACATTTGTCCATCTTGGTGGAGTAAGGCTAAATCAAACTATAATTCTATCGAAATGGAATTTGACAGCGTTTCTAAGAAGAAAGCAACAGAATGTACTCCAGAATCGACCCGAGTTAAGATAACTGTTGCGGAAATTACAGATCCTCTAACTAAGAAAAAGACACTTTCTGCGCCGGATGGTTACGATCCTAATGCGGAAGATGATGTACATTCTTGCTCCGATTCTAAACCGCAAGTTTCGAGCGTAAGTTACAGTAGGCACGGATCAAGCAATTCTTATAGGATATCTGGTCAAGTTATTAGGGGTAAGTCTAACATTAAAACAATTACGATAAAAGTTGACGGATCTGTTGTAGCAACACCAAGTTCTTCAGAATTTTCGGTTGATTTCAATTTTTCTTCATCTTCTCAAAAAGTATTAATTGAAGTTACTGATGAGTTAGGGTATACTGAATCTAAAACTTATCCTGGTCCAGCAGATGTTACACCATAAAAATAAATAGCGACATATATCGCTATTTATTTTACTCTTGAGTTCATTGCATTGATTACGGCTTGGACAAAATCCCCTATACCACCAGGAATGTTGACGAATAGGTTTAAGAGCCAAATTGCCGCAAACACCAGAACTGTTGCACCAATTGCTGAACCAAATCCGAATGATATCCCGCGGAAAAAGTTTACTTTATATATTTCCCATCGGTTGGGATAAAGATCAAAGAAAAGTTCTTCGATCATACTGATCTGCGCGCCTTTGGCGTTGTCGTCGGCGAGTTTTTTGCCGACTTTTTTTGCTACTTTTTTCATTGAGAATATTATAGCATTTTCTGCAGATAAACGCAAG
Source organism: bacterium (assembly GCA_030530825.1). Lineage (NCBI taxonomy): Bacteria > bacterium. Next base: position 372,661 of record JAUMUF010000001.1, on the reverse strand, counting down.
GATTTTGATTTTTGGGCTGAAATTTGTTAAAATATAAAAAAGGAGAAAGATGAGCGTAAACAGATTATTTGAGAATTTTAATCCAGAAAATTATAAGATTTTTTTGGACTTGACAAAGGGAAAAAAAAGGATTTTTGACGGAGAAGTTGAAGTTTCTGGGCGGGCCAAAAACGATCGTGAGATTGTACTCCACGCTAAAGATTTGGACGTTTTGAGTGTTGAATTTGAGGGTGAGAATCTTAAATTCGAATTTCGAGAAAATGATGAATTGGCGATTCTGGCTGGCGATAAGACTTTCTCTCTAGAAGAGACTTTGAGAATAAAAATTAAATTCAGCGGTAAGATCACAGATGCGATGCATGGTCTTTACCCTTGTTATTATAAGGAAAATGGCGAGAAAAAAGAACTCTTCGCTACGCAATTTGAGAGTCATCATGCTCGTGAGGTCTTTCCTTGTATTGACGAGCCTGAGGCTAAGGCAACGTTTGATTTAACGCTAAAGACTCCGCGTGGAGTTGAAGTTCTTGCTAACACTTCAGAAATTTATCGGGTAGAAGACGACAATTGCAAAACGTTGACTTTTGAAAAAACTCCAAAAATGAGCACTTATCTTTTGGCGTTTGCGATTGGCGATCTTCAAAAAAAGTCTGCTCGGACTAAATCTGGCGTTCAGGTTAATGTCTGGGCGACGCGTGCTCAGAGTCCGGAACTTCTTGATTTTCCGCTAGAGATTGCCACTAAAGTTCTTGAATTTTACGAAGAATATTTTGACGAGAAATTCCCGCTTTCAAAGTGTGACCATATTGCTTTGCCGGATTTTAGCAGTGGTGCAATGGAGAACTGGGGACTGATTACTTATCGTGAAACAGCGATGTTAGCGGGGAAAAATTCTTCAATTTCAAGCAAAAAATATGTGGCATTAGTTATCGCTCATGAAACTGCCCATCAGTGGTTCGGCAATCTCGTTACTATGAAATGGTGGGACGAACTTTGGCTCAATGAGAGTTTTGCGACGATGATGGAATATTTTGCGGTCGACAATATCAAGCCTGAGTGGAGTATCTGGGAAGAATTTGCCGTAAATGAGGCAATTCTTTCCTTGCGGCGCGATGCGATTGACGGCGTTCAGGCGGTTCATGTTCCAGTTCATCAGCCAGATGAGATCTCAACAATTTTTGATGGAGCGATTGTGTATGCCAAGGGTGCTCGATTGATGAATATGCTCAGAAATTTTGTTGGCGACAAGGCGTTTCGAGATGGACTTCGAAGTTATTTTAAGAATTTTAAGTACCAAAATACGGTTGGCCAAAATCTTTGGGATTGTTTGAGCGAAAGTTCTGGTAAAAATGTGGCGGAATTTATGAACGCGTGGATTCTCAGGAGCGGTTATCCGAGCATTTTAGCGGAGGAAAAGGGCGAAAAATTGTGCCTTCATCAAAAGCAGTTTTTTGTGGGTGAAGGTCAAGATACGGGCAAAATTTGGCCAATTCTTCTGCGCTCTAATCAGGATAATTTGCCCGAAATTATGGATACCGAGAAATTGGAGTCTGAATTTAGCGGTGATTTTGTTCAACTTAATGAGGGGAATATCTCGCATTTTATTTCCAATTACTCTTCAGAACTCTTCGAAAAATTGCTCACTCAGATTAAAAACCTCGATACGATTTCGCGCCTTCAGATTCTCCAAGAGCGGTCGCTTTTGGCTCGCGGTGGTGCGGTTTCGAGTGCTGATTTGCTCAAAACTTTGCGATTTTACCGAGATGAAACTTCGCTTAATGTGTGGGATATGATGACGATTTTACTCGGGGATATCAGGATTTTCTTGGATGAAGGCTCGCCTGCTGAGGCTAAAATGAAGCAATTTTGCGAAGAACTGGCGCGCGGACTTTTCAAAATTTTAGGCTTTGAAAAGAAAGAAAACGAGACAGAAGAACAGACGGAACTTCGCCCGACGATTTTGGGGCAGATGATCTATGCGGAAAATGCGGATGCTCTGGCTCGAGCTGATCAGATTTTTGATGAAAACGCGACTAATATTAGTAAAATTGATGCTGAGATTCGACCGATAATTATTTCTGCCAAAGTGCGCTATTGGGAAACTCCAGAATTGATTTCGAACCTACTAAATCTCTATAAAAATACAGCAGATGTAGATTTTCGAAATGATATTTTGGCTGGAATTACTTCAACCAAGAACCCTAAAACGGTTGAAATTTTGCTTAAAAATTTGACCAATCCACAAGTTGTGCGACCACAGGATATTGTGGGATGGTTTGTTCAACTCTTGCGCAACCAGACTTCGCGCGAGCAGACTTGGGCTTGGATGCGTGAAAATTGGGCGCAATTGTGCCAGATTTTTGACGGTGACAAGAGTTATTCTGACTTTCCGCGTTATGCTGGGGCAATTTTGCGTACCGAGAAGCATCTGGCGGAGTTTGTGGAATTTTTCAAAGATAAAAAATCCGATCCAAGTCTGAAGCGTTCAATCGAAATGGGCGAGCGGGAGATTGCTGGGCGAATTGACCTTATCGCTAGAGAAAAGCAGGGCGTTGAAGCCGAGCTCTTGCGGTAGGGCCTTACAAAAACAAAAAATCGAACCTATTATTGGTTCGATTTTTTTTGGAAAAACCTCTCGAAATTCATCATATTCTCGGGGCTGATATCTTCTGGTGTAGTGTCGATTAGGTTTTGGATAGTGTTTTGAACTTCCTCTTCTCGCATCCCGGCACCAATTAGGACGAGCTCAGTTTTTGGCGTTTCTTCACCCCATTCTTCCGCGCCGATATTTATAGTTTTACCCACAATTTGAAGTGTATATTTTTGCTCGTAACCCTTCATGCCAAAATACAAAAAGCCTTTCATTCTGAACAGATTTTGCGGTAAATTATCTAAAAATTGGATGAATTTTTGCGGATCGAGCGGTGCGGCATTTTCAAAAGAGATCGAAGAAAAATCGTGGTGAATATGGTGATGATGGGTACAACTTTCATCGCAATGGTGACGATGATCGGTGTGAAGATTTTTATGAAATGGCGCAAAAATAATCCGCCAATCGATCCGCGCCTCTGATGTCTCGAAGATCGGTGCGCGATTATTTAATTCTCTCGCAAATTGATGAATTTCCGACACCTTTTCTGGATTTGTCAATCCTATTTTATTGATGACAAGAATATCCGCAGTTTGGAGGCATTTTTTGAAATGAGATGGAAAGTCTTGTCTCGCCAAGTCAAAATTAACGGCGTCGATCAGGTAAATATTACCGCCAAAAAAAGTAAAATTATTGCCAGAATATCTCAGTGTGTTCATCAGATCATACGGCTCGGCGATACCACTTGCCTCGATAACGATCGCGTCCAGTTCTGAGGTTTCATTGGCTAAAATATTGAGCGGTTCCGCCAATCCATTGTCGCCAATCATACAGCAGACACAACCGTTGGTGAGTTCGATTTGCGTCTCATTAAACGCACCGGAAACTAGTCGATTGTCGATGTTGATTTGCCCAAAATCGTTGACAATTACACCAATTTTTAGATCTTGATTTTCTCGCAAGATATTGTTTAAGAAAGTGGTTTTGCCAGCGCCCAGAAAACCAGAAAGCATAATGACTGGGATTTTTTTCTCGCTCGAAGAATTGTCGCGAGTAGCGAGATTCTTGGTGAAATCATCAAAGATATCGCCGTTGATTTCTGGAATTTCGAAGTCTGGATTCATAATAGTATTTTATCAGAAAAAATCTAAGCTTTCAACTTTACACATATCTTAAAATATGTTATAATTCTGACAGTACATTTAGAAAGAGGTGATTTTATGAAAGTTTTTGCGACTTTCGAGCTGGCTGATCGATGGATTAATCGTCGTAGAAATTTATGGAGAATTATTTTTCATATAATTGATGTTTTTCTGCCGGCGATCATTAATGCTGGTCTGTATCTTGCTTTTGGCTTAAAAATGACGCTTTGGGGAGTTATTTTGACATTTTTTGGAGTTAAAATCTTCACGGGATATTTTTGGAAAAAATGCTTCCCAAGTTCTCAGGATGCTGAATATCACGTAGAAAGTTTTGACGAAGAGAGCAATACCGCGAAGATTATGCTGAGTACTAATCAAGATGTTCCGATTTGTTGGATCGATAATTATCCCGCTCGTCTTGTTGGAAAGGATGATGACTTTGGAATTTGTAATGTTGAAATTATTGCTTATGGCGAAAATCAGGATTTCGAAGTTGACTTCTACGATAATTCGATCAACGGCGTAATGAATTTTTACTATAGAGAAAATTATTATTCTGCGATTAAGCTTTCAAATTTCTTCGAGATGCTTATCAAGATAGCTTTTCCGGTGATTGTCATTGTTAATTATGCGACATGGGGATTTACTGCCTGGACCTTATTGATGTTTATTGCGTCGATATTTTTTAGGGCTAAGTTTTCTTTTGAAGAAATTTTTGCTCGCATCGATAAGATGTTTGCTCTGGAATTTCAGATTGATCAGGATGTGTCCAGTGTGGTTGATTTTGAGAGTCTTAAATTCGGTTGTCGCATCAAGGCTGTTCGGATGTTTCGTGTAGTAGGCTTCAATCTCGATATGCCATATTTTCGAAAGAGGGCTTTTTTATTGACAAAAAATCTTAAGTTCGATATAATAGAAACATTAAATATCAACTCTTGTTCTGAATTCGAAAGTCTGTTTTATTGACCGAAGTTTTTTCGAAAGAGCATTTCACAAGGAGATTATGAATAATAATTTTAATGAAAAAGCCGCGCGCTCTCGGCAAAATTTACAAAAAAAGGCGCAAGATTTAATGAAAAATCGCGAAAAATATGTCCCAAACGCTGACGCTCGAAAGGCGGAGAAGGCTAAAAAAGAGGCTAAAATTTCCAAGATGAAAGAAAAGGCTTCCAAGCAAAATTCCAAGAAATCTGACGCGCAAAAAGTTAATTTGCCAACAACCACTCGTCGTGGCGCGGTTGTGCGTGCGCAACGGATGGTTAGCAACGATATCAATCTTCGCGCGACTCAGCACATCGTGAATATACCTGTCAATAAATCGCTTTTCAACGGATTTAACGGTGAGCAATTGACGCCTTCGATTCTTAAAAAATTGAAGCCGGCCGAAGACAGCGTTAAGGTGATTCCGCTTGGCGGTCTTGGCGAATTTGGCATCGGTAAAAATATGTTTGCCATTGAGTATAAGGATGAAATCCTCGTTATCGATATGGGCTCAATTTTCCCTAATGAAGACTATCCTGGTGTGAATTTCATGACGCCCGACATCACGTATCTCAAAGATAATATGCACAAAGTTAAGGCTGTTGCGTTTACCCACGCCCACCTTGACCACATCGGTGCGGTGCGGCAACTTCTGCCAGAATTTGGCAATAATATTCCGATTTATGCGACTGATTTCACGATCGGTATGATTAAGCGCCAGATGGAAGAGGCTGTCGCGGAAGTCAGCCCGAATTATCAAGTTGTTGATCCATTTAAGCACGAAGAAATTAAAATTTCAGAGCATCTAACAATGGAATTTGTCCATGTTCTTCACTCGATTCCTGGTTGCGTGGCGATGATTATTCGAACACCAAACGGAAATATTGTTCATATGGGCGACTGGCGCTTCGAAAATGATCCAGTCGACACACAGTTTGATATGCCTCGCCTCGCCGAAGTTGCGCAAAAAGAAGGCATCGATCTTTTGATGAATGAATCCACCAACATCGACACCCCTGGTACGCACCCACACAGTGAGTATGCTATTGGTGAATCTGTTGGCGAAGTTATGGACGCTTATCCGCACTCGCGCCTGATTTTCTCGTGCTTTTCGAGCCAGATTTATCGCCTTCAATTGATTCTCGAAGAAGCCGCCAAGCATAATCGAAAGGTTGCCTTTGCTGGATTTTCAATGATTAATGCGATCGAAGTTGCTCTTCGTGCGCGCAAAATTAAAGTTCCAAAAGATGTCATTATGAAAATGGAAGATATCGTCAAATTGGATGATGAAAAGGTGACGGTAGTTTGTACCGGCTCGCAAGGAGAACTTAACGCTGTTCTTAACAGAATGGCTACGGGCGCACACCGCTTCATTAAGATTAAAGCGACTGATGTTGTAGTATTTTCTTCGAGTCCAATCCCTGGAAACGAGCCTCGAGTGGCTTCGACCGTTGACGGCTTGATTCGAGAAGGCTCTGGCGTGATTCAGCACGGACGCGGACATTATCACGGTATTGGACCACTTCACCTATCTGGTCATGCGTACTACGACGATCATGTTAAACTTGTCGAAACGCTTCGACCAAATAATTACTTACCAGTTCACGGAGAATTCTATATGCTCCAACACAACGCAGAAATGGCGCAAAAGGTCCTCGGCCTACCTCGCAAGAATATCTTGGTAGCGGACTCTGGCGATATTGTTGAGTTAACTAAGGATCGCTCTATCCGCAAAGGTGGTCGCGTTCAAATTGGCTCAATCCTTTACGATAATACGGGCAATACCGTTCATGACGCAGTCGTTAAGGATCGTCTCCATATCTCAACAGAGGGAATCTTTATCATTGTTCTCACTATAAGTAAGAAGACAGGTAGATTGCTCAAGACTCCAGATGTGATCTCGCGCGGTTTTGTTTATCTCAAAGATAGCGAGGAATTGATCGGCAAGATCCGCCACTACTTGCGCGTTAAAACTGAGAAAGAAACCGACCGTAAGATTGAAATCGCTGATCTCAAGCAGGAAATCAAGGACGATGTTTCGCACTTACTCTTTGATAGCACAGGGCATACGCCGATTGTGATTCCGGTGGTGAATAAGGTTTAAGCATTTAGAAGAAGTCTCCTTCGGGCGGCTTCTTTTATTTACGCAAAAACGCTTGATTTTGTAAAAAATTCGTGCTAAAATAAAAACATAAGTCGGCCAGCGGGTCGGCATTTTTAGTAAAGAAGAGAAAGGAATTTATGGAAGATCTAAATATCAAACATATGCTTCTCGCAGCGCGAACTATCGCTGAAGAAAAAAACCTCCCAGAAGAGAAAGTTCTTCAAGTTATTGAGATGGCGATTGCTGCTGCTTGGCGACGCGAGCACGGTGAGCGCGGTCAAAATGTGCGCGGTGTGCTTGATATTAACACTGGTGAAGCGGAAGTTTTCGTCCAGTATGAAGTTGTCGACGGCGAAGAAGCCTACAACCCAGTGAGCGAAATCGCCCTCGAAGATGCCCGCGTCAAGCAAGCCGACATCGAAATTGGTGAATTTATTGAAGAAGGCCCATTCAAGGTGGAGACTTTTGGTCGCGTGGCTGCGCAAACTGCCAAGCAGGTTGTTCTTCAACGCCTTCGTGAGGCTGAGCGCGAGATCGTGTTGGAAGAATTTGAAGACAAAATTGGCACAATCGTCAGCGGAACTGTTTCTAAGGTTGATCGCCTACCAGCGCGTGGCAATCGCCCTGAATCTACAATTGTCAAGATTGACCTCGGTAAAGCAACTGGTGTAATGCCTCCACGCGAGCAGATTATGGGTGAATACTTCTCTGTTGGTCAGCGTGTTAAGGTATTGATTAAGGATATCGAGCGCGAAGGTCGTGCGCCAGAATTGATCGTTTCTAGAGCAGATGCTAACTTTGTTAAAGTTCTATTCGAACAAGAAGTTCCAGAACTCGAAACCGGCATGGTTGAAATCGTGGCGATTGCTCGTGAGGCTGGTCGTCGCACCAAGATGGCTGTTCGATCACTGATGAATGGCGTTGATCCTGTCGGAACCTTTGTTGGTGGTCGCGGTATGCGCGTTAATTCCGTGATGAACGAAATCGGCGAGCGCGAGAAGATCGACATCGTTGTTTGGAGCGAGAATAATAGCGAATTTATCCGAGAAGCAATTAGCCCAGCGGAAGTTGTTTCAGTCGAGATTGTTGAGGGTAAAAACCGCGCCAAGATTTTTGTTACAGAAGATCAGCAAAGTATTGCAATTGGTCGTGGCGGTCAGAATGTGCGACTCGCCTCTCGCTTGACTGGCTTTGAACTTGATGTTGAAACTGCTAAAGTTGAAGAGAAAAAGCCTCGGGGCAATATCGAGGACGGTCTCTTTGACGCGCTAAACGAAGCCTCTGAAACAGAAGTCGTTGCAGAACTTGATGGCGATGAGCCAGATCGAGAAAAATTCGGCGGAGAAAATCAATAATACTTAATTAAAATCGCTCTTTCAAAAGGGCGATTTTTATGTTATAATATAGTTGTTAGGCCTTGGGTGGATCTCTGCCTTGGCACTTTATAAAAAAGGAGGACGATTATATGTCAATTAGTACTGCGACGAGGTTTGATTTTTCTGTCAAACGCCCTGCGTCAGTTGGCTTGCGGTCTGAAATTGTTATGGTAATTCCGTGTGCGGGTAATGGCACACGCCAGAGTTCTTGGAGTTCACGGATCGCTAAGGAGTTAATTCCTGTACCATCCAATGGTTTTACTAAAGCGGCTGTTCACGATTTGATCGATAAAGCGCTCAAAGCGGGGATCATTTTAGAGAATATATTTTTGGTGATATCTGATGAAAAGGATGATATTAAGAATTATTTCCAAAAAGATACTCGAAGGTTGGAAGCGGAGCTTCGCGATAAAGGCAAAGAAAAATTCGCCCAAAGTGTTGAAGAAATTCCGTTTATCCCAGATGAGCAATTTATTTTACAATCTGGCCCTTACGGTAATGCCACACCGCTTGATTCTGCGGCGAAAAAAATCGGCACCGCTCGTTGGATCTTATATATGTTTCCAGATGATTTGTTCTTGACTGATGGCAAAAATGATATCGAACAAATGATCGAGGCTCACGAAAAAACTGGCGGATCGATTTTTGCGACTAAGCGAGTTATTATGGATAAAGAGTATGATCAATACGGAATCGTTGATGGCCGTGCTGTTGAGGGCACAGGTGGAAAATTGGTTGAAGTTTCAACCATAATCGAAAAGCCGGGCAAGGCCGCCGCGCCTAGTGATTTGGCGAGTGTTTCTGGCTTTATCTTTGACCCGATTATGTGGCAGATTGTCGAAGAGGAGACGAGCCGATTCAATAGCGCGGAAGAAAATATGATTCAGCCGATGATCCAGCAAGCAATTGATCACGGTTGGCCGTTTTTCGCCGTTAAGATTGATGGAAACTACCACGACACAGGCAATCACGCTGATTACGCAAAGTTGTGGGCAGAAGTCGCCTAATAAAAACCGCTCGAAATGCTTCGGGCGGTATTTTTTTGAAAAAGATTTGAGTTTAGAAAATTTCGTGCTGGAGAAGCCAGTTTTTGCGATTTTCACCACTGTTATAGCCACCGATCTCCATATCTTTAGTCAAAACACGATGGCACGGCACGATGATTGAGAGTTTGTTGGCGTTGATGGCGTTGCCGACAGCGCGTGCGGCATTGGGATTGTCTAGTTTTTCCGCCAACTCTGAGTATGAAGTTATATTTCCAGATTGAATATTCCTTAGTTCCGCCCAAACTGACTTTTGAAAGTCGGTTCCAATCATCTCAACTGGCGTAGTAAAATTGGTTGTCGGATGCTTAAAATAATCCTCGATTTCTGCAGAAATTTGTTTCAAAATCAGATTCTCGCCTTCTTCGATTTTTGTTTGGAAGAATTCTTCCACTTGCGAAATATCCTTTTCTATGTTTTCGTTATCTGTAAATTCCAGCAAAACCAGCGCTTCATCATGCGAAACCGCGAGCATTTCACCGAGAGGAGTTTGGATTTTTGTTGATTTTAGACTATACATTTCGAATAAAATTATATCGCAAAATTTATTGAAAGTCAAATTTGACCGACTGGCGGATTGATGGAATATTTTCGAATTTTCCGCAAGGCTCTGCCGAGGACTTTTCGAAAATATTTTACAATCCAGCCAGTCTTTGTTAAAATATAAACATATGAATCTCGACTCTTCTCTTGAAAAAGTCCGCGGCGTCGGTCCCAAAACGCTTGAAAAATTGGCGGCCGCTAATTTGCGCACAGTTGGTGATATTTTGGCGTTTTTTCCACGCAAGCATGAAGATTTTGCGAGTCTAACTAATCTTAGCGAGATTCGACCTGGTAAAGTTTTGTTCAGGGCGCGCGCCGAGAAGGTGTCGAGTCGTCGCGTGAGGCGCGGGATGGTTGTTGTTGAGGCGGTGCTTGCGGACGGAAAAGACAAGATTAAGGCTGTGTGGTTTAACCAAGCCTATCGCGTGGCGCAACTTAAATCTGGCGATGAATTTTATTTTTCGGGCGAATTTTCTTTCTCCTATAATCGTTATCAACTCACAAATCCGCGCGTAATGAAGCGCGAAGAATTGCCTTCGAGCCAGAATTTTGAGGGCGAGGCGGGTGAGATTGTTCCGATTTATCGACAAATTAAGGGATTGAAAACAGAGGTCGTTCGAAAAATACTGCTTGAACTCAAACCGATGATGAAGATTTTACCAGAAACTCTGCCAGCGCTAATCGTGTCGCGCGAAAACTTGATTTCTCGTGCCGAAGCGATCGAGTGGGCGCATTTTCCGCCGAGCGGCGAACATTTTGAGAAAGCGCTTGCGAGATTGTCCTTTGAGGAGATTTTTGAGATTATCTTTGCTTCGAAATTGAATAAAATGGACAACGAGAAGTTGGAGGGTTGGCAGATTCCGTTTGATTTGGAAGCGGTCAAGAAGTTCACAGATTTGCTTAAATTCGATTTGACAAATTCTCAAAGAATGGCATCGTGGGAGATTATCCAAGATATGAAATTGGGCACGCCGATGAACCGGCTTCTCCAAGGCGATGTTGGGTCGGGCAAGACGATGGTGGCGATCCTCGCGGCGCTCAATGCGGCTCGTGCGGGCTTTCAAGTGGCAGTTCTTGCGCCTACTGAGATCTTGGCTTCGCAGTTGGCAGAGAATTTTGCCAATAATCTGCTTGGCCAAAATTTACGTGTGGCTTTTCTTTCTTCTTCCATAAAAGGCGTCTCAAAAAAGCAACTTTATGCTGATTTGGAAGCGGGAAAAATCAACATTTTGGTTGGGACGCACGCCATAATTCAAGAAAAAGTCAAGTTCAAAAAATTAGGTCTTGTTGTGATTGATGAACAGCATCGTTTTGGCGTCAGTCAGCGCCAGAAATTGCTTGAAAAGTCTCGTCAAAAAATGCCACATCTCCTTGCGATGACTGCTACGCCGATTCCGCGATCGCTTCAATTGACGCTTTTTGGCGATCTGTCTGTATCTGTTTTGCGCGAAAAACCAAAGGGTAGAAAGCCGATTTTGACCGAGATAATTTCTCCCGTTTCGCGCACACCTATGGTCGCTAAAATTAAGGATGAGATCTCTAAAGGTCGCCAAGCGTTTGTGATCGTGCCGGCGATCAGGGAGTCTTCGAATGATGAAATTAAAAGTATTGAGACTGAATTTCGAAGATTGAAAAAAGAATTCTCGGGGTTGAGAATCGCCCAACTTCATGGCAAAATGCCCGCAGAAGAAAAGGACGCAGTGATGGCTGATTTTCTCGCAAAAAAATCAGATATTCTACTTTCTACTACTGTTATTGAGGTTGGTGTAGATGTTCCTAACGCTAGCGTGATGGTGATTGAAAATGCCGACAGATTTGGCTTGAGTCAACTTCATCAGTTGCGCGGTCGAGTGGGGCGTGGCGGAGCGGACGCGTTTTGTTATCTTGTGATGAGCGGGACGAGCAAGCCACCTGAGCGTCTGTTGGAGATTGAAAAGACTGATGATGGCTTTGCTTTGGCAGAAAAAGATCTCGCGTTAAGGGGCCCGGGCGAAATTTACGGTAAAGCGCAAAGTGGTGAATTGCGACTAGAGTTTGCTAGCCTTGGTGATACCGAGACAATTTCTCGCGCGCAATCAGCGGTGGATTTGTTGGCGGAAAATTCAACCGAATTCGAAAAGTATTTACACACAAGACAATCTTCGCTCAAAAAATATCAGAGATTGACTGTTTTGAATTAGTTTATGAAAAGAAAATCTCTCAAAAGTGAGAGATTAAGCGGCGCTGGAGAATTTTTCCCAGCGCTTCATCCAGAAATAGTCTTTAGAGACGACTTTTAGATTTTGTCTGAGAATCTCCAGCATTTCTGGTGATATTTTTTGGTCTGGAAGAGACTTTTTGAGTCGGATAATTTTGATAATATCTAGCGCAATTTGGATTTTCCAGGCGTTAATTTTTTCGCCAGAAACTAAGTTGAGATTATCCCAGCATTGAAATGCGATTTCCAGTGCGCGATCAAAATAATGTAGGCGCAAAAGATTTTGAGTAAAGGCCTCCATCATAGACACAGAATTTACTACAAAAATCTCCAGATTTTCTGAAAAAACATTTTCTGCGCTGGACAGCATTCGATTATACCAGATAAGATTGAGCAATTTTAACGCAATTTCTGCTTGCGGAATCTGATTCTCTGTGAAATTTTCAACCAATTTGAAGATCTCTTCAATTAATCGATTTTGTGTCCAGATTTCCGGGTGGATCTCTGGGTTATTTTTGGCCTGACTGGCGATCTGAGCAAAATTAAAACTGTCAATTTTGCCCATTTGGCAATAATTTTGAAAAGTTTGCTTTTCATTTTCTCTCAAAGAATCAAACCAATCGGCGATCCTTAGCAGATTTTGATCTGTAAAAGCACGATTAAAACTAATCACCATTTGCTGAGCGGTAAAGGACTTTCTCATAATTTCCTCCTTGAGAATTTTTCAAAATAATTTTAACATATTTTGATGATTTTAGCAAATTTTATAAAGTGAATTTTGAGATTTTGGCGGACTTGTGATAAAATTAAGTTATGGAATGGAGTGGAGAAATTGCTGAAAATTGGGGTGCGAGAGACGCCAATTTTTTGGTTGCAGCCCACGAAATGAAGGCACCGCTCTCGATCGTGAGGCAACTCAGTCTGGCGCTGGGCGATGACGCACTGGAATTTTCTCCCGAGCAAAAGCGGCGGATGATTGCGCAGATTTCAAGCACAAGTGAACGTGCGCTCCGTCTTGTTTCTGACTTGACCAAAATTTCTCGGCTTGAAGATGCGCTTTTTGAGATGGAGCCGATAAATTGTAGTAAAGTTTGCGATGATATTTTGCGCGAAGTTGACGGAGTTTTCAGGATTTCTGGGAGAAAAATTGCTTTTAAGCGCCCCAAAAAGTCAGATTTAATCTTGGCGAATTACGACCTACTTCGATCGATTTTGCTCAATTTTACGGATAATGCGCTTGTGGCTTCGAACAAAAAATCGACTACCGAGATCTCAGTTTCCGCAAAAGAAAACCGCATTCGAATTGCGGTGCGTGATTACGGGCAAGTTTTGCCGAAAGAAGTTTGGCGTGCGGTAAAATCAGGCTCAGCAGAGGTCGCTCGCGCTGGATCTAGCCCGCAAAGTAGCGGTCTTGGTATCTATATCTCTAAAAATTTTGCTAAAAAAATGGGCGCTAAAGTGGGTGTAATTAAACATCGTGATGGTAGCACATTTTATGTTGATCTCTTAAAATCGGAGCAATTGAGTTTATTGTGAGTTTGAGATTTAGCAAGTTTTCGAATAATGTTTCTCGACCAAAAGTACTGGTTGTGGAAGATAATGAGATATTGGCGGAGTATTTTGCTGATGTGTTCTCGCGTGATTTTGATGTTAGGAGTGCTTTTTCTGCCGAGCAGGCAATTGTGAAGGTGGGTGACTTTGCGCCTGATTTAATTTGGCTTGATATTTTGCTTGGCGAGCACTCGGCGTTTGCTTTTTTGAACGAACTCAGAACTTACGCGGACACTTTGCGCACGCCCGTTATGATCTGCTCAGATATGACAGAAAATTTAGGAGAAGAACTTTTGCGAGAATACGGCGTTGTGCGGATCTTTGACAAAAGTAAAATGAGGCCGGGTGAAATTTTGCGGACGGCGAAGGAAATTTTGAATGAAACAAATTAAAACTTTAGCGATAGTTTTGCGTCGGACAGATTATGGCGAGGCTGATAAAATCGTCAATTTTTTGACGCCAAAAGGGCGTATCGCGGCCTTGGTAAAAGGCGTTAGAAAGCAAAAGTCTAAAATGGCTGGCGGAATTGAAGTTTTTAGCGTGAACGAAATTGTGGTAATGGACGGAAAAAGCGACCTAAAAACGCTGATTTCCGCGCGGAGTAAGGAGTTTTTTTCTCAAATTGTGCGTGACTATGATCGGACGGAGACTGCTTATTGGGCAATAAAGCAGGTTGGGAGAGCGAGCGAAATGGTTGATTCGGTGGAGTTTTTTGAAATTTTGCGGACAGTTTTCGTGGCACTGGACGACTTTGAAATTGATGAGAGCCTGATTTGTGCTTGGGTCTCTCTCAATCTGGCGGTGGCGCGTGGCGAGAGTTTAAATTTTGAGAGCGATGTGATGGGTGAGCGCCTTCGAGCGGATGCGCGATATGATTTTGATAATTTCGAAAAGGCTTTTGTGGAGCGTCAACAGGGGCGATATGATGCTTCGCATATTAAATTCTTACGACTTTTAGTTTCGAGCGAGCCAAGGATTCTCTCCAAAATTGTCGGCAGGCAAAAAATCCTGTCCGAAATCGGCGAAATTGTGAGAATTTTGGGGGAATAAATTTTAATTTCATGGTATACTTATTATATGAAATCTGTTACGAATCTACACACCTCTAGTATGAAGCCTATAGTTATATTCTTTTTTGTGGTTTTTGGTTTCTTTTTTGTGTTTTTTACTCAAATTAGTCCGCTTTCTGTTTTCGAAATGGATGAATGGACCCATAATAATGTGACTAGAGGTCTGTATCCTGAATTTGGCAAATGGAATCCTTCTAGAGTTCTTCCTGAGGTTGCTAACTCTTTTGTTGCTGATTTATCTAATTGGGCGCTAAAGCCATTTATTGGAGATTATCTCGACTCTTTAGTTGTTGGTCATAGTATAGTTATTTCTCTCTTTATTGCCGCATTTTCTACATTTATTTATAGATTTCTGGTGAAGCGTTTTTCATTAAAAATATTAGAAGCGGGATTTCTTGCTACTATTTTAACTATATTGAATTTATTGATTTTTAAAACGAGTGCCACCAATAATCTTTCAGTTTTTGCACTCGATAATCATATATTGTTTTATTTTTACACACTACCGGCGATGCTCGATATAGTTATAGTGCTGATGATTTACGAAAGAAATGACTTATCGAAGGCCAATAAATATTGGGGATGGCTAATATTGTTGGTATATCTTGGAGTATTCTCTAATTTATTTACTAGTGTTATACTTTTGGGCTGGGCTGTTTTAAGTTTGTTTATCGATATCATCAAAAGAAAAAAACAAACGTATATAGAAGTAATCAAACACAATTGGATCAATTTGGCTATTATATTTTTATTTGTTGTTTCGTTAATTTTCGAATCTTCTGGAG
The DNA here is from genome assembly GCA_030530825.1 of bacterium. Taxonomy (NCBI): domain Bacteria; species bacterium. The sequence goes on along the minus strand of JAUMUF010000001.1, from coordinate 357,282 downwards.
GCAGGGCTGGAGACTTTAATAATATAAATTTATTAACAGAGATAAAGCGATCTATAAAGATTCTCGCTGGTGTTTTCTCTGGGGTTAATCTGTTGGCTGGACTATTCTTACTGATGGGTATATTGTTTTCTATTAAATCTATAATGGAAAAACGCAACCCCAATAGGTTACTTATGGTTAAGTTGCTTTTTAATTCAATTTTGATTATATTATTTGAGATTATACTATGCGCTAGAGTTGGCTCTGGTAAAATTGGAAATACGCAAGTTACGGGAATTATATTCTTAAATATATTCATCGTTGCAATTTTTGGTTGGGCTGAAATTATACACGAGCACAGAGCGATCGTTAATATCCTTCCGATTATTGTTATGGTTATGTTTTTTGAGTCTAAACCGTTGAGTTCGACTACATTTAGACCAGTAAATCCAGCGAGAGTAAACGGAAGAGTCGCTCAGCAAATTAGTCGAGACTGGCTGAATGATTTACTTGAGAAATACAATAGGGGAGATAGAAGTATCACAGTCAATGTTCCTAAATTTAACGGCCCAGACAATTATCCGTTGTCGGTTCGTACTACTCAGCATATCGCGCAATTACTGCTGAGACATAATGTGATAAGTGAGCCTATCAGCCTTGAATTTCATCCAGACATTAATCTTAATAGCAAATACGGTATCCACAAGGAATAAAGATGATAAAATTCTACAACACTCCAACCAAACAAATAGAAACTTTCATTCCGCAGGATCCGCAGAATATTAAGATTTACACTTGCGGACCTACGGTTTACGCTACGCCCCATATTGGCAACTGGGTGGCTTATATTTACTGGGATATCTTGGTTAGGACTCTTGTCACCAATGGTTTGACAGTCAATAGAACTATGAATATTACAGATGTGGGTCATCTTGTTTCTGACGAAGATGATGGCGAAGATAAACTAGAGAAAGGCGCCCGCCGTGAAGGCAAAACTGCTTGGCAAGTAGCAGAATTTTATACCAATGAATTTATCGAAGGGATGCGTGCACTTAATTTGATTCAGCCCCAAAATTTGTCCAAAGCGACAGATTTTATCTCTCAGCAAATTGCGATCGTAGATGACCTGACTGCTAAAGGCTTTACTTATCAGACTTCTGACGGAATTTACTTTGATACTTCAAAATTTCCGCGTTACGCCGATTTTGCTGGGCTCGACCTTGAAAATCTCAAGGCTGGCGCGCGCGTTAACTTTAATCCAGAAAAGCGCAATTTGGCGGATTTTGCTCTTTGGAAATGGTCGCCGAAAGACGCTCGGCGTGATATGGAGTGGGATTACTTGGGTCGAAAGGGTTTTCCTGGCTGGCACCTTGAGTGCTCCGCTATTGCGCTCAATACTCTCGGCGGCACGCTAGATATACATACTGGCGGTATCGATCATATTCCTGTTCACCACACTGATGAGATCGCTCAGAGTGAGGCACATACTGGAGAGAGATTCGCCAATTTCTGGCTTCACTGTAACCATATGATGGTTGAAGGTAAGAAAATCAGTAAAAGTCTTGGTAATGGCTATTCTTTGGTCGATTTAGCGGAACGAGGTTTTAGCCCGCTCGATTTTAAGATGCTTGTTCTGCAAAGTCACTACCAGACTAGTGGAGATTTCAATTTCGAAAGTCTTCAGGCTGCCCAAAATCGCTTGGAAAATTGGCAAAATATTGCTCGACTGCGCCATCAAATAAAAGGTAAGAATGGTGAACTTCCATCACTTGCCGCTAAAAATTTCATTCTTGAAATCTTGAACAACAATCTTGATACGCCCAAGGCACTGTCGGAGATAGATAAGATTTTTGCTGAAATTTCAAAAGCACCTTTAGAAAAACTATCGCACCATAATTTGCTCGAATTTCTTGATTTTTTGGATGAAGTTTTGGGCTTGGACCTGCTTAAAACTACACAAGATATTACGGAAGAAGTCAAGAGATTAATTATCGCAAGAAATTCTGCTCGAAGTGAAAAAAACTGGACAGAATCCGACCGCCTTAGAGAAGAGATATCTGCTTATGGAGTTGCGATTCGAGACACGCCAAGCGGCACAATCTGGGAAAAATAACTTTGATCAGAATCCTCCAAAAATAAAATCGCCCGATAAAACATCGAGCGATTTTTGTTAGAATAAAGTGTTATTTGGACTTCTTTTCGAGAACACGAGGAGCGACAGAGACAAGCAAAACAATCGCCATAATTATCGCAAAACCACACATAATTGATGGAATACCCTCAATAGTTTGTGGATCGATGATATTAACATAGGTCGTCGGCAGAATAAACGCCAGATATCCAAACATCAAATATTTGAGCGCAGAAATTCTGTTTGTTGGCAAATTCCACTCTTGATTTTTATTTGATTTTATTGCATTGAATCCGATAAAAATTGCAGCAATCATCCAGCCGTAATAGTATAAACCATAAATCCAAGATGCGATTTGCGGAACATTAAACACTGAGTAGTTGGCGCGACAATGGTCGAGTGCAACGCCATTAGTTACGAAGATATAATATACAATAAACGCAATCATTGTAAAATAGGCGAATGGCACCAATTTTTTAGATTCTCGTCCAGCGATTTTGTGGGTTAGATGCAACCCGAGCGGAGGCAAGAGGGTGATTGCCGCGTAACCAAATCGCGCCCACTCAACACCAGTCCAGCCAAATCCACCACAGACCATAAATTCTGCAGCCTGAAATCCCGCCAGCGCAAGCAAGATATACACGATCAGCCGTCTAGTCTCTGAATTTTTATATCGAAAAAGTGCAACCCCAGCCGCAAAAACTTCAAACAAAAAAGTCACAAGCATTACGCCGGGCGAAAAACAGTATAACTTATTGGAATATTTTTTCATAACAGTTAAATTATAGCATACATCATCCCTAAAATAAAATTTTAATATTAATTTTTTAGGTGTTATAATTGAAGAATGAAAATTCGTGTTCGAGTTAAACCCAACTCTAAAAAGGGCCCGATGGTTGCTAAAAGTTCTGATGAAATTGGTGAAATTTTGGAGATTTTTACGCGCGAGCCGGCGGTTGATGGACGGGCAAATTTGGCCGTACAAGAGATTTTAGCGGAGTTCTGTGGCGTTTCGAAGAGCAAAATCTCGCTTCGAAAGGGCAAGAAATCTAAGATTAAGATTTTTGAAGTTGAAGATTGATTTTATCTTTTGTATGAAATTTGCTTCATCTTGTCTAAAATCTCATCGCGGATCGCCAATGCGTTCCAGATTTCGTCCTCGCTCAAAACCCCGCGAGGTAAATCGTGCGGAAATTCTCCTCTCTCGTCCGCCTCGAAGTCATTTTGCCAATCTTTACTTTTATAATATTTTTCTAAAATATCAAATTCGCTCTTGATTTTTTCAAATTCGTCCAAATCTGCTTCCAGCCTACTCAAAATATCGACTATTTTATTGAGGCGATTTTCCATTTCGATGATTTTTTGCGGTGATGATTTCATAAAAATAGTATAGCAAATTTTGCCCGCCCGTGCTATAATTAAACCATAAAAAGAAAGGAATTTATGGAAATTTTACCAATTTTATTAATGATTTTAATTTCGATCGTTGGCATTGCGTTTTTTATAACCTCAATTGTCTTCTTGATCAAATTTTCAAGCCAAAACCCAAAAACTCTAAAAACGGCTAAAAGGGCGGCGTTTTTCGCTCCTATTGGGCTTGGCTGGATTGGTGTTTTACTATACTTTATTACAATTAAGCCTGCCGTAAAGAACGACCAAGATGCCTCTGGTAAAGTCAAGAAAAGCTTTATCTGGGGAATTGTAACGATGCTTCTATATATTGTGCTTGTTTCTATTTTTACTGTTGTCGGATTATTTATATCAAGTAAAAATTCTGAGATTGGTTCAAGTGTGAAGAATCGCGACCATAGCCAACACCAAGAATCTCCTTCATTCGAAGATAACTTTTATTCTGGTAAAAAATATTATAAATATGCCAATAATGAAGGATCGTTCACAGTAGAATTGCCCTGCGTTTCTCCTCTTAAACAGGATATAGATAATGGTATAGCTCAACTTGAGGGCTATGCGTTAATTTGTGCTTCTGCTGGATCTGCGACTACCGTATTCGAGGCGGAAAGTCCAGTATTTGGATCATTGGATGAAGCTGGTCTTAGTCAAGCATTGGACGAGGGGATTAAAAACATAGGTTCCAGTTCACCACAATTTGCCAAGATGAAGATAATCTCGCAAAATTCTGATAAATTCCGCGGAAATGTGTCTCGCGAGTTGATTTTCGAGAGTGAAGATTTTAAGCAAAAAGCATTTTATCGAGCATTCTTTATCGATACGGCGGGTGGCAGGAAAATGATTCAATTCATTACTCTTGCGCAAAATCCAGAGTCTCACAATGCGATCAACCAAGATTACACCAGACTCGGGAAGAGTTTTCAAGTTAAATAAGCAAAATACTTGATTTTATGGAGGAAATTTGCTAAAATATCTAGTGAGTTTCCTCTTTTTGGTTCGAGATTTCGTGTGTGGATATTTCGAAAGCAAAAAGGTAAAGACATTTCTTCGAAAATGCTGTTTTGAAGAAATATGAGGCGAAGTTGAAGGAATTTATCACTCTGGCGACTTCGAAATAATAAATTTAATAAGGGAGAATTGATGCCAACAATCAATCAGTTAGTGCGAAAGCCTCGTAAGGTTGCTGCGAAAAAATCAAAATCGCCAGCCTTGGGACGAATTCACAACGCACTAAAAACCAAATATTACGCACAAAATGCCCCACTTAAGCGCGGTGTTTGTGTCAAAGTTACAACTAAAACACCTAAAAAGCCTAACTCAGCGCTTCGAAAAGTTGCTCGTGTGCGTCTAACTAACGGTCACGAAGTTTGGGCTTACATCGGTGGTGAAGGTCACAACCTTCAAGAGCACGCAGTTGTGCTTGTCCGCGGTGGACGTGTGCCTGACCTTCCAGGTGTTCGTTACCACATCGTTCGTGGTGCTTTGGACCTTCAAGGTGTAAATGGTCGAAAACAAGGTCGCTCGAAATACGGTGCGAAGAGGGAGAAATAATCTATGCCACGCAAAGTAACCAAAAAACTACAACGAGAATTGAACCCAGACCGAAAATACCAATCAATCTTGGTTCAACGACTTATCAACAAATCTATGCTTGACGGTAAGAAATTGGTAGCAGAAAAGGCTGTTTACAAAGCCTTGGAAGAAGCTGCTCGCCGACTTGAAAGCGAAAATCCTTTGGAAGTTTTTGAAAAAGCATTGAAGAATGTTTCACCTTCTTTCGAAGTTAAATCTCGCCGAGTTGGTGGTGCTAACTACCAGATTCCATTCCCAGTTGCTGGTCACCGACAACTTCATTACGCATTCTCTTGGCTTGTACAATCTGCTCGCGCACGCTCAGGTATGCCTTACAGCCAACGACTTGCTTTGGAGATCGTTGACGCTTACAACGAAACCGGTGCTGCTTTCAAGAAGAAAGAAGATACTCACCGAATGGCAGAAGCCAACCGCGCATTTGCGCACTTTGCTCGAGGCTAATCTCGAAGCAACCAAGAAACGCCTTCGATTTATATCGAGGGTGTTTTCTTTTTTGAAAGATTGATTTTTGCGTCAAATTTTGCTAAAATATTGAGCATAAGCATTAATTTTAGGAGAAAAATGAAGAAGAAGTTGACTGCGCCGTTGGGGCGAATTCATGAAATTTACAGAGGTGGAAAAATTTCCAAAGATCGTCTTGTTGGACTTTCGGATGGATTTATTGCGATTATTATTACGCTGATGGTGCTGGAGATTCCCGTACCAAAATCTATGAGCAATACGGCCGAAATCGCCACTTTTGGGCTTTCTATTTTGATTTATTTTGCCAGTTTTATTGTTGTGGGGTTGCAATGGAATCGCCACCATCATATTTTGGAGCGAGTTGAAAAAGTAAGCAACTCTTTCATCTGGAAGAATATGATTTATCTGTTTTCGCTATCGCTAATTCCTCTTTTGATGAAGTGGATTATTAGTTTTCCGGGAGAAATCTTGCCAGCATTTTGCTACGCCTTATCTTATATCTTTAATGATTTTTGCCTTCGCTGGATTTATCTTTCCTCTCGCGAGGATGGCTCGGGGCTGTTTCATAATCTTCACAAAAGTTATGGTCGTAGGCGTCAAGCGCTCAGAATGCTATTGACTTTTATATGGATTGTGTTGATATTAGTAATTTCTGTGATTGCTCCGCAAGTTGAGATTTTCTTTCTGATTATTTTGCCGGTGATGATTTCTCTCCAAAATCTTTTCGAGAAAGAATAAAGATAAATTGACAAAAGCGTTCTAATATGTTATATTTTCTATTAGCACATTCCAAAATTAGATTCTGGTTTGCTTAAAAAATACAGAAGGAGGTCTTTTTATGAAAGACTTTGAAGAAATCTACGGAAAATGTAGTTGGATTACACGGTGGCTACTGCTCAATTCGTTCATTAGATATATTTGGGTTAAAGCCGCTATAGTTATTACTTGGGAGCTGCTCTCGGAGAAGTTCACTAAGACTGATTTTCTTGTAGCGACGATGATTGCCTTGATGGTTTCATTTTTTACTGAAATTATGATTCGCGATATGCTTGCTACTAAGATCATGTTTAGGCAAGCCGAAATTAGTGATTTGAAATCTCAGATTAAATATATGAAGCGTCAATCTGGGGAGTAATTTCCGCCCCAATTGGGGCTTTTATTTTTTCTCGAAAATGATAATTTTGGCGCCGGCGTAGGTTTTTTGGCTTAAGATTTGTAGATTTGGTGCGGAGAAATCTTCCAGTTCTTTGGGCTGAGAAAGAATGAGAATTCCGCCATTTCGAAGTCGCTCGGCGAGGCGCTCGATAGTTGGAAATTGGGGGTCGTAATAAGGTGGATCAGTAAAAATGATATCGAAGGTTGGAATTTCTGTGACTTCACCAATTTCGAACTGGCTTTGGGTAGAATTGAGCCAGCCAGAAACGCCCGCGCGGATGAGTTTTGCGGAGCCTGCTTCAACATTTTTGTCAAGAATTGTCAAGTTTTCTGCTAAAATCTTTTGCGCGAGACGGTTTTTTTCGATAAAAGTGGCGGATTTTGCCCCGCGAGAAATTGCCTCAAGCCCCAGCGCTCCTGTTCCTGCAAAAGCGTCCAAGACTTCTGCCTCTGGAATCTGGTGCTGGATTGAGTTGAAAATCGCATTTCGCACGCGCTCGCTCATCGGGTGGGTTTGCCGAGAATTTGGTGCAGTGATTTTGTGATTTTTGAAAATTCCAGAAATTAAGCGAATATTCATAATTTTTCCTTTTTGGTGTTAAGTTTGGCTTCCGCGAGGCGTATACCTTCAAGCCAAGCAAGCGCGACGACGGATGAGATCTCTGGCAAAAGCACGGTTTTGGTTTCGCGGGCAAGGCGAGAATTCCAGCCTTTTTTGATAAAACGCTGATAATGGCGCTGGTCTGCGACAAATTTGATTTTCTCTTCAAAAAGTGTTATAAAATTGCCGTCAATCAAGCGCTGAATTTCTTCTTCTGGAGGTGTTTTTGAGAATCTTTTGGGAGCGATTGAGGTAATGAGAACTGCCACGCCCATCTCGTAAAGCATATGTGAGGACATCACGCCTTTAGGCCCGAGATATTTCCAGTTGTTGGTGAGGCGACGACGGATGGTTTCTCCCGGAAGGAACATTTTTTGATTGAGTTTAACGCGCTCGCTGGGGTGTTTGCCAGAAATCTCGATGATTTTGTCCTCCATTGGATACTGGTGAGCAGGGGTTAGCGCATCAGTAATTGCGTGCGCCATCCAGCCCGCCTCAAAACTTGCTCGAACATAATTTTTTTCAACGAGAGCATTTGACAAATTTTCCAAATGGTTTTTAACATAATTTTTCATTTGCGAATTGTCGCCGTAAGGGTCGACAAAATGCCAAGGCTCATCTTTGCCCGGCAACTTGGTTTTTATACCGTCTGGACCGCCGGAGCCCTCGAATCGTAAAATTTCTTCAATACTCGGAAAGTGGATTTTGGACTGAGGCAATGTCTGCTTGCGTAATTTTCTCAATGTTAAAAATGCGGCGCGGTCGATTTTTTGATGCGTGCCGATGATTTTGTCAAAGCCCTCCAAAGGCGTTGCTCGAGAATACATGACTCTATTTTATCATAAATTGGGTTTTGCGCAAAATAAAACGCTCTTGTTTTTTGATTGCGCTTGTGATAAAATGGTGGCAATGAGTAAAATTGCGAAATATCTAAATGGACATATTTTGGGCGAAGTTTCTGCGCGCGAATCGCGATTGCGGAATTTTTCGACAGACAGAAGCATCTTGAAAATCCAGCCAAATCTGGTTGTCTTTCCGAGAATCGCGGATGATATTCGCAAAATCATGCGTTTCTCTTGGCAGTTAGCAGAAAAGGGGCATAACATACCCGTGACTGCACGCGGTTTTGGCGGAAGCACTGATGGCTCGTCGATTACCAATGGTATCGTGTTGGATATCTCTCGCCATATGGATAATGTTAAAGAACTCGATATCAGAACGAGAAGCGTTAAAGTTCAGGCTGGGGCTAATTTTTCTAAGTTAAATTTGGCGATTGCATCTCAGGCGATGAGTATTCTGTCGAGCCCCGCTGGCGAGCGCTTAACTGTTGGCGGTGCGATCGCGATGAATCTTCCGAGCGAGAAATTCAATCACGGGACACTTTTAGATGTTACCAGAAGCCTTGAAGTTATTCTGAGTGATGGCTCGGTCATTAAAACGGGCAGAATTAGTAAAAAGGAACTTGGTGAAAAGTTGGCGCAGCAAGATTTTGAAGGAGAAGTTTACCGCAAACTCGATGCTTTGATTGAAGAAAGCCAAAGTGCTATCAGCAAAATTGATGCCGATGCTAGTTATGGCTATAACGGTCTTACTAAGGTTAAATTACCTGATGGAAGTTTTGACCTTACTCCGCTATTTTTTGGCTCTCTCGGAACGCTTGGCGTGATTACAGAGGCGGATTTCCGTGCTGAATATATCGTTGATGAGACTAAATTTATGGTTGTGGCGTTTTCTAATAGGGATGATGCGCGCGATTTTATTGATCTAAGTAAAAAATTCCAGCCCAATATTATTGAACTTTTCGATGGAAAAATGTTTGAAGCGGCTGTGGCGAGCGGGAAAAAATACGACTTCTATCTTGACCGCGTTTCGAAAAAGTTGGCTACTAAACTTGTGCTGGTGGTTGGAATTTCTGATAAAACTTCGAAAAAGATTAAGCAGACCTTTAAGAAAATTGAGGGTCTGGCGGAGCGATTTGATGGGGCGACAACTTGGGCTCCTGATGATAGCGAGGCTGAAAAGGCGGAACTTGAAACTATCCGTGATGTGCGAGAGATTTTGCGCAGTCGTGCAGGCGTTATTAAAGAGGAGATTTATCCGATTCAAGGTGTTTATGTGCCTCTTGAGCGATTTGAGCAATTTTATCTTGGGCTTCAGAAATTGGCGCTTAAGCATAGCATTCCGGCGCCCGTTCAAGGCTCTGCTTTGACTAATGTGTTTGAGATTTTGGCAGAATTTGACTTTTCCAAGGTGAGCGATAGGCGTAAGGCTCTCCAATTTATCACAGATCTCAACGCGCTTCTTGCGACTGTCGATGGGGAATTCGGCTTTGGTGCGGGTGAGGGCAGGATTTACGGAAGTTTTGTGGCGCGATATTTGGATGACGATGTGCTTAAAGTTTTTGACGAAGTTCGAGAAATTTTTGACCCTAATAACATCTTGAACAAAGGCGTCAAAGGCTTGGTTAACGCCAAAGAGTTGGTCAAGAATGTCCGAAGCGGAAAATAACTTAACTCCACAAAATGATACACGCAATCTTATTGATAAATTTAAGGGGTTGAGTGTGGAAGAGGTTAAATCTCGCCTTGACAAATCAAGGAATTGTTTTCATGTTGCAATAGAAAATTTCCAGCATGACTTTAATATTGGTACGATTGCTCGCAACGCCAATGCTTTTAATGCTGGCGGAATTCATATCATTGGGCGTCGACATTGGAATCGCCGCGGCGCGATGAAAACAGAGGCTTATATGGATGTTTTTCATCATAAGACGGTCGAGGATTTTGTTTCTTGGGCGAAGAATTCTGGCTTAAAAATGATAGCCATTGATAATCAGAATGGCGCCGAGAATCTTTCTGAGACGGAATTGCCAGAAAATTCTGTCCTTATATTCGGCAATGAAAGCGATGGTTTGTCAAGAGAGATGATTGACTCTTGTGAAAAGATGGTGGCGATCGAGCAATTTGGCTCAACTCGCAGTGTTAATGTTGGCGTGGCGAGCGGGATCGTGATGTATGAATTTGTCCGTCGCCATAATTTGACAAAATAGCAATAATCTGATAAAATTATTTTCGAAATCATAATTCAAAATTTGAAGTTCTCAATATTCAGAACTTCGAAAATAAAATTTGGAGGTGGGTTATGGGTTTAGTTCTTTCATTTTTTGGCGGATTGGTTGTTTCTATTATGCTTATAGGCATTATGTTTGGATTTTCGCATTTAATTGGCGATAAGCTTATTGATCATCTCGGTAAAGTTATAGCATTTTTTACTATTTTGTGGTTTTTTACTCCCATCGTTTTGATGATGCTTTTGTCAATCTCTGGTTGGAATTTAGTATTTTTATGGGTTGGCTATTATTTTATCTTTGCGCTGATTGTTTTGTATATTTTTAAATCTGACAATATAGAGAATTATGACTGATCCATCTTCGCTCGGAGTTTAATACTTCGGGCTTTTTTTATTTTGTTCGAATTTTGCTAAAAAATCTTTTTCGTGATAAAATAGAAAGCATATGAAGACACAAGTTGAGAAAATTTCAGATGTAAAAGTTCGCTTGACGATTTCTCTTGGAGAAGAAGAAATTGCCGCAGCGGAGCAAGTTGCTTTGACAAAACTTGCTAAAGATGTTAAAGTAAGTGGGTTTCGAAAGGGCAAGGCGCCTCTTGAAGCGGTTGCGAAAAATATCGATCCTGCCACTTTGACTAATGAAACTATGGAAAATGCGATTTCGAAGGCTGTCGCTGAGGCATTCTTGAAGGAGGAAATCCGCGCACTTAATCGACCAGAGGTTGAAATCACCAAGTTTGTGCCTGGTCAAGAGATTGAATTCACGGCGGAAGCAGAAATTTTGCCAGAAGTTAAGCTCGGAAATTACAAAAAACTAAAGACTAAGAAAGACAAGGTCGAAGTTTCCGAAAAGAAAATCAAAGAAACTCTTGAAATGATCAAGAAAAACTTTGCCAAAAAAGAAAAAGTTGATCGTGCTGCCAAGAACGGCGATGAGGTTTTGATTGACTTTTTGGGCAAAAAAGACGGCGTGGCGTTTGATGGCGGAAAAGCGGAAAAATTCCCGCTCGAACTTGGCTCCAACTCCTTTATCCCTGGCTTCGAAGATGGTCTTGTAGGTAAAAAAGCCGGCGAAGAACTCGCGCTTGACCTCGAATTTCCGAAAGATTATCACTCAAAAGATCTCGCTGGCGCGAAAGTTGTTTTTGAAGTAAAAATCCACGAAGTTAGAGAGAGTGTCGTCCCAGAACTTGACGCGGAACTTCTCAAGAAATTGGGAGATTTCAAGACCGCAGAAGACTTCGAAAAACAGATTGAGTCTGATCTTCTCGAACGCAAAAATCACGAAGCGGATGAGAAATTTAAGGACGCTCTCGTGGCGGAACTTGCTGAGATCTCAACTGTTCCAGTTCCAGAAATTCTGCTCGAAGACCAAAAGCGCTCGATCGAACTTGATATGAACCAAAATTTGCTCTACTCTGGACTTTCGCTTGAGCAGTATCTTGAAAGAATGGGCAAGACTCGTGACGAATGGCTAGAAACAGATGTAAAACAGGTGGCAGAAACTCGTGTTAAGGCCGGTCTTGCTTTGGCGGAACTCTCCAAAGCGGAAAAGATCGAGGCTTCCTTGGAAGAAGTTGATGCTCGTATTGCGCAACTCAAACTTCAATACGGCAAGAACAAAGACGCGCTCAAACAACTCGAAAGCGATGCCGTTCGAAGCGATCTCGCTAACCAAATCCTGACCGAAAAGGCTGTCGACCGCCTTGTCGAACTCAACTCGAAGTAATAAAATAATAGCTTTGAACCATCGCATATATAAAATCAACTCGTTGAACGGCGGGTTGATTTTGTTGATTATTTGAGAAAAGTGTGGTAAGATATGCGCATATTATTTCGAAATTTCGAAAGCACTTTAAGGAGGAAGTTGTATGGAGCCAATCAGAGATGAAATTGCGAAGGGCTCGCACGATTACTCGCCGATTCAGCGGCAGATTATAGGAGTGATCCATAAAAAATTTGGCGCTCGAGTGCGGATTTCCGCCGTACCGAAGAGTCTTCGCGAGATGGATTTGAGCGTTTATTTTGTCGATATGCGGGAAACCGTGAGTTTTTTAGTTTATGGAGGTGAAGTTGAGCCGGATAGAGAGGACGACTGTTCGCTTGAAATTAAAGCGATGATTGAAGAAGTTCTTGGTGAAAACCCATTTCCGCCGCTAAAAAAGGTTAAAATCGGCGCGATTTATCGTCATATGAAGACGGGCGAAAGGTATCGCTTGCTGTTTGAGAGTAAAATCGATGCCACAGGATCAATTTTTCTGAACTACCAGTGTGTTGATAAAACCGACGACACTATCTGGGCGCGCCCCAAGGATGAATTTATGGACGGGCGTTTTCAATTAGAAAAGGGGTGAAATTATGAGCGAAAAAGTTCAGGAGGTTCTGCTAAAAATGGAGCGGGACTTGGATAGCAATAAAATCAACGCTGTCAAGCAAGGGATTGTAAATCTGATCAAACTCGCCAATTATAGAGATATCGAGGAGCTTTTTCGCACTTTGGAAATTCTGGAGGAGATTGAGCGAGGAGAGGGCGTTTATTTTGGTGATCATTGTGAGATTTTAGCGACATATATCCATGATTTATCAAGCCAAGATCCGCGCAATTTAGATGAGTTTGAATTACTAAATGGGAGAATTGCGATCCTTCGAGCTAAAAGTTGGGCTAAAAATCCTGATAATTCTGTCGAATTTGGCGGTAGATTGACCGAGATTGCAGATGATCTGAGCGCTTGGACGGAGTTTTTTGAGAGTCAAGAGCTATGGGATGAGGCTTTAGAGTCGGAACTTTGCGCTAGCGCGTTAAAGTGTCGATTTACGGAGATCTTTGAGATGTCGCTCGAGAGCTGTTTTGTCAATTTTTGTGAAGTTGTCAATTATTCTAAATTTTGCGCGGCGCAAGTTGATGCTAAGATTGAGCGGATTATGATGGCGGAAGAAGATTACGATGATGAAGATCAGGGTGTCGCCGAGATTATTGATGAAGAATTTGATAAATTCAGCCAGCAGCAGGAGCGCCTTGAAGATATTGAGCTGAAGCTCCGCACGATTCAGGTTGTGTTGGCATCACGCGTTAATCTCAAAGATTTTGCGTTTTTGGAGGCTGAGCAACTTTTGTCGGAGTATGATTTTGATGAAAATCGTGGCGATAAGGTGATGAAGGGGATTCTAAAATCCATCGCCAAAAACCGCGGAACCCTCAAAAAGAAAAACTTCCCCAAACTCTTCAAGAGAAGAGTTGTAGCGAAGTAATAAGGCGACTTGAAGTCGTCTTTTATTTTGCTTAATCTTGACTTTATTGCGATAAAATGTTAAAATTTGACTGAACGATGGCTCGCGCGAGCTGTTAGTAAATTTAGGAGGTGCTTTATGGCACAAATCAATCTCTCTCGCTCTCTTCAGATTGGCTTTGATGCAGAAATGCGCAAGCTTGAAGAATTCTCTAATGTTGGCAGTATTATTGCTGCGAGAATTCGGGACTTTGTCGAAAATGAACTTCAGACCGAATTTCCTGAGATTAGCGAATATCTTGAAAAAGATCTCTTCGAGCTGAAAGAAGAACAATACCAGATTGAAATTTTCTTGGCGCTTATCGGTTATAATAAAACTTTATTTCTGGCGGAAAAGCCAATCGATCAACAAAAGGCCAAGTATCTGGTCGAATTCCGCAATATCTTTGATGAGCGGACGCGGTATGAGCTTATCTATGACAGCTCAATTACTGCTGAGGAGGTCCTGATGCTTGCGAGGAATGGTTTTTCTAACGATTTCTATCAGTTACTTCTTATTTCGAAAGGCAAAAATGTTCGACTTGAAGAGCTGATTGGTGAAATCAAGAAGAATATTGCCAAAATCAATCGCAAGGAGGCTAATTCTTTACAGAAGAGCAAGCTGAAGGAGCTTGCGATTCTCTTGTCGGTTTCTAACGATCGGGAGTTTGAAAAAATTCTTACCTTATTCAAAAAGTTGGATCAATTCTTCCTTGGGCGGATCATTGTTGTGGCAAGAGACTTGCTATTTAGTAGGATTGATGAAGATGAATTTAAGGAGATCTTAAATTCTTGCCGAGAATCTTCCGATAAAATTATTCCTATGCGCAACAAAATGATTGCGATAGAATAAAATCTCGACGCTCACTTTGGTGGGCGTTTTTTATAAAATAAAAATCCCCATCTCTGTCGAAATGGGGTTGGTGTGAGCACTACTTCTGATATAGCGCTTTAAACTCCGTACCTTCGGCTGACTTTTTGAGAGCCTTGAAAGTTTCTTTCGAAACTGGCACGGGGCGGACGATTTTCACACCTTCAAACTCAAGTTCTGCCCAAACATAGTAGGCGCTATCCTTGAAAATGTCGAAGGAGTGAAAAATCCGCGAGCGAATTTTTCGTGGGCTGGTGATTCTTAAAAATCGATGCGTCGCGTTAACTTCATCAAAAACATCTTCGAAGGTGAAACTCTCGAGACGAGAGCCATCTTGCCGAGTGAAGTAAATCTCTGGGCGGCGGACAGTTTTATTCTCCGCTGCGACAAAGATCTGCTCGGTGATTTTATCGCCATTTTGGTCGAAGAACGCAAATCCTTCCGCCGGCACGCTTGAAATGCCTTTGGCGTCGGAGTAGGTCTTGATCCACTCCTTGCTTTCGCTAAAAGTATCAGCGGCGCGCTCCTTCCACTCGGGGAATTTTTCGCGTGCCTTGTCACGGATTTCGGACCATTTTTCTTTGCCTTTTTCCGTCCAAGATTCGACTTGCTCCGGCTGGACAAGCGGCGTATCCTTGAAGATATCGTTCAACTGATTTCGAAGTTCATCAGTGTTAGCATGAACGACATTTCCGCCGATCGACAACATAACAATCGCTCCGAGAGCGAGTTTTTTAAGTAAATTCTTCATAAGATTTTCCTCCTTAAAACACGCTCTCAATAATCTTAAAAATGAAAGGTGCTAAATATACTCTAATTATAGAATAAACGGTGAGAAAAGTCAATTTCAGCGTTTGGTGAATGAGTTATTTTTCGAAAAGTCCTCGGCGAGCCTGCGGAAAATCCGAAAAATAACCCACTCGTAAAATCTGTGGAAATTCATAAATTTTCCGCAATTTTTCTCTTGAAAATATTGATTTTTTGTGATAAAATGGGCGATAAGAAGTAGTGTGTCTGCGAGGAGATTTTCGAAAACGATGGCAAGATTTCGAAAAACGCAGGCGGAGAATCTTCGGGCCGATTCTAATAACACTTAAAGCGAGGAGAAAAATGGCGCAAAAGCGAACAAACGCCGCGGGTCGAGTGTTTTTTAACAAGCACGACGATATTTTGGCGACCCCAGATTTGATTGCTCACCAAAAAGAATCTTGGAAAGATATGCTTGATTCTGGTTTGAGCGAGATTTTTAGTGAATTGAATCCAATCGCTGACTACACCGGTCAAAAGTTGGAACTTCGATTCAAAAAATATGAATTTCAAGATCCTAAAACTACCAAGGATTTTGCAAAAGAAAACAATATCACTTTTGAGGCTCCGCTTCATGTTCAGGTTGAATTGACCAACCGAGTTACTGGCGAGATCAAGGAACAAGAGATTTACCTTGGTGATTACCCTTGGATGACAGATCAGGGAACATTTATCATTAACGGAACGGAACGCGTAGTTGTTTCTCAGTTGATTCGATCAGAAGGTGTTTATTTTAACGCAGAAACTGGCGTTGATGGTAAAAATTATTATGGCGCAAAGGTGATCCCTATTCGTGGCGCTTGGCTTGAATTTGAAACCGACCCAAAGACGGGTGTGATTTATGTTAAGATTGATCGCCGTCGTAAGTTGCCTGCTACAACTCTTATCCGTGCTTTGGCTCGAATTGGTAACGGCGAAATCCGCAATATCTTCAAGGACACAGATAATGGCGAGACTAAATTTATTGAAGCCACTCTTGAAAAAGATAACTCGATGGGTCCAAATGAGGCTTTGATTGAAGTTTACCGCCGACTTCGTCCAGGTGATTTGGCTACAATCGACAACGCCCGCTCGATGATTGAGCGAATGTTCTTCGATTTTAAGCGCTATGACTATGGTCGAGTTGGTCGTTACAAGATCAATAAGCGACTCAATCTTGAGACTTCCAACACTCCTGAAAATCGAACTTTCCAGATGGAAGACCTTTACGCAATTTTGAAAGAAATTATCCGTCTCAACAATACTCAGGGTGAAGTTGATGACATCGACAGTCTTGACAATCGCCGTGTTAAATTGGTTGGCGAACTCGTTGCGCGTCAATTCCGTGTTGGTATGCTCAGGATGCAACGAAACGCGATGGACCGTATGTCTTTGACCGACATTGAGAGCGTGACCCCTGGACAACTTGTTAATGCGCGCCCAGTTGTTGCTGCAGTTCGAGAATTCTTTGCTGGATCTCAGTTGGCGCAGGTTATGGATGAAACTAACCCGCTTTCTGAACTTTCTCACAAACGCCGACTTTCTTCAATGGGTCCTGGTGGTGTTACTCGCGACCGCGCAGGTCTTGAAGTTCGCGACAGCCACCCAACTCACTACGGTCGAATTTGTCTTGTTGAAACACCAGAAGGTGCCAACGTGGGTCTTGTGACCAACCTTGCAACCTTTGCTCGAATTAACGAATATGGCTTTATTGAAGCGCCATATCTCCGTGTTAAAAATGGTAAAGTTACAGATGAAGTTGTCTATCTCGACGCTGCAACTGAGGCTAAAGAAATCATTGCTGACGCAGGCTCCAAGTTGAATGATGATGGCTCCTTTGTCGAAGAACAAGTTTCTGCCCGAAAAAACCTTGTTCCTTCTCAGGTTGAAGCCAGCGAAGTTACTTTGATGGACGCCGTTCACCGCCAAGTTCTTGGTGCGGCTGCGTCGCTTATTCCTTTCCTCGAGCGCGACCGTATCGACCGCGCGCTAACTGGTTCTTCGATGCAGAAGCAGGCTGTGCCACTTCTTTGGTCTGAAGCGCCAACTGTCGGAACTGGTGTTGAGGCTGACATTGCCCGCAACCTTTCGCAAATTATTTTGGCTGAAGAAGACGGTGAAGTTGCTAAAGCCGACGCCAATACTATTACTGTAAAATACAAATCTGGCGAGAAATCTTACGAACTCAAGCACTTCGAAAAAACCGCGGATGATCGTTGCTACAACCAAAAAGTTGTTGTTTCTCGTGGCCAAAAGGTTAAGAAGGGCGACATCTTGGCGGAAGGCGCATCAATCAAAGATGGCGAACTCGCGCTTGGTCGTGACCTTCGTGTGGCGTTTATGTCTTGGGGCGGATTCAACATGGACGACGCCGTTATCATCTCTGACCGGCTTGTTAAAAACGACGCTTTGACCAATATCAACATTAAAGACTATATGGTTGAAGTTCGAGAAACCAAACTCGGCCCAGAAGTTATCACTCGCGATATTCCTAACGCCAGCGAATATGCACTTCGACATTTGGACGAAGATGGAATTGTCCAAGTTGGATCAGAGGTCAAGCCTGGTGATGTGCTTGTTGGAAAAATCACTCCAAAGGGTGAGCAAGAACTTTCAAGCGAAGAGCGACTCCTTCGAGCAATCTTCGGTGAGAAAGCAAAAGATGTCCGCGACACTTCAACTCGAATGAAGAACACAGGAAGCGGAAAAGTCATCGGCGTGAAGATTTTCTCTCGAGAGAACGGTCACGAAATGCGATCTGGCGTTCTTAAGCAGATTCAGATCTTCGTTGCTGAGGCTCGCAAGATTATGGTTGGTGACAAGATGGCCGGTCGTCACGGTAACAAGGGTGTTGTTGCGAAGGTTCTTCCAGAGGCTGATATGCCATTTATGGAAGACGGAACTCCAATTGATGTGATTTTGTCACCTCTCGGTGTCCCATCTCGTATGAACCTTGGTCAGTTGTTCGAAGTTCACCTTGGTATGGCTGCCAAAACTCAAGGCTACAAAGTTGCAACTCCAACTTATGACGGTGTTGATGCAGAAACTCTCGGTGATGAACTTGAAGCCGCAGGAATTTCCCGCGATGGTAAAGTTCAACTCTATGACGGTCAAACTGGTGAGCCATTCGAGCAGAAAACAACAGTTGGCTTTATGCATATGATTAAACTTCACCACCTTGTTGCGGACAAGATTCACGCCCGCTCAACTGGTCCTTACACTATGGTGACTCAACAGCCGCTCGGTGGTAAGGCACAAAACGGTGGTCAGCGCTTTGGAGAAATGGAAGTTTGGGCGCTTGAGGCTTACGGTGCTGCCAATATGCTTCAAGAGATGCTCACAATCAAGTCTGACGATGTTATCGGCCGCTCCAAGGCTTATGAAAGTATTATTAAGAATAACGAAATCGTTGGTCCTAAGTTGCCTGAGTCCTTCAATGTCTTGGTTAAAGAACTCCAAGGTCTTGGACTTCGCGTAGATCTCCTTGATCAAGGTGCGCAAGTTGACGCAGAAGAGTTGATCTCTGTTCGAAATAAGGATGAAAATTCTGTCAAACTCGAAGAAGACGACTCTGTGGAAACTATTCTCGATGAAGCCGATGGCGTTTTCGAAGATGATATGAATATTCAAGATATTGATGAAATTGATGAAATTAAGGAGGAGGCGTAAATGGCCAAGGTTGTTAACACCAATCAGATTTCTGATTTTGATGCTGTGCGTCTTGCTGTGGCCAGTCCAGAAGATATTCTGAACTGGTCTCACGGTGAGGTGACCAAACCAGAAACTATCAACTACCGAACGCAAAAACCTGAGCGTGATGGTTTGTTCTGCGAAAAAATCTTTGGACCAAGCAAAGATATCAATCCGTACGACAACAAACTCAAAGGTGTCCGAAGCCGTGAAGTTGCTGTCGACAAAAATGGTGAGATTGTTACTAAATCTATCGTTCGTCGTGAGCGAATGGGCCACATTGCTCTTGCTGCTCCAGTTGCTCACATCTGGTTTATGAAGGGCGCCCCAAGTGCGATGAGCCTACTTCTTGGTATGACTGTTCGAAATATCGAGCGCGTAGTCTACTTTGCAAGTTATGTTGTTCTTTCTGTTGATGAAGAAAAACGCTCGCAGTTTTTGGCCGATCTTGAGGCTGAAGATTCTGCTGCAAGAATGGCGATTAAACTTCGCTATGAAAACGCCGTTCAAGAGCCTGGTGCTGACATCAAGGCTTTGGCGGAAGAGCAAACTCGAGAAATTGAAGATTTGAACATCAAATATCAAGAGAAAAAATCTCAACTCGACAGCCTCGTTAAAGGCTCTCTAATGAGTGAAACTGACTATCGAGAACTTCCAGAAGAATACGATGAAATCATCGAAGTTGGTATGGGTGGTGAAGCCATCAAGCGACTTCTCGATGAGATTGATATCAATGAACTCGTGGATTCTTTGAAAGAAGAAGCAGAAAAGGCCAAAGGTCAACGCGAGAAGAAAATCTTGAAGCGTCTCAAAACTATCGAAGGTATGCAATCTGCAGGCATCAAGCCTTCAAGCCTCTGCTTGACTGTTCTCCCTGTGATTCCACCGGACCTTCGTCCAATGGTTCAACTTACTGGTGGTCGTTTTGCGACATCTGATCTCAATGATCTTTATCGCCGAGTTATCAACCGCAACAACCGCTTGAAGAAGTTGATTGAACTTAACGCCCCAATGGTAATCAAGCGCAACGAAATGCGAATGCTCCAAGAGGCCGTTGACTCACTCATCGACAACAATGCTTCTCGAAGCGGTCGAAGCGCCAACACAACTGGCGGTCGACGCAAACTCAAGTCACTCAGCGATATGCTCAAAGGTAAGCAGGGTCGCTTCCGTCAGAACCTTCTTGGTAAGCGCGTTGACTACTCTGGTCGTTCTGTGATCGTTGTCGGTCCAACCCTTAAGGCTCATCAATGCGGTCTTCCAAAGCAAATGGCGCTTGAACTCTTTAAGCCGTTCATTATTTCTTGGTTGATTGAAAAAGACTACGCGCATAACATTCGAAGCGCAACTCGTTTGATTGACGCTGGTGCTGCTGAAGTTTGGGACGCTTTGGATGAAGTTATCGTGGATAAATATGTCCTCTTAAACCGCGCTCCATCACTTCACCGCCTAAGTATTCAGGCCTTCCAGCCAAAACTCGTTGACGGTAAAGCGATCCAACTTCACCCGCTCGTGGCTAACGGATTTAACGCCGACTATGACGGTGACCAGATGGCTGTTCACTTGCCGCTTTCTGACGCCGCTCAGGCTGAAGCTCGCGATTTGATGAGCATTTCGCACAACTTGTTGAAGCCAGCCGATGGTCAGCCAGTTCTTTCTGTCGACCAGGACGTCGTTTACGGAAACTACTACTTGACTTACGAAAAGCAAAGTGAAGCTTCGAAAGAAGTTAAGCCTTTCGCCTCAGTTTATGAAGCCGAAATGGCCTACGACGCTGGCAAGATTGCGCTTCAAACTCCAATCCGTGTTTATGCTAAGGGTGAGATCCGCAACACAACACTCGGTCGAGTTTTCTTCAATGAGCTCTTGCCAAGCGATTACCCATACAATAACAATCCGCAAACCAAGAAAGAAATCAACAAGGTTCTCGCTGATATGTTTGCGATTTACGGCCCAGAAATGACCGTTAAAATCGCCGACAAAATTAAGGGATTGTCATTCCGTTTTGTTACAAAATCTGGTCTTTCTATCGGTAAAGAGGATTATACAGTTTATGAATCTGAAAAGATCCCAGAAATCATCAAAGAGGGTGACGATAAGACTACTTTGATCCAAGAGCAATATGACCAAGGTCTTTTGACTGATCAAGAGCGATACAACTTGATCATCGACAACTGGCATCAAGCAATTGATAAGGTTGACGCTGAAATTAAAAACCGCGTCGCAACTGAAGGTGCTGACAGTCCAGTTGGTTTGATGGCAGTTTCTGGATCTCGTGGTAATGCAACCAATATTCGTCTTGCATCTGGTCTAACCGGAATTATGGTGGACGCAACCAACCGAGAAATCGAGTTGCCTATCCGCTCAAATTACACACACGGTATGTCATCGCTTGAAGCCTTTGTGGCGACTCGTGGTGCTCGTCAAGGTCTTATCTCGACGGCTCTCAAGACTGCCGACTCTGGTTATTTGACTCGTCGTCTTGTTGACGTGGCTCAGGATGTCTTCTCTGTTGCTGATGAAGAAGGTGATGACGAAGGCTTCGCAATTTACCGTAATGAAACCAAAGAGACTATGATCGAATTCGGTGACCGCCTCTACGGACGCTTCACTGCTGAAGCAGTTCCAGGTCACATTGAAGCCGATCAACTCATCACACGAGAGATTGCTAATGCCATCGAGAAGGATGACAAAATCCAAAGTGTTAAAATCCAAAGCGTTCTTTCAACATCTAACCTTTCAGGAATCCCGCAGAAGTCTTACGGTATCGATATGGCGACTGGCCTTCTCGTTAAAAACGCAGAACCAGTTGGTGTGATTGCCGCCCAATCTGTTGGTGAGCCTGGAACGCAGTTGACACTCAACACATTCCACTCATCTGGTGTTGCTGGATCTGGTGCGATTTCGCAGGGTCTTCCTCGTGTTGAAGAGTTGCTCGAAGCCCGCACTCCAAAGGGTCAAGCCTACATTACAGAAGTTGCTGGTGTTGTGGATATTTGGGAAGACGGACAATTTAACATCATCCAAATCACTCCTCAAACTGGCCGAAAAGAGAAAATCTCTCTCGATGGTCGAAATGTCGTTGTCAAAGCCGGCGCTCTCGTGAAAACTGGCGACATCATCGCTCACAAGAATGGCGTGAAGTCTATCATTGCTCCATTTGATGGTAATGTTGAAGTTAATGGCGATACGTTGATTTTGACCGCCGCAGAATCATCTGCTGTCAAATATCAAATTCCAAATACAGCCGCTCTCACAGTTTCGAAAAACGATTTTGTCGAAGCTGGCGATCGCCTCACAATCGGTTCGCTCAATCTTCATGATTTGATGCGACTCAAAGGTATCGAAGCAACTCAGCGCTACATTATGAACGAAATTTTGCGAATTTACGCAGCCCAAGGTCAAGACATTGCGTCTAAGCACCTCGAGATCATCGTTCGACAAATGTTTAGCCGAGTTCAGATCGAAGATGCTGGCGATTCTGACTTTGTAACTGGTGATATCGTATCCAAGGCTGCTGCTGTTGAAGCCAACAAGCAACTTGCCGCAGAGGGTAAAGAACTTGTTTCATTCAAACAACAACTTCTTGGTATCACTAAAGTTTCGATTTACAGTGACAGTTTCTTGTCTGCTGCATCGTTCCAGAACACAACCAGCGTTCTTATCGGCGCGGCTGTATCTGGTCGAGTTGACAAACTTCACGGTCTCAAAGAAAACGTCATCATCGGACGCAAGATCCCTGTGGGAACTGGCGCTCGAAATGCGGAAGCGCAAGATGAGGCTTTCGAAGAAGAAAATGAAGTTTCTTCCGACTTCGCTGAAAATGCAGAACTATAATCTGCTTAAATCCAATAAAACGCTAGCTTTGGCTGGCGTTTTATTTGGTTGCTTCAATAGTGTAATTATGGTAAAATTAAAGCATAAAGATTAAAATTTGAGGAGATAAGATTTGTAATATGATTGGCCAAATGGGTATGATTGCTGGAAAGCCTAGAAAGAAAAAAATGGGAATCACAAGCATTTTGTTAGGGTTGACTCCTATGGTTATTGCTTTTTATATATTTTCTTCTACCGCTGAATATAAGTCTATTATTGGATGGAAGAAAACAAACGCTAAGGTAGTGAATATTGACGCCCAACAAAATACCGATAAAAAAGGCAGGAGATATACCACAACTTATCCAGTTTTTCAGATCTTTGTTGATGGTATAGAATATCGAAATAACGGTGCGTACATAATTGGTCAAGAATATCACATTGGCGAGACTAAGGAAATAGTCTATAACCCCAAGAATCCAAATAATATGAGGGAGCATTCAACAACGGTGCTGATAATTTCTGGTGGATTGTTTGCTCTTGGTATGTTGGGGGTTGCGATAATTGCGACTTCGATTATTAAGCAGAAGAATAAAGAAAAAGCCATCAAAAATGCTCGTAGTTCTGGCGATATCCTAAATGGTGAGATCGTTAGGCTTGAGGATACCGGTGTTAGGATTAATAATGTGGAAAATATCAATGTTGTCATCGGATTTGAATATCAAGGGCAGTATATGGAAACAAAGTGCGTTATGACTCGGATTACGGAGGCTAATTTGCACGATTATTTTAAGAGTCCAACTCCGATTCCGGTTTATTTCGATCGGCGCAATCCGACAAAATTTTATGTTGAAGAAGAGTCAATTATAGCGGTTTCTAATAGCGCACTTGATTTCGTTAAACAAATGGCGATGTCGCAAAGTGAAGGGTCTAAAGATGAAGTCTTATAATAGTCTTATTCTGGGTGCGATATTGCTGATTTTAGGTGGAATTATGGTTGCGCCCAATCTGGATATCTTTATTAAGTCTAATATTCTTGGCTGGCAAAAGATTCAAGCAGAGATTACTGCTTTTGAAAAGCATTTGAACGGCGAAAAAATCGAGTATGAGCCAATAATAAATTTCGAAATCGGCTCGAATGTCTTCCAGCGCACTTTAGAAAAAACTGATAAACTTCCGCAGATCGGTGAAAAGGTTCCGGTTATTTTTGAAAATTCTAATCCGGAAAATGCCGTTGTTCAGCGGTTTGATTTTTGGCGCAATATAGGATTTGTGCTGATTCTGGCTGGAGCGGTTTTGTTGCTTGCTGTTGTCAAAAAAATAATAAAAAAGCCCCAAATTTCATTTGAGAATGATGGCGAAAACGAGCAGCGAGTGGCCATTCTCAAGCGGACTGGTGTGCAGATTTGGGGTGAGATTGTCGATATTGAAGTGATTGATGGCGATCGCGCTAAGGCGATGATTAGGGCTAAGACATTTGGCGGAATTGAGAAGATCCACCGCAGTGATACTATCGATGGGCTGACTCACGGCGCGTTGGTGGCATATTTGGCCAATCCTACACCAATTGCAATTTTTGTCAATCCTGATAATATAGAAGATTATTTTGTCAACTCGGAAGATGTCGAGCGGGCGATTGCTGAAAAAGTTAATTTTATGGAAGGAAAAAATGTTTAATTTACCAGAATTAAGATACGAGTATGATGCGTTGGAACCATTTATAGACGCAAAAACGATGGAAATTCACTACACCAAGCATCATCAGGCATATATTGACAACTTGAACGCTGCGTGGTCTGAATTGGAAAAGAATTTCCCAGAAATAGCCAAAATGTCGCTTGAAAATGTGCTTAAAATGAGAAGTAGTTCCATGTTTGAAAGAAAAACGCTCGAATTTGGCGCAGATTTCCACGCGCTTCTTGCTAAAATTGAGAATAATGGTGGCGGTCATCTTAATCACTCTCTGTTTTGGCGAATTCTACGACCTGCCAGCGACGGCCAAAATCTTCCATCGAGCAAGTTCTTATCGATTATTGAAAAGAATTTTGGCACTTTTTCTGAGTTTCAGGCGCAATTCAAGCAGGCCGCTTTGGGCCGGTTTGGCTCGGGCTGGGCGTGGCTTGTTGCGGATATTGACGGAAATCTGACGATCGATTCTTCACCAAATCAAGATTATCGGGCGGGTGCGATTCTTGGGCTTGACGTCTGGGAACACGCGTATTATTTGAATTATCAAAATCGTCGCGCCGATTATGTGGACGCATTTTGGAATATCGTCGATTGGGCGGAAGTTGAGAAAAATTATTTCGAAATCGTCAATGGTGGCGATATGGAGTATGAAGAAGGCCGGTGTGAAATTTGCCTGGACGATAAAACTTCTCTTAGATTAGCCGAAGGAACCTTTAACGAAGAAGAGTTGGCGGATGCGGAGTTTTTGTTGGAAGAATTCGAGAAGGAGCAAAAGTCTTTTCAAAAATCAGTTGAAAAGCGAGTGCTTTATACCGATGGCTCAGCCAGCCCTAATCCTGGACCAGGAGGGTTCGCGGTGATTGAAAACGGCACGCCGATTTTTCTTGGCGGCGAGGAAAATTCTACTAATATCAGAATGGAAGGTTTGGCGCTTAAGTCCGCTCTTGAGATATTGAGCAGACAGGAGGCGGAGATCTGGACGGATAGCGAGTTTTGGCTCAATGTTTTGACAAAATGGGCGCCCGCTTGGCAAAAATCTGGCTGGAAAAAGAAATCAGGTGAGATCAAAAACTTGGATATCGTCAAGCCTCTCTTTGAACTTTATCAAAATTCTCACGCAGAGATCAAGTGGTTAAGAGGCCATGCTGGGCATGAATTCAACGAGATGGCGGATGAATGGGCGAATCGTGCGCGCGAGGGTGAGCGGGTTTAGGATGCTTAATTTTGTCTTTACTTTAATCTCGAAATATGCTAAAATTAAAGGCGAAGCGTTGTTTTTGTGTCGGTTTGAATTTCGAAATTCGAAACAATAAATTGACGCCCAGAACAACTATTAAATAATAAATTTAAGAGGAATCAAATGAATAAAAATACTCCATTGGAAAAATTCCGAAACGTTGGTATCATCGCGCACATCGACGCTGGTAAGACCACCACAACTGAAGGTATCCTTTACCGAACAGGTTTGACACATAAAATTGGTGTTGTTCGTGGTGAAGGTGACGGTGCGACAACCGACTGGATGGAACAAGAAAAAGAACGCGGTATTACAATTACGTCTGCTGCGGTGACTTGTTTCTGGAAAGACCATAAAATCAACATCATCGACACCCCAGGTCACATCGACTTTACGGCGGAAGTTGAGCGCTCACTTCGCGTTCTTGACGGTGCTGTGACTGTTTTCGACGGTAAAATGGGTGTGGAAGCGCAGTCCGAAACTGTTTGGCGACAGGCTGACAAATACGGCGTGCCTCGTGTTTGCTTTATCAACAAAATTAACCAAACTGGTGGTGACTTCTACAAGTCTATTCAATCTATCCACGAGCGATTGAGCCGACAGGCGTTCCCAATTCACCTTCCAATTGGCTTCGAGCAAGAAATCAACGGTGTCGTTGATCTTATCGATATGAAGGCTTACACCTACGACAACTACGCTGACCACGAATTGAAGGTTGGTGAAATCCCAGCAGATATGCTTGAGAAGGCTAAAAATGCTCGTTCGCTTCTTGTTGAAAACGCTGTTGAGGCTGATGATGAGTTGATGATGCGATTCTTTGATGAAGGTGAAGAAAGCATTACTACCGAAGAACTTAAAGCCGCGCTACGCAAGCGGGTTTTGGCGGGTGACTTCTTCCTTGTAACTGGTGGTGACGGCCGCGGTGTGATCGTGGAAAAGGTTCTTGACCTTATTACTGATTACCTACCAAGCCCACTTGATGTTTCTGCCATTCAAGGAACTGATCCTAAGACTGGTGACGCTATCGAGCGTAAGCCATCTATAACTGAGCCAACTTCTGCTTTGGCATTTAAGATTGCTACTGACCCATTCGTTGGTAAACTTGTCTTTATCCGTGTTTATAGTGGTAAAATTACGGCTGGATCATATGTTCTCAACACTATGACTGGCAAAAAAGAACGCGTTGGACGACTTGTTCGAATGCATGCTGACAAGCGTGAGGATATCACAGAAATCGGCGCTGGTGACATTGCGGCTGTTGTGGGTCTTAAGGATGTTACAACTGGTGCGACACTTTGTGATCTCAACCACGGTATCATTCTCGAAGGTATCGAATTTGCCGAGCCTCCAGTTTCGATCGCCGTTGAGCCAAAAACCAAGGCTGACCAAGAAAAGATGGGTATCGCACTTCAACGACTTGCTGAAGAAGATCCAACTTTCCGCGTTCATACTGATGAAGAAACCGGCCAAACAATTATGTCTGGTATGGGTGAACTTCACCTTGACATCTTAATCGACCGAATGAAGCGTGAGTTTAACGTTGAAGCCAACATTGGTGAACCTCAAGTTGCTTTCCGTGAAACTATCCGCGGTATTGCTCAAGCGCAAGGTAAGCATGCTAAGCAGTCTGGTGGTCGTGGTCAATACGGTGACGTTTGGATTAAGTTTGAACCAAATGAAGCCGGAAAAGGCTTTGAATTTATTGATGAAATCAAAGGTGGTGTTGTTCCTCAAGAGTACCGCAAGCCTGTTGAGCAAGGTATTAAAGAAACTCTCGAAGGCGGTGTTATCGCTGGATATCCAGTAGTTGATGTTAAAGCAACTCTTTATGATGGTTCTTACCACGATGTCGACTCAAGCGAACTTGCCTTTAAGTTGGCTGGTGCTCTCGCAACTCGTGCAGGTATTAAGGATGCTAAGCCAGTTCTTCTTGAGCCTGTAATGAAGGTAGAAATCACCACTCCAGAAGAGTTCATGGGTGACGTGATCGGAGACCTTAACTCTCGCCGTGGTCGAATCGACTCAATGGATGACCTCATGGGTGGCTCAAAGTTGGTTCGTGGCTTCGTGCCTCTTGCCAATATGTTTGGCTACACCTCTGACCTTCGTTCAATGAGTAAGGGTCGTGCGGCTTCTACAATGGAACTCGCTCAGTATGAAGAAGTTCCACCTAATGTCGCGCAAGAAATCATCGAAAAGCGCAATGCTAAATAATTCGTTTTTTCGAACAAATCGCCTCTCGTAAAAGGGGCGATTTTTGTTGACTTTTTTCTGATAAAGTGTTAAAATATAGAAGATAGAATTTCGAAAGAAGTTCTAAATTTATTCATGGAGGTGCTTTTTTATGAAAAAGCAAGCAGAATTTGAAGCCCTTGTCCGCGATCAGCTTGGCGAATTGTATGATTATGCGTACAACACCCCAGAAACTCCAGCCAACAGTACGGATTTAGCTGTGGCGCAGTCTTATTATGAAGATTTGAGAGCAGAGCTTTATGAAGAGTGGCATAAAAATTCTAGAAAAGTTGGCCGTCGCAGTTCAAAAATGCGCGGAAGGGCTCAATCTATTTTTCGATCCGCTAAAGAATCTATCTCAAAATTTGGCGGTAGGTCGATTATCCTCAGTATCGAGAAAGCAAAAGATTCCCTTGATGGCGAGCTTATGTATCTTGGCGGAATGAGACTTGATGCGGTCCAAGCCAAAATTGGCCGTCGTGATGGTGCCCGTAAGAAAGGGCTGATCAATCGGGACCGCCAAAACAAGTTCGCTAAAGGCGCGGTGAATTTTATCGATCGGGAGATTAATCGCTTCGAGAGGAACTATGATCGTCGAAGCAAGGAAGCCGACCGCCTCAGTATCCGCTCTAAGCGGGTCTCATAAAACCTCCAGTTTAATGCCAGCCTTGTGCTGGCTTTTTCATAAATATTTGTCAAAAAACAAAAGATGTGTTAAAATCAGACTGAGGTTTTACCTTGAAAATTTCAGAAAGGAGGGCTGAGTTATGAAAAACCAAGCCCTTATTGATATAAAACGAAGTTCTGAGCGTCGCTATTCCAATGCGGATTTGAAAGATAAAAATGTCGCTTATCGCTTAATGCGAACTTGCGGTTTGGCGGTTTGTGATTTTGAAAAATTATTCCCAGGAGAAAGTTATTTTGAAATTAAAAATTTACGCCGCAATCGCGCCAAACTTCGTGCCAAAATTAACGCCAGTTAGCACATTTCCGCTCGAAATTTCGGGCGGTTTCTTTACGCTTATGAAAATTTGTGATAAAATGGTGAGAGTTAAGGAGGAATTTTGAACGATTTTGATTATTTAGGCGAGAATCATCACTATTTTGACGGGGCTTGCCAAACTTTGCGCCCGCGAGTTGTTATGGATGTCATGAATGAATATTTTACGCAGTACAACTCTTGTGGCGAGCGCGTGAAATACGCTTGGGGTCGCAAAGTTGACGAAAAGGTTGCGGAGAGTCGAGAGGCTGTTATTGACCTTTTGAAATTAAGAAAGCGCGATTATTTTGTAAGTTTTACGCTCAATACGACTTATGGATTGAATCTGCTTCTGAGCCAACTCGAACTACCGATTTCTCGCATTATTACGACTGAGATTGAGCACAACTCTGTTTTTTTGTCGACTATCGCTTTTGCTAAGAGAACGGGTGTGGAGAGAATTATTTTGCCAAGAGAGATCGACGGATCTATTTCTCTTGAAAATAATTTTTCGGACAGTTTGGTTGTTGTTAACGCTGTCTCCAATATCGATGGAAGGCGTCTTGAAAATGTGGCTAAGTTGGTGAAGCAGATTAAAAAACAGGGTGGATTTGTTATTTTGGATGCAGCGCAAGCAATTGGCTCTAATTTTGAACTTCTTCAAAAAGTTCCTGCCGATGCGATTGTGTTTTCTGCGCATAAAGCATATTCTGCCAGCCTTGGCGTTATGATTGTGCGTCGTGATTTGACCAGATTTATCAAAACTAGTTTTGTTGGCGGTGGAATGGTTTCGGGCGTAACTGCTGATGATTTCGAGATGTTGGACGGCGATCATATCCACGCGATTTTTGAGCCGGGACTACAGGCGTGGGCGGAGATTATTGCACTTAAGCCGGCACTCGAGTGGCTAAAAAAAGCCAAAAAATCCTCCCGAATCACAGAATTTTCGCAAGAAATTTTTGACTTTCTAAAAGAGCAAAAAGATGTTGTGGTATTGAATGAGAAATCTTCTCCGGTGATTAGTTTTTACCATAAAGATCTGGATGCGCATTTAATCGCTCAAGCGCTTTCTCAAGAAGGAATTATGGTTCGAAGCGGATATTTTTGCTGTCACTACTATCTCAAAGAAGTTAAGAACTATCCCCATTTAGTGAGGATTTCGCTTGGTCTTCACAACACAAAAGAAGATATTGTCAAATTAAGACAGGTTTTGGAAAGGATACTCGGATGATTTGTATTGCGGCATTTGTTATATTTTTAATAATTTGGCTATTTACGCCATTCTTGCGTCTTGTTGGTCAAAAAAAGTTGGCTGACTCTATTTCTAAATTATTCAAAAAATCTCTCCATTGTTTCACTCGGCGAGCAACTTTTAAGGCATGTGATAGTAATTTTGGTGATGAAATCAAGAATTCGATTCTCTCCAAAATCATCGTTAAGCATAAGAATTGGGTCAAGCCCGTCTCTGTTGCGATTGAGGGTGCTTCGTTGGTGATTATTATCGTATCGGTCTGGTCACTTTTGACTTTGGTTAAATCGGGGCTTGCATTATGGACCTTTGGCACCTGTGATGTGCGTAAGCCAGATGCCTGTGCTTTGTCGTCGGCTGAGGCTTGCTCTATTGATGATGTTTCTGGTGGAAATCCTGTTTCTAATTGGTTTGAAGAGTGGGGTGAGATTTTTAATGCTATTCCGACTAAATTTATGACTTTTAAGGCAAAAGATTTTATGGTCGAAAATTCCCACTTTTACGGTCAATTTAGCGAAAAATCAGAAAACTCCAATGGTGCAGCAGTTGATTTCTTCGACCCTGGCTGTATAGTTTGTAGAAATTCTTTTGCTTCTCAAAAATCGAGCGGATTCTTTGAAAAATATAAAACTCATTTGGTTCCTTACGTGATTCGTGGAGGAAATGGTGATAAGTTCGCCAATTCAGACCTTTTGGCGCGATATATTGAAGCCGTGCGAGATTTTCAGCCGGAAAATGGACCAAAATTGGCCGCAGAATGGTTTTTGGTTGAAAAGATCTTCACGGGAAAAGACGCACAAGGTGTTGTGTGGCAGGAGAATTTTAATGGCAAGACGCTTAAAGCGATGACTTCCGATAAGGTTGAAGAGAAACTAAGTGATTGGTTGGGTGAGGCTGGATTTTCTTCTGGGCAGATTGAAGATATTTCGAAGTCTGCCAAGTCTGAAAAAACAACCAGTAAACTCGAGCGCAACCGCCAAATTGTTGAAGAAAAGGTCAAGACTAAGCGGATTCCGACTTCGATTTATGACGGCAAGCGCCACGAAGGCTTGTATAAACCGCAAAATTAAGCGTTTTTCACTCTTTACATTTTGAAAAAAATCGAGTATAATTAAGGTAGCGTCGCATCGTGCGTTTTGGAAAAGCCGAGCCGTGCGATGCGAGATAATAATAAATAATATAAAGGAGAAATTCTAAATGGCAGAATTTGACCGCTCAAAGCCACACGTAAACGTTGGTACTATGGGACACGTTGACCACGGTAAAACAACTCTTACTGCGGCTATCACAGCAGTTCTTGCAAAAAAACTTCCATCAGAAGTTAACAAACCAGTTGCGTACGATCAAATCGACAACGCACCAGAAGAAAAAGCTCGTGGTATCACCATCGCTTCTTCTCACCAAGAATACGAATCAGAAAACCGACACTACGCTCACGTTGACATGCCTGGTCACGCCGACTACGTTAAAAACATGATCACTGGTGCTGCGCAGGTTGACGGTGCGGTTCTTGTTATCGCTGCAACTGACGGCCCAATGCCACAGACTCGCGAGCACGTTCTTCTTGCTAAGCAGGTTGGTGTGCCTAAGATCGTTGTCTTCTTGAACAAGATGGACATGGCTGATGAAGAACTCGTTGAATTGATCGAAATGGATGTTCGTGAGCTTCTTTCAAACAACGGCTTCGATGGCGACAACGCACCAGTTATTAAGGGTTCTGCATTGAAGGCACTTGAAGGTGATGCTAAATACGAAGACGCTATTATGGAATTGGTTGCTGCGATGGATTCTTACATCGAAGAGCCAGCACGAGACATGGACAAACCATTCTTGATGCCTATCGAAGACGTCTTCTCAATCAAAGGTCGTGGTACTGTTGCGACTGGTCGTATTGAGCAAGGTATCGTTAAACTTAACGACGAAGTTGAAATTGTTGGTCTTAAAGAATCACAAAAGACTGTCGTTACTGGTATCGAAGCCTTCAAAAAATCTCTTGACCAAGGTCAAGCAGGTGACAACGCTGGTCTTCTTCTCCGAGGTATTGACCGCGAACAAATCGAGCGTGGACAAGTTATCGCTGCTCCTGGCACAATTACTCCACACACAGAGTTCGAGGCTCAAGTTTACATCTTGAAAAAAGAAGAAGGTGGACGACACACTCCATTCTCAAAGGGTTACAAACCACAATTCTACTTCCGAACAACTGACGTTACTGGTGAAGTTGAACTTCCAGCGGACAAAGAAATGGTTATGCCTGGCGATGATGTAACCTTCAAGGTTAAACTTCAAGCGCCTATCGCTATGGAGCAGGGTTTGAACTTTGCTATCCGCGAAGGTGGCCGAACTGTTGGTGCTGGTGTTGTTACATCAATCATCAAATAATAGTTTTCAAGAGATTTCTTAAAACTAAAAATCGCTCTCGTTTATACGAGGGCGGTTTTATTTTGATTGATTTTTCTGCCTTAAAATGTTATAATAAAATTCATATTAAAGAAATGGGGTCGTACATTTATGAAAGATTTTTTTAAGGAATTTACAGATTGGGATGTCCAAAAGGTTATAAATACCGACAATCCTGAATCTGTGAAAGTTTCAGTCGCAAAATCACATTCTGGGAAAGTTTATAAAATATATG
Source organism: bacterium (assembly GCA_030530825.1). NCBI lineage: Bacteria > bacterium. The sequence continues at coordinate 324,432 of JAUMUF010000001.1, read as the reverse complement.
ATTCCGTAGAAGACAAGATTTCTATCGGTGTCCATTTAAATCCTGGGCAGAATCGAGAACTTTTAATCATCTTCTGCGATGAAAATTCTCACAGAGAGAATTCTGAGTTTTATTCTTTGACGGTAAGTGTAGGTGGCGATGAGGTCATTGGTTATGTGTATAATGATCGAAAAATCGTTGCGCTTGGCGAGGAGAGATTTTGTAAAGTTATCGATATAGAAGATAGGTTTGTGGAACTTCTTGGGTTAAAACTCAGGAGCGCGTTGTAACTCCAAAATAAAACGAGCAGAAAATCGCTCGTTTATTTATTTTATCTTAAATTTTACTCACCCAAGAAATATTCGTTCAAAATATTGAGATCTTCGTCCAGTTCAAAGACAAGAGGAGGGAAGTTAGGGATTTCTACATCCATAATCTCTTCATCGGAAAGACCTTTAATATGCTTGACAAGCGCGCGGATTGAGTTGCCGTGAGCGCCGACAAAAACATTTTTGCCAGACTTGAGGGCCGGCGCAATTTTGTCTTCCCAGAAAGGTAGGGCGCGCTCGAAAGTAACCTTAAGATTTTCTGCATCTGGAATTACGCTTGAATCTAGCGATTTGTAACGGCGGTCGTTGTGCGCCGAGTGCTCGTCACCTTTATCCATTGCTGGAGGTAAAACATCATAACTTCGGCGCCAAATGTGAACTTGCTCATTGCCAAATTCTGCGGCTGCCTCAGCCTTATTCTTACCAGTCAAACCGCCATAGTGGCGCTCGTTGAGGCGCCAAGATTTTTCGACCGGAACCCAAAGTTGGTCTGATGCTTCGAGGGCAAGGTTGGTGGTTTTGATGGCGCGCTTTAGTACAGAAGTAAAGGCTAAGCCGAACTCGATCCCCGCCTCTTTTATCAATTTACCCGCATCAACTGCTTGCTGAACGCCTTTTTCGCTTAAATCTACATCAGCCCAACCCGTGAAGAGATTGGCTTTATTCCATTCGCTCTCACCGTGTCGCGCAAAAACTAATTTTACCATCTTTATCCTTTCTCTGATTTATTAAAACTATACCTCTATTTTATATCTTTTTTAATAAAAAATCCATATTGAAAGCGCTTGAAATCAACCACGGAATATGCTAAAATATAAAAGTAATATAAAATTATCTGAGAATTCGCCCAAGATTATCTTAAGGTCTCGGGAGAAGTTACGGATGTAGAATAAGGAGTAAAAATGTCAGAAGGATTGACAATTCGCATTCGCCTAAAAGCGTATGATCACAAAGTTATTGACCAAAGCGCAAAGCAAATCGTTGATACAGCCATCAGGACTGGCGCAACTGTTGCTGGACCGGTTCCGCTTCCAACTCGAAAGAGCACTTTCACCGTTGTGAAGTCTCCACACGTTTACAAGCCAGGTGGTGAAGCCTATGAAATGCGCGTTCATAAACGCCTTATCGATATCACCAACGCAACACCAAAGACTATCGATTCTCTTCAGAACCTAAGTCTTCCAGCCGGTGTTGATGCTGAAATCAAGATGTAATTATAACTCGAAGTTTTCGAATAAAGCCGCCCCTATCTAAAGAGGGCGGTTTATTGACTTTTATGAATAAAAATGTTATAGTAGGACTATATTTAAGAAAGGAGGAATCTAAAATGGGATTCCTTAGTAGCTTTACAAGTATGTTTTCAAATCAAACCGTTCAATTATCGCTTTTGTCTGCAGGAATAGGTCTTTTGCTTTTCTTCAAAGATAGGAAGCTTGACATAATAGACTCTATTTTGTTGCTGATGAGCCTGATTGGGATGATTCTCTGGGTGCTTGAAATTAACGGCATTAGGGGATACTTCAATTTTGGATTTAGCTCAGAAGGCGAGAGTGCTATTATCTCTATTGCTAACACAGCAATCTATCTGCTAACGATGACTGTTCTGTCGGTTTTACCAATCGTTCTGATAAGAGACAAAAGAAGCGGTGATAAAAAGAAAGAGCCTCTGTCGACAATCACTCTGCTGATTTTGATGTCGGTTGTGGTATTCTCCGTGATTCCGCAATTTGCTGCGCAGGTGTCAGATGGTGGTTTTTTGGTTAAGGCGGTTATGTTCTTGGTGTATCTTATAATAATTTACGCTGTCAGCACGCCTGAGTGAAAACATACTTCAACCCTCTATTAAAGAGGGTCTTTTTTATTTTTGAAAAACTACATATAGCGTTTGTTGTAAAAATAACTACCATATTTAGCGTTTTTGGTATTGATTTTTATATACACAAGCGCTATAATTATAAATAACTATTGGTCGCACATTAAAATTGAAAGGAAGTGATAAAAATGAAAATCACACCAAATCCAATCAAAATCGAGAAACATGAAAACGCCAACAAAGATTCACGGCAGTTTCATACTCGCCGCGACCTTACTGCTGGTGCGGTTGCCAAGGAACACGGTCTCCAAATGCTCCCAACGGAGGTCGCTCAAGCGCATCTTGACGGGCAAATTCATTTTCACGATTTAGACTACCACCCTTACTCTCCGATGACAAACTGTTGTTTAATAGATGTCAAAGGTATGCTAAAAAATGGCTTCACTATCGGTAATGCTGATGTTGAGAGTCCGCGCTCTATCAACACGGCTACGGCACAAATTGCGCAAATCGTAGCCAATGTTACGGGTCAACAATATGGCGGTTGTACAATCAATCGTGCGGACAAAATTCTAGGCGAGTATGCCAAGATTAACTTCGAAAAGCATTTAAATGATGCTGAGGAATTTGAAATTCCTAACCCGCAGAACTATGCTTGGAGAAAGACGCAAAAAGACATCTACGATGCAATTCAGTCCCTTGAGTATGAGGTAAATACACTCTTCAACTCTAATGGTCAGACGCCTTTTGTGAGTGTTGGCTTTGGCCTTGGCACGGATCGCTTTGAGCGGGAAATCCAGAAGGCGATTCTCCGCGTCCGTATCAATGGTATGGGTAGAGAGAAACGTACGGCAATTTTTCCGAAGTTGATCTTTACGCTTAAAAAAGGCCTGAATCTCGAGCCTCAAGATCCTAATTACGACATCAAGCAATTGGCGTTGGAATGCTCCACTAAGCGGATGTATCCAGATGTTTTGATGTATGAAAAAATCATCGAAATCACGGGGAGTTTTAAGGCTCCGATGGGTTGTCGGTCGTTTCTTCAGGGCTGGAAAGATGAAAACGGGGTTGAAGTCAATGATGGGCGGATGAATTTGGGCGTAATTACGCTTAATTTACCGCGAATTGCTATCGAATCTGGCGGAAACTTCGATAAGTTTTGGCGGATTTTGGATACACGTCTTGAAATTTGTCGTAAAGGCTTGGCGTTTCGAGCAGAAAGATGTCTCGAGGCTCAGCCCGACAACGCGCCAATTCTCTATAAGCACGGAGTTTTTGGTAAGCGATTGAAGACAGGCGAAGAGGTGAAAACTCTTTTCGAAAATCGTCGCGCCACGATTTCTTTAGGCTATATTGGGCTTTATGAAGTTGCTACCGTGTTCTATGGCAACGCTTGGGAGGATAATCGCGAGGCTAAGGATTTTACGCTTGAAATATTGCGCAAAATGAAGGCTAAGGCGGATGAATGGAGTGATATTTACGGCTATCACTTTAGTCTTTACTCCACGCCGAGCGAGAGTTTAACGGATAGATTTTGTCGTCTTGATACGGAAAAATTCGGGCTGATTGATGACATTACGGACAAGGGTTACTATACCAATTCTTTCCATTATGATGTCAGAAAATCGCCTACGCCTTTCGAGAAAGTTCTCTTCGAGAGCGATTATCCGCAATTTTGTAGTGGCGGTTTTATCCATTACTGTGAGTATCCACCTCTGGTAAATAACCCTAAAGCGCTTGAGGCAGTCTGGGATTTTGCCTATGACAAAGTTGGCTATCTCGGCACTAACACAGCGATTGACCACTGTTATGAGTGCGATTTTACTGGTGATTTTGAGCCAACAGCGCGTGGATTTCGTTGTCCGAGTTGCGGTAATAAAAATCCGCAGACTTGTGATGTAGTTAAGCGAACTTGCGGTTATCTTGGCAACCCTCAGGCTCGACCAATGGTTGAGGGCCGCCACAAAGAAATTTCTGCCCGCAAGAAGCACCTTTAAGCAAAAAGCCTCCAAGTTTATGGGGGCTTTTATTATTTTTTGCCTCCCTGAGACTCTTGACTCCCGCCCCGCGCTTATGCTAAAATAAAACCATAAATTTAAGTTCTTTTCGCTTATAATTTAAGGCAAGAAAGGAGCTTCTCGACTTCAAATATAGTTCAAATCAAATTCAATGCTAGTTAAAATCTTTTTCAAAGGGCATTGAAATTAAATTGAAAGGGCATTAAAAAACTTTTCAAAGGGCATTCAATTAAAATTTTAGCGTTTAAGGAGTAAAAATGGCTATTGAATATAAACCAATTGAACTAAAAAATCCAACCAAATTGTCCGAGCCTGCCAAATGGTACGCCAAGGCGTCGATGACTCGAAGTGTTGACCTTGAAGAAATTGCCAAGGCGATTAGCAAGCAATCCACTACTGTGAGCCACATTGATGTCTATGCCGTGCTGTTGGCGCTTACAGATGAAATTGGCGATAGGTTGGTGAATGGCGAGAATATTCATTTGGGAAAGCTTGGTTATTTCCGCACAACCCTGAAAAGCAAGGGTGTCGAAACCAAAGATAAGGTGAACTCTTCAATTATCGAAGAAGCGAAAGTGCGTTTTGTTGCCGGTAAAGCGCTGGAAGAAAAAATCAAAGCGGCAGAATTTGTTGCGGCGAAGAAATAATTCATTCAAGAAAAACTAAAAAGCGAGGCTTAAACCCCTTGCTTTTTCTTTGTTTTTATGCTACAATTGACCTTGAACTTTATTTGCGTAAATATTAAAACTTGGCAATGTGAAGGTTGCAACAGAGAATGCTCGACCGCAAAACCGCACGACAGCCAAGCTTTAAGAGTGTAAATGGAGTATTATAAATATTAACCTAATGGGAGCATAAGTGAAATGAAAACACTTCTCGGTACCAAGATTGGTATGACCCAAATCATCGGCGAAGATGGCGTTGCAACACCAATTACGCTAATTCAAGCCGGCCCTGTGACTGTGACTCAGGTCAAGACTGTCGAAACTGACGGTTACAACGCAGTCCAAGTGGCTTTTGGTGAGGGTAAGAACCTGAGCAAGGCCGTGGCTGGACATGTAAAACCAGCAGAGGTAACTCCGAAGCATATTCGTGAGTTCCGCGTTGACGAGATTTCTTCAGAAATCAAAGTCGGCTCAAAAATCAATGTTGAAGCGTTTGCGCTCGGCGACATCGTAGATGTTACTGGCACAAGCAAAGGTAAAGGTTTTGCAGGAACCGTTAAACGCCACAACTTCAACACAAGTAAAAGTTCTCACGGTGGCAACGGCAACGTTCGACGCGTGGGTTCAATCGGTTCAATGTATCCACAAAAAGTCTTCAAAGGTAAGCGAATGCCTGGCCGAATGGGTCACGACCGCGTAACTGTGAAGAATCTTGTTGTTGCGTACATTGACGCAGAAAACAACCTTATTGGTCTAAAAGGCGCTGTGCCAGGACCTAAGAAGGGTCTCGTAAGTATTGGAGGTAAAGCATAATGGCTGAAAAAACAACTCTACCAAAGAGCGTTTTTGCGGTTGAAGTTCGCAATCATGAACTTTTGAAACTTGCCTACGACGCTTACTTGGCAAATAATCGACTTGCTTCGGCAACAACCAAACAGCGTGGTGAAGTCCGCGGTGGTGGTAAAAAGCCTTGGCGCCAAAAGGGAACTGGTCGAGCACGATTTGGCTCAATCCGTAACCCAATCTGGCGAGGCGGTGGTATCGTTTTTGGACCACGCGGTAACGAAAACTACACCAAGAAAATTTCAAAAACTTCTAAGCGAGTTGCGCTTCGACAGGCGTTGACTGTTAAGGCCGACAAAGTGCTTGTTTCTGAAATCAAGACCACTGGTAAAACTGCTGAAGTTGCTAAATTCTTGGCAGACAACAAACTCAACCGACGAATCTTGATCGTTGCAGAAAAAACCGATGAGTTGATTCGCGCAACCAGCAACCTTTCTGAAGTTTTGCTTGTTTCGCCAATGTATCTAAATGTTTTCGACATTCTTAACGCTGACCACATTGTCATTGCGCCACAAGCAGTCGAAATCATTGAAAACTGGTTAGGAGGAGAAAAATAATGGCTATCAAACCTATTACTCCACGAGCAACCGAGAAAACTTATGCTCTTTCTGTAGAAAAAAATGTTTACGCATTTAATGTACCGCTTTCTTTGAACAAAAATCAAATCAAAGAAGCGATTGAAAAAGAATTCGGCGTAACCGTAACTGGTGTTCGAACCGTAATTCAATCTGGAAAAGTTAAGCGAATCAACAAATCTCGCAATCCAAAGCGATATGTTGCTGGCTCAACTACCCAGAAAGATATCAAAAAAGCCTATGTTTCTGTAAAAGAAGGCGACAAAATCGCAATCTTTGAAACTGAGGCCGCTCAAACTGAGGAGAAGAAGTAATGGCTATCAAAAAGTATAACCCAACGACTCCTGCTCGACGAGGTATGACCACTGAGGATTATAGCGAAATCACAACCAAGAAACCGCTAAAATCTCTCTTGAAGGCAAAAAAGCAAAATGCTGGTCGCAACAACTCTGGTCGAATTACTGTTCGACACCGAGGTGGTGGTGTAAAGAGGCATTACCGCATCTTGACCCACAAATTGCCACTTGGCTTGACTTTGACCGTTCGTGAAATCGAATACGATCCAAACCGATCCGCTCGAATCGCCCGCGTTCAAGATCAAAATGGCAAATTCTACTACGTTTTGGCTGACACTTCTATGTTCCAAGGCAAAACTTTCCAAACTGGTTCACAGATTGAAATCGAAGAGTCTAACCGCCTTCCACTTTCAGACATTCCAGTTGGTGCGCAAATTTACGCAATTGAAATCACTCCAGGCAAAGGTGCCCAAATGGTTCGTTCGGCTGGCGCAAAAGCACAGTTGATGGCTAAAGAAGGTGACTATGCTCAGGTGAAATTGCCATCTGGTGAAGTTCGAAAATTCCGCTTGGAATCTCACGCTTCTCTCGGAACAGTTGGTAATATTCAGCACCAAAACGTAAAAATTGGTTCTGCTGGACGCAATCGCCGCAAAGGTATTCGCCCAACAGTTCGTGGTGTTGTTATGAACGCTGTAGATCACCCACACGGTGGTGGTGACGGTGGTCGTCACGGTATCGGCCGCGCGACTCCACGCACACCTTGGGGTCAACCAACTCTCGGCTACAAAACTCGTCGCCGCAAGAGCACTAATAAATTTATCGTGAAGAGTCGTCACGAAGCGAAGAGGAGAAAATAAATGAGTCGTTCATTGAAAAAAGGTCCGTTTATCGACTTCAAACTTGCTAAAAAGGTAGCAGCGCTTGGTGCCGATGACCGAACGGTAATCAAAACTTGGGCTCGCGCTTGTACAATCACTCCAGAAATGGTTGGTCGAACAATCGCTGTCCACAACGGTCGCCTTCATGTTCCTGTTTACATCACAGAAAACATGGTTGGCCACAAACTTGGTGAATTTTCACCAACACGCAAATTCCGCAAACACGGTGGAAAGGATAAAAAATAATGGCTACTAAAACAACACGTGCTTACATCAAAGGTGTCGCTCAGACTCCACGAAAAGTTTCGATCGTTGCTTCGCTTGTTCGAGGCCGAACTGTTGCTGATGCCCTTGTTATCCTTGATCACACTCCACGCCGAAGTGCGTTGGCAGTGAAAAAGGCTATCCAATCTGCTGCGGCAAATGCTAAAAACAACGACAACGTAGATCCAAAAACTTTGGTTTTGACTACTGTTTCTGTAACTGCTGGCGCTCGCCTCAAGCGATTCAAGCCTCATATGCGAGGTATGGCGCTTCCATTCCAGAAGAAATCTTCTAACATTTTGATCGAAGTTTCTGGCGTGGTTAAAGAGAAAAAGGCTCCAGCCAAAAAAGCCGAAGTTAAGAAAACCCCTGCTAAAAAAGCAGAGAAAGAGAGCAAATAATGGGACAGAAAGTAAATCCAATCAGTTTCCGTCTTCAGGCTCACAAAAACTGGGATTCTCGATGGTTCGCATCTAAAAAAGATTTTGCAAAGAACTTGGTAGAAGACGACAAGATCCGCAAGCACATTGAAAAGCGCTTCGAATCTCGCCCAACTATCGATCGCATCGAAATCGAACGAACTGAAAACCTAATCACCATCACAATTCACACTGCTAAGGCTGGTGTTGTGATCGGTCGAGGCGGTGCTGGCGTTCAAGAGTTGAAACTTCAACTTGAGAAACTCGTTAGCCTTCCAGTTCGAATCAATATCGAAGAAGTTCGACGCCCAGAACTTTCAGCAAAACTTGTTGCTGAAAACGTCGCTCATCAACTTGAACGCCGAATTAACTTCCGCCGTGCGGTAAAAATGGCGCTTCAAAATGTGATGAACGCTGGCGCAAAAGGTGTTCGAATCGAGGTGGCTGGTCGTCTCAACGGCGCTGAAATGAGCCGCCGTGAGAAATTCTCAGAAGGCTCTGTGCCACTTCATACAATTCGCGCTGACATCAATTATCACGGTGCTCGCGCCCAAACTCCTGCTGGTATTATCGGCGTGAAAGTTTGGATTAACAAAGGTGAAAGGAACGATAAGTAATGGCTATTTTATTACCAAAGAAGACCGCTCACCGAAAAGTTCGAAAAGGCAAAAACCCAGGCCGAGCAACTCGTGGAAACACTGTTGCCTTCGGTGATTATGGTTTGATGAGTCTTGAAAATGAGCGAATCAACTCACGACAGATTGAATCAGCCCGAACCGCGATGACTCGCTACATCAAACGTGGTGGTCAGGTTTGGATCCGAATCTTCCCTCACACTCCAGTTACCCGCAAACCACAAGATGTGAAAATGGGTAGCGGTAAGGGAAACCCAGAATTCTTTGTGGCAAAGGTTAAAGCAGGAACAATTATGTTCGAAATGAACGGTGTTTCTGAAGAAGTTGCTCGCGAGGCGATGCGACTTGCTGGCCACAAACTTCCAGTAAAAGTTAAATTCGTAAAGAAAGGTGAAATCTAATATGGCGACTACTATGACTGGTATCGTTTCAAGCGCGAAAGCCAACAAAACCATTACCGTTTCTGTAACTAGCCGTGAAACACACCCAATTTACGGCAAGCAATACACTGTTACTCGAAAATACGCTGCTCATGATGAAATGAATGAAGCCGGTGAAGGCGACAAAGTTATCATCAAAGAAGTTCGACCAATCTCAAAAACCAAATCTTTTGCTTTGGTTGAAGTGGTTGAAAAGGCTCGCGGAACAATCGAGCTGAAAGAAGAGGAGGCCTAATGATTCAGCAGGAATCCCGACTAAAAGTTGCTGACAACAGCGGTGCGAAGGAAATCCTTTGTATCCGCGTTCTCGGTGGCTCAAAGAGGCGCTACGCACGAGTTGGCGATGTTATCGTTGCAACCGTAAAAGACGCCAACCCAACTGGTAATATCAAGAAAAAATCTGTTGTTAAAGCAGTTGTGGTACGAACTCGCGATCAAATTCGCCGAAAAGATGGTTCAACTATCTGCTTCGACGAGAATGCCGCAGTTATCATTGGTGAGGACAAAACACCAAAAGCAACCCGCGTATTTGGTCCAGTTCCGCGAGAACTTCGTGACCTTGGTTATAACAAAATTATCAGCTTAGCACCGGAGGTTCTATAATATGGCAGTCAACGGAATTGTAAAAGGTGATACAGTTGTAATCATCAGCGGAAAAGATAAAGGCGCAACTGGTGAAGTTGTAAAAGTTCTGCCTAAAAAGAACGCATTTTTGGTTGAAGGTATCGGTAAAAAACACCGACACATTAAGCCAAATCAATTCAATCCTCGTGGAGGTGTAAAGGACATTCATGTCCCAACTCCTGCTCACAAGGTTAAAAAAGTAGAGGCTAAAAGCGCTAAATCAAGCAAAAAAGGAGATAAATAATGGCTAAAACTACTGTTTATGTTCCACGCTTGAAAACTCTTTACAAAGAGCAATTTGTTAAAGAACTCCAAAGCGAACTAGAGCTAACAAATATTCACCAAGTTCCAAAACTTGAAAAAATCGTTGTTAGCGTTGGAACTGGTAAGAAAAAAGATGACAAGCGTTTCCAAGATTTAGTAAAAAACACTATTACTAAAGTTACTGGCCAAACTCCAGTTGAACGCTTGGCAAAGAAATCTATCGCGACTTTCAAGATTCGTGGTGGAATGGGTGCGCCAATCGGTTACAGCGTAACACTTCGCGGTGACAGAATGTACGAATTCCTCGATCGCCTAACCAATGTGGCATTGCCTCGCGTGCGAGACTTCCACGGTGTTGGCGCAAAAGGCTTCGACAAGGGCGGAAATTACAATCTCGGTATTCTCGAGCAATCGATTTTCCCAGAGTTGAATTTCGAAGAAACCCAAATTCTTCACGGTCTACAAGTCACTTTTGTGATTAAAAACCAAGATGCGGCTCATTCTCGAGCACTTCTTGAAAAATTCGGTATTCCATTTGAGAAGAAAGGAAAAGCGTAATGGCTAAGAAATCAATGATTGCAAAAGATCTAAAACGCAAGAAAATGATCGAAAAATACGCCGCAAAGCGCGCCGAATTGAAGGCTGCTGGCGACCAAGAAGGTCTTCAGAAATTGCCTCGCAACTCATCACCAACTCGCCACAAAAACCGAGACAACTTCGATGGTCGTCCACGCGGTTATATGCGACGCTTTGGTATGAGCCGTATCACATTTCGAATTAAAGCCTCAAAGGGTGAAATCCCTGGCGTAACAAAGAGTAGTTGGTAGGAAAGGAGAACAGAATAATGTCATTACAATCAACTGACCCAATTGCTGACCTTCTTACCCGCATTCGAAACGCGGCTTTGGTCGGAAAAAATGAAATTCGAGTTCCAAGTTCAAAATTGAAAAAAGTTGTCGCTGAAGAACTCGCAAAGGCGAACTACATTGAATCAGTTTCTGTTGAATCCGCAAAACCTCGTGATATCTTGGTTGTAAAAATCAACAAAGATGGCGAAGTTGCTCGCTTCAACGAATTGACTCGAATGAGCAAGCCTGGACGCCGAATGTATGTTGGCGTAGAAGAAATCCCACGCATCAAATCTGGTCGCGGAATGGTTCTACTTTCAACTTCAAAAGGTGTTATGAACGGTTTCGAAGCCAAGAAACAACGACTTGGTGGCGAACTCCTCTTGAAGGTTTGGTAATTTACCAAATTTCAGCAAAAATCACTCGCAGAAATGTGGGTGATTTTTGATTTTTGGCGTAAAATATGCTAAAATTATTTAATAATGTTAAAGACTTTAATAGCCAATTCTTGGCAAAATATCTATCGTAATAAGTATGGTTTCTTGATTGGCGGGTCGCTACTCCATTTTTTTATGACGGTTGCGGGAGTGGGGCTTTTGTCTGTTATGTTCCGTGGGATTTTGCTTGTTTCTGGGCAACCCAATTTAACTAAAGATAACCTTGGCGCATTTTTGTCCAGCCCTTTAAGCATTTTAGCGTGGATTTTTTACCTGATAGCAGTAGCGTTTTTGACTTTTGTGGAATTTTCTTTTTTGATAACTTTGATAGAATCTCGCCGTACGGGCAGTGGATTTTCATTCAAAAAGGTCTTTTCTCAAACGCTCAAGAATATGAAGTCGCTGGTTTTGGGTGGGCAAATTCCATTTTTCTTGGCGTATTTTGTGATTATGATCCCGTTTGGTAATCTAGGACTAAATTCAGTTCTGCTGAACCAAATTAAAATACCTGATTTTATTATTGGTGAACTCTTCAAGAGCGAGTCGGGGGCGCTTATGTCGGTTTTGCTGTTTGCAGGTGTGTTTTATCTTAATCTGCGACTGATTTTTACTTTGCCTTTGTCGATTCTTAGTAAAAAATCTCTTGTTTCTAACATTAAAAAATCGTGGCAAATTACACGCCGCAACAAACTTAAAATTATTCTGGCGATTGGATTTTTCAATGTTATTCTGGCATTTGTAGCGCTTGGCATTATGGCTATTGTAGGTATTACTCTTGAGAAATTCGCGCAGAATCTTGATTTTTGGCTTTCTAAGACGATTTTTTATACAACTTTAGATGCGGTCAGTTTTGGATTTTTAATGATGAGCAAAATCACTATCGTGGTGGTGCTTTTGAATTATCTGAATGCTTCGACTCTCATAAAAGAAACTCACAAAGAAAGAAAAAAGCGATCAAAGTTATTGGTGATAACGGTTTTGATCTTATTTATTGGATCAATTGTGAGTAATGCGGTGAAAATTTATTACGCTCGCCCCAATAAAAACATCTTGAATATTGCTCATCGTGGTGATATTTACGGTGGAGTGGAGAATTCTCTCGAAGCGCTAGAGTCCGCCAAAAGCAAAGGCGCTCATCTGGTGGAGATGGATATTCAATTGACGCGCGATGGCCATTTTGTGGTAGTTCATGATACTAACCTCAAGCGTTTGACGGGGCAAGATCTGCGGGTCGGTGATTTGACTTTGGAGCAGATTCAAGCACTTAGAATTTCTGATGGTAATTTTGAGAGTAGAATTCCTACCTTTGAAGAATTTGTTGCTCGCGCTAAGAGCCTGAAGATCGGTCTTTTGATTGAGATCAAAACGCACGGGCAGGAGCCTGAAAATCTGCCACAACTCTTCATTAAAAAAGTTCGAGATCTGGGAATTTCTAAAACAGAGAGAGTTATGTCGATTGATCTTGGCCTGATTTCTAAGATTGAGCGCTTGGCACCAGAGATCAAGACTGGTGGCGTGATTCCGCTGATTTTTGGTGATTTTGGTCGGCTGAATTTGGATTTTTATGCTGTTGAGGATTTTTCTTTTAGACCAAAATTTATAAAGAGATCAAAGAACAAAAAACTAGAGATTTTTGTGTGGACAATTAATGATCGTGAGCGGATTTCTCGCTATATTCAATCTGAAGTTGATGGCATTATAACAGACAGGCTTGATTTGGCTGAACAAATTCAGCATGAATTTTCTAGGGATAAATTTGGTGATTTTGTGAGATTTTTAGAATTTAGGCGATAAAAAACCCGCTTACTGAAGCGGGCTAGGAATCAGCGGACGGTTTCTCGATTAATATACTTTGCCTGAACTTCAAACAGATCGTAAAATCTAGCAGACAGCGCATAAATCTCACGCACTTGGTCGTTTTGAACATCCTCGATCGATGGCTCTGTGGCCGAGCAAATTTCAGCAAAAGTTCTTCTTAGACTCAAAAAGTTAAGATACGGAATTTCGAAATTTTCTCGATAGGCCTTGATTGCATCAATCAGATCTGGCGTTAAAATCGGGAACCCATATCTGTCGCCAAAATTTTCTAATTCAATATTCATCCGCGCGTGAGATTTTTTCAATATGCGGATTTTATTGAATGCTTTGCCGCGATACGCCTTGGTAATACCGTGGGTGTATCTGTTGGATGGGAAGAATAGGTGATGAATATTGCTTTCACCATCTCGATTTGACTGAAATCCTTTGGGGAAATTCTGAATTTCTCGAGTCAGATTAGCAATTTCCTCTTGCCAGTTATAATCTCTGGACAGTGCGCCCATCTTAGCGTTGAGGCCCTTGCTAATTGCCACGATTCTGCGTCGTTCTTTGCGTAACTCTTCCAGAACTCGAAATCTCGGATTATCGTCACGGATACCTTCGAATTCGATTAACTTTTCAAAAAATCTCGCCGCGGGATTTTTCAGAATTCCACGCTCTTTGAGCCAGATCCACTTCCAAAATTCAATCCTAAAAAGATGCTTAAGGCTTGAATACATCGGATAATAATGGAGTAAAATATCGTTTTCCAGAAAATCCATAAAACTCTCTTCGATATTATCGATTCCAATTTTATCTAGGAAATATTCATAAAAACTTGGCTTATTTATACGATTCTTTAATATCATAGAGTCTATAAACTCGCGCAAAAGTTCTTCTGGTAAAACTCCAGTAATAAGAAGGCTGACGACCTCATTTAGCCCTTCTTGAGTAAAAATATTGAGCGACACAGCCAGAATCTCAAGGGTTTCTGTGTCTAATGAGCAGAGTGCTTCATTGCTACGCCAGCCTAATTTTTTGTTAGGGTCATAGATGTCGCGCCTAGCAGAAAGAGATAGAATTGTTGAAATCTTGCTTATCTCTTCATCAGTGGTCGGTCTCGGCAAAGATAAAAGTATGTCTTTTACTGATTCATCGACTTCTGCGCTCAGAAATTTTTCTACATTAAACGCGGAACTATAAAGTCTTCCTCGTTTGACAACTTCGCAAACAGGCTCCAAGAGCGCTGGATGCTGATACGCCATTATTAGTTTCATAAGAAACCTCCTCTTTAAATGTTCTTGCCGAAGCAAATTTAATATAATTTTACAATATTTTCACTAAAATTACAAGCGAACAAAGCCGATCGGTTATTATTTGAAAAAATTTACTCAGATTGTGAAATAAAGTTTTTTAAAAGCCAGTAAAAACTATTGATTTTTTAGTAGTATTATGATAAACTGGAAAAGTTAATAATAATGCGAGTGAAATTTGGGAGATTTTGCGCCTCGAAGCAATTCGAAAGCACAACAAAACAAAAATCACTCTTTAATGAAAGGAAAAGTTCAATGAGTCGAATCGGAAAACTGCCTATTGAGGTACCAGCCGGCGTGACAATCACGATTGACGAGAACGAGATTTCAGTTAAAGGCGCTAAGGGCGAATTGACTGTGCCTCATCTCTCAGATGTCGAGGTTTCTCTCGAAGAGGCTACTCTCAAGGTTGTTCGAAAAAATGACGAACGCGTAGCCCGAGCACAACACGGTCTACAACGAGCCCTTTTGAATAACGCCGTTACTGGCGTAACTAAAGGTTTCGAAAAGAAATTGGAAGTTAACGGAGTTGGTTTCCGCGTCCAAACTAACAACCCACAGGAACTTGAGATGCAACTTGGCTTCTCTCACCCTGTAATCTACAAAGCAAAAGATGGTATTACTTTGTCTAATGACAAAATGATTATCACTGTTGCCGGAATTGACAAACAAGCCGTTGGTCAAACCGCTGCAGAAATTCGTGCTTTGAAGAAGCCTGAACCATACAAGGGTAAAGGTATTAAATATGTTGACGAAGTAATCTTGCGCAAAGCAGGAAAGGCAGGTAAATAATGTCTAAGGCTTTAGTAAAGAAGAATTTGAATAAATCTCTTCGAAAGAACCGCGTTCGCGCAAAAATTTCAGGAACTGCTGAACGACCACGCCTAACCGTGACTATCAGCAACCTTCACGTTCAAGCCCAAATCATCGATGATGTTGCGCAAAAAACTCTTGTTTCTGCGACAACTGTTGGTTCAAAATTGAAGGGTTCGAAGACTGAACTTTGCGCTAAAATTGGTGAAGAAATCGCCAAAAAAGCAAAGAAGGCTAAAATTAATTCAGTAGTGTTCGACCGAAATGGTCGCCAATACGCAGGTCGACTTTCCGCACTTGCTGACGCTGCTCGAAAAGAAGGATTGGAGTTTTAATTTATGGAAAACCAAAAAACTCAAAACCGAGCACCACGCGCTAACAATCGCGGCGGTAAAAACAATGAACGCCGAGGCCGACGCAATGAGCAGCCTCGCGAAGAAAAACAATTTGAAGAATTGGTTATCAATATCGACCGCGTTTCTCGCGTGGTAAAAGGTGGTCGCCGATTCCGCTTTAAGGCTCTTGTTGTTGTGGGTGACCGCAAAAACAAAGTTGGCGTTGGTGTAGCCAAAGGTCAAGATGTGACTGCGGCTATCGCAAAAGCAACCAATGTCGCAAAGAAGAATATGGTTGAAATCGCTCTCGAAGGCGACACGATCCCACACGAAGTTGAGAAAAAAGTTACTGGTGCGCACGTTCTTTTGAAGCCTGCCGCTCCTGGTACTGGTATTATCGCTGGTGGTGTTGTTCGACAAATTATCGGCGTAACTGGCGTTCGAAATATGCTTTCAAAATCGCTTGGTTCAACCAATAAAGTGAACATCGCTTACGCAACTGTTGATGCTTTGGCGAGCCTTGTTCCTAAAAATCAGTGGCTAAATGCCCCAAAAGCAAAAAAGGAGACTAAGTAATGAAATACAATGAACTCCAAGTAGAAGCCAACAAAAAGCGAATCCGCGTTGGTCGCGGTATCTCGGCTGGTCGCGGTAAAACTGCCGGCCGTGGCACAAAAGGTCAGGGTGCTCGAACTGGTAAAAAACTTCGCCCAACCTTCCAAGGTGGACAGAACTCAATCGTTAAGGCTACCCCAAAGATCAAAGGTTTCAAATCTTTGGCAAAACCTGCGCAAGTTGTTTACCTTGACCACTTGAATGATTTGGCTGGTGATGTTGACAACTTCCGATTGTTTGAAGAAGGCTACATTGCAACACCTTTCCATAAGGTTAAAGTCATCGCTCGTGGTGAGTTGAACGAGAAGGTTAACTTGAAGGTTCAAGCCGCTTCGAAATCTGTTATCGCAGCAATTGAAAAGGCTGGTGGTAAATTCGAAAAGGTTCCTACACCTCTTAAAACCAAAGCAGCCGACGTTGAATAATTAGAATAAAGCAGTCCTCAAAAGGGGCTGTTTTATTTTTACCGAAAATAATGTATAATAGGCTTATGGATATTTTTGAATTGCTAAAAATTGTGACGGTGAGCGTGATCGAGGGCGTGACTGAATGGTTGCCTGTTTCTAGCACTGGACATATGATTTTATTTGATGAACTCGTGAAATTCCGTTTTACGGATGATTTTAAGAGCCTGTTTTTGGTCGTGATCCAACTTGGAGCAATCTTAGCAGTTGTGTATCTTTATTTTGAAAAATTAAATCCATTTTCTAGCCTTAAAACTCGATATGAGAAACATAAAACTTGGACTTTATGGCAAAAAGTTCTCGTGGCAAGCATCCCGGCGGCGATACTTGGCTTTTTGCTTGATGATTTTATTGATGCAAAATTGATGAACGCATGGGTTGTGGCTGGGGCACTGATTGTTTATGGTGTGTTGTTCATTGTTATCGAAAGAATCTATAAGGTCAAAAAAATCCAACCTAAGACTAAAGATTTGGGTGAGATTTCTTATCTCGATGCGCTCAAAGTTGGTGGGTTCCAATTGCTTGCTCTGATTCCTGGAACTTCTCGGTCTGGTTCGACTATTTTAGGGTCAAGAATTCTTGGTCTTTCTCGAGAAACTGCTGCGGAATTTTCGTTCTTTATGGGTATTCCTGTGATTTTCGGCGCGAGTTTTTTGAAGATTGTTAAATTCGGATTTAATTTTACGCTGAATGAAATTTCTTATCTGATTTTTGCTACAACTTTGACTTTTTGGGTTTCGATTTTTGTTATAAAATTCTTGATGAAATTTATCAAAAAGCACGACTTTCAGGCTTTTGGATGGTATCGAATCGCTTTGGGTGTGATTGTGCTTATATTTTTCTTGATGAAATAGCGTTTTTGTCTTTTTTTCAAGAGAAGAATGTGGTAAAATAGTTGTTATGAAATGGAAGACTATATTTAAATCACTTAAAAACAAGGATATGCAAAAGCGCGTATTCGGCGTGATTGGTATAATTGTTATTTACCGATTTTTGTCACATATACCTGTGCCTTTGGCAGAACCTACCCAACTTAAAGATGTTGTTTCTAAAGCAATCAACTCTACTGATCTTGGTGGAATCTTAAACTTACTGTCCGGCGGGGCGTTAACGCAATTTTCTATTATGCTTGTTGGTCTTTCACCATTTATTACAGCATCAATCATCTCGCAACTTATGACTAAGGCTATTCCTGCGTTGGAGGAAATGAGTAATAACGGTGAGTCTGGCCGTCAGAAAATTAATCAATGGACTCGAATTATTGCCGTGCCGTTAGCGATTGTTCAGTCTATCGCATATATTTTCATTCTTCAAAGTACCGTCCTTCAAAACAATACAACTGTATTTGAGGGTATGTCGCAACTCGACTGGATTGTGGCGGTCGCCTCGATGAGCGCTGGATCGATTCTTTTGATGTGGCTTGGTGAACTTATCACTGAAAAAGGTGTCGGTAATGGTATCTCTTTGATTATTTTTGCTGGTATTGTGGCGCAACTTCCTGCAACTCTTGGAACTTTTGTTGCTTCACTTGGAGATACTTCTACTTATGGAAAAATGAGCATCTTTAACTGGTTTAGCCTGCCTGTAAATCCTGTGGCGTTCTGGATTATGGTAGTTATGCTTGCTGTCGGTATAATTTTGCTATATATTCTTGTTAAAATTAACGAAGCGCAACGCGTGGTAACTATTAATTACGCCAAGCGTGTTCACGGCAACTCAACCTATGGTGGTATTAAGAGTATTTTGCCAATTAAAATGATTGTGGCGGGTGTCGTTCCGGTTATCTTTGCCGTGTCGTTCCTTAGTCTTCCTGCCTTTATTGGGCAAGTTATGAAGTCTTCCAATACTAATACGCAATTGGCCGACAAACTTATAACTTGGTTCCAAGCACCAAACCCAGGATCTTTCACTGGTCAAACTTGGGAAGCGTTTATATATCCAGTCGTTTACTTTATTTTGATTGTGGCATTTACATATTTCTACACTTCTATTGTATTTAATTCTAATGAAATTGCTGAAAATCTCCAGAAACAAGGTGGATTTATTGAGGGTGTGCGACCAGGTGTTAAGACTGCGCATTTTTTGAATGGAATAGTTAATCGACTCAACCTATTTGGCGCTTTGGCGCTTGGCTTGATCTCGATTATGCCGTTTGTAGCGGATTATCTGCTTTATCACTGGGCGCAAGTCCAAAATAGTAACTTATCAATTGGTGGAACAGGGTTGTTGATTGTAGTCACTGTTGCGCTTGAGACACTTCGAAGTCTTGGCTCTCGCGCAATGATGGTTACTTACGATGACTATAAATAAGAGATGATTGTTCGAAGAAAAAAATCAAAAGTTAAAATTATATCTTGGATAATTTTAGCGATTGCGTGGGTTGGTCTGATTGTTTATTCTGTGAAATATTTCATAGATCAAGGTAATAAGACGCCCACAGTAAATAATCCAACCAATTCTTTAGTTGCTGAAGGTGATAATACTCGTGTTGACGAAACTCCAATCACCGAAGAGAAGAAGGTTGAATGGACGGTCCCTGCGACCCACCCAAGATATATCTCAGTGCCAGAACTTGGCATAAATAAAGCAAGAATTGTCCCACTGAATGTCGTCAAATCAACTAATCAATTAGATGCGCCAGTTTCAATTTATGATGCTGGATGGTATGTTGGCAGTGCTAAGCCAGAAAACAACGGCACGGGTGCTTTGTTGTTGGATGGGCACAACGGCGGACCTAACTTTGATGGCATTTTCAAGAAGTTAGGTAAACTAAAAAATGGTGGAAGAATTATCATCGAGCGAGGCGACGGGCAAATTTTTACATATGAAGTCAAAGATAGCCGAGAAATGTTAGTCTCAGACATAAACGATCCCAAAAATCCATACGGAATGTCCACGATGCTTAACTCTCACGAGCAGGGAAAGCAAGGACTCAACGTTATTACTTGCGTTGGTCAATGGAATGAACGTGAGCAGACTTACAACAGTAGAGTTATGCTACGAGCGGTTCAAGTTTAGTTGATAAACATAAAACTCTTTCGAAAATTAAGCGAAAGAGTTTTTATTTTAATTCTTAATCTGATAAAATAGTGACAGAGCCTTGCTCGAAATTTTACAAATAGGGAGGATTTTCTAATGGGGAATCTGGATAAAACAAAAATTGCTTTCTTTGATATTGATGGAACAGTATCGAAGCGACCACTACCTGAGCAGGCGCTAAAGGTTCTTGACGGGCTAAAAAGACATTTTAGTGAGATTAAAGATGATTACGATCTTCGCTTAAAGCAAGATATGCTCGGTAACCATCTCGAAGCCGCCAAGAAAAAATATCGAGAAACCAATGACGATGCGGATTTTGGCGAATATAGCCATCAGCTTGTAGGGTACCTGATGAGCTCGCTTAATCGCTACTCTCTCGATGAGCTTCGCGATGTGGCTCAAAAAGCGGTTGATCGTGCGCTTTATTACGACTTCTCGGTTGAGCTTATCGAAGTTCTTAGGAGTGAAGGATATAAACTGATTGCGATTTCTGGTTCTCCGCAATTTTTAGTTGATGCCTTTGTTGAAAAATTTAATTTTGACGGAGGCGTCGGGCAAATATTTATTCAGGATCCTCAAGATCTAAGATATAAGCCGGTCGGTCCAGAAACTTATCACAACAAAGATAAGATTATCCGTGATTTTTTGCGCGAAAACTACGATCTTTTAAGTGGGCATTATCGCTCTAAATGTTGGGATGATTTTAAGATTGTTGCAGTTGGCGATACTGCTGGCGATTTTGAAATGCTAAAATTGGCAGAAATCGCCTTCGCGATCAATCCATCTAGTGGCTTACTCGACAAAATCTCGCAATCTTGGGATAGCCAAAAGCGGTTTTATTCAGTTCAAGTTGCCAAAAACTCGGCTTTTGCGGCTAATCTTACAGATACACACAGAGTATTTTCTGTTCAGGGTTCGGTTCTGTCTGTGTCACAAACTAATATCCTTCATAAGAAGGCTGATTATGCCAACTTTACATCTGATGTTCTTCGAAAAACTGAAGAGGATATAGATATTGATAGAATGATTCGTGGGGATTAAGTCGACATTCTTAAGAATCGCAGTAGAACATTGCAGAAAATCCTTTAATCTAAATTTTCGCTCAGAGACATTCTGGGCGTTTTTTATTTTTCTAAAAACCAAAATATTGTAAAAATTACTCTTGACTTTTACTTTAAAATAAGATAAAATGGGAAAGATTTATGGCTCAAAAAGAAGTAATTAAATTGGAAGGAAAAATCGTGGAGGCTTTACCTAACACGCAATTTAAGGTTGAACTTCAAAATGGGCATACAATCATCGCTCACATCAGCGGAAAAATGCGCAAGCACTACATCCGTTTGGTTCCGGGCGACAGAGTGGAAGTAGAGTTGACCCCTTATGATCTCACGAAGGGCAGAATCAGCTTCCGACTCCGAGACGAAAAGCAATCGGCTACCAATCCGACTGCTCGCAAGCGATAAATTCGAAATTATATTTCGCCATTTTATAAATGGCTTTATATTGTTTTGGAGGCTTGCAGATAATATTAACTAAAGGATAAGGAGTTTTGAAACACTTATGAAAGTTCGTGCAAGTGTTAAAAAAATCAGTCCTGATGACAAAATTGTTCGCCGTAAAGGTCGACTATACGTCATCAACAAGAAAAAACCTAAGAATAAGCAAAGGCAGGGTTAAATATGGCTCGAATCGCAGGTGTAACAATCCCAGCGGAAAAGCAAGTTTGGATCGCTTTGACATATATTTATGGCATTGGGCGAACAACTGCTAAGACCATCCTTGCGGCGGCTGACATTGAGCCGACCACTCGGGTGAAAGATCTCACCGAGGCTGAAGAACAGAAACTACGTGAAATCATCGACAATGATTACACTGTAGAAGGTGATCTGCAACGCCTCGTAGCAAACAATATCAAACGTCTAAAAGACATTAACAATTACAAAGGTATGCGACACAAAGCAGGCTTGCCTGTGAACGGTCAGCGAACACGAACGAACGCACGAACTCGTAAGGGTCGCGCAATCGCCGTTGGTGGCGCTCAACCTAAAGCAGCAAGTAAGACCTAAGATTAAGGAAGGAATAGGAAAATGGCAGAAAAAGTTAGTCGTAAAAAACAGCGCCGATCTGTTCCGTCAGGTCAAATGCACATTCAGGCAACCTTCAACAATACCATTATCACTTTCACTGATAAAAAAGGTAACGCGTTGGCGGCTTCAAGTGCAGGTGCTTGTGGCTTTCGAGGAAGCAAAAAAGGTACTGCTTATGCAGCCCAAGTTGCTACCGAAAAAGCAGCAGAATCAGCAAAGACTCTTTACGGTCTTGGCTCAGTAGATGTTTTCGTGAAAGGTGTTGGACTCGGTCGTGACTCAGCGATCCGTTCACTTTCAAACTTGAACATCAATGTAGATAGTATTAAAGATGTGACTGGCGTTCCACATGGTGGCGTTCGTCCAAAGAAAGCAAGGAGGGCTTAATTTATGGCTCGAGATAGGTCTCCGATTGTTAAACAATCACGCCGAGAAGGCTATGCCCTTCATCCAAAGGCAGCCAAAATTATGGCGCGAAAAAGCGGAATTCCTGGTCAGCACTCTGGCGCTCGACAAGGAAAACCAAGCCTTTACGCAATCCAATTGCGTGAAAAGCAAAAAGTTCGCCGATTGTATGGTCTTTTGGAAAAACAATTCGCGCGTCTAATGAAAGAAGCATCTCGTCGAGAAGGTTTGGCTGGTGAAAACTTGCTTCAACTTCTTGAACTTCGACTTGACAACGCAGTTTACCGAGCAGGTTTCGCAACTTCACGCCGACAGGCTCGACAGTTGGTAAGCCACGGTCACTTTATGTTGAATGGTCGCCGAGTTGATATTCCATCAATTCGCGTAAAAGTTGACGACGAAATCGTTGTTCGACCAAAAAGCCAAAAATCTGGCTATTTCGCAAATCTTGAAAATGTTGTTGCTGATGCTGACGCTCAACCAAAGAGTTGGCTCAAGGCTGACAGCAAAAAAATGACAGTTAAAATCACTGGTCTTCCAAAACGAGAAGAAGCAGAAACTGGCATCAACGAACAGTTAATCGTCGAGTACTACTCACGATAAAAAAGGGTAAGGAGCTAAAAGTTTATATGTCAAAATTAATTCATAATCCAGCGCTTGCTGAGATTCAGGATATCAACGAAACTTCTGCAACTTTTGTTGTGAAGCCTCTTGAGCCTGGATACGGCAATACGCTCGGAAACAGTTTGCGACGCGTTTTGCTCTCAAGCATTAACGGCGCTGCAATTACTGCTTTTAAGATTGAAGGTGTGAGCCACGAGTTCACTTCTATTGATGGCGTCAAAGAAGATGTTGTTGATATTATGCTCAATCTTAAGAATATCAAATTTAAGGCTCATACTGACAGCCCGGTTGAACTTCGATTGGAAAAATCTGGCGCTGGCGTAATCACTGCTGGTGATATTACTGCCAATGCTGATATGGAAGTTGTAAATCCAGATCAAATCATCGCAACTATTGATGATGCGAAAACCAAAATCGTTATGGATTTTGTTGTTGAATCTGGCCACGGCTATAAAACTATCGAGGAATCAAGCGAAGATCGAATTCACAGCGATATGATTGCTTTGGATGCGATTTTTAGCCCAGTTCTTCGAGTTCGATACAAAGTTGACAACACTCGCGTTGGGCAAAATTCCAACCTTGACCGTCTCGACATCACAGTCGAAACTGACGGCTCAATTACTCCACGCGACGCTTTCGAGCAGGCTGCTGCGATTTTAGTAAACCAATATTCTGCACTCGCCGGCTCAACAACTATGGAGGCTGCGCCTGCTCTTGGTGATGAAAAATCTGACGAAGCAAGCGAACTTTTCACTCCAATTGAAGACTTAAACTTGACGGCTCGAACAACAAATGCGCTTGTTAATAACAACATTCGCAATGTTCACGATTTGATTAACCTTACCGAACAAGATTTGCGTGAACTCAAAGGCTTTGGAAGCAAGGCACTTGATGAAGTTAAAGATAAAATAGCGGAGTTAAATTTATAATATGCACCGACATGGATATAAAGGGCGAAAATTTGGTCGTGAACGCGATCAACGCCGCGCACTCCTCAAAGGCTTGGCTACCTCGTTAGTGATTCACGGCAAAATCGAAACAACTTTGCCAAAAGCCAAAGAGACATTGCGCTACACAGAAAAATTGATCACCAAGGCTAAAAAAGGTGATCTTCACAACCGCCGACAGATTATTGCTAAACTTGGCAACATCGACGCAGCCAACAAGTTGGTTGATGTGATCGCGCCACAGTTGACTTCTCGAAATAGCGGACACCTTCGAATTGAGAGAACTCGAATTCGCCGCGGTGACGCTGCTGAGATGGCGACAATTGAATTTGTTGACGAAATTAAACACAACAAGGAGGATAAGTAATGGCTGTTAATGCAAAAACTTATTCACAAAAACCGACAGAAGTCAGCCGAAACTGGCTTTTGATCGACGCCGCTGAAGCGCCAACTCTTGGTCGCCTAAGCGCATTTATTGCCAAGGCTTTGATGGGCAAAAATAAAGCGACTTACACACCGCACACTGATGGTGGAGATTTCGTTGTAGTTATCAATGCTGAAAAAGTTAAAGTAACAGGCAATAAAGAAGAAGATAAAATGTACTACCGCCACAGCGGTTTCCCAGGTGGTTTGAGCGAGGCTTCTCTTAAAGAACTTCGAGCC